>JBBRGN010000121.1:0-13522 GCA_038240665.1 Chitinophagales bacterium | reverse complement strand
CTTCAGCAGCGTTATAACCCGGATTTTTATCTGGATGGTACTGCATCGCCAGCTTCCGATAAGATTTTTTTATCGCATCGGCATCGGCATTTTTATCTAAGCCAAGAACCGAGTAATAATCTCTTTTAGCCATAATTGTGATTTTAGGGAATATAGTTGGGGATCAACCGAAACTTCACTCCACCTATTCCTTAATTACCTACTACGACTTTGGCGTGGCGGATAATTTTATCTTTAATTTTGTACCCTTTCTCAATGGTATCTACCACCTTGCCTTTAAGATCCGCAGTAGGAGCCGGAATCTCGGTAATGGCTTCATGAAATTCTGGATCAAAACCCTGTCCGGTGGTATCCATTTCCTCCAAACCCAAATTTTTGAGGGTGTTGTACAATTTGTGGTAGACCAAATTTACGCCTTCAGGAAAAGGTTCTTTGCTGTCACCGTGTTCAGCCATTCTTTTTGCGCGGTCAAAATCATCAAGAACAGGCAGTAAAGACTTTATGGTGTCTTGAGCTGCCGTACTCAATAAGTCTAATTTTTCACGCAAACTGCGTTTTTTGAAATTGTCAAATTCCGCATAAGTACGCAGAAATTTGTCGCGCAGCTCGTCATTCTCCTTTTGAAGTAATGCAAGTTTATCTTCAACGGTATGCTCTACTGATGATGATTCATGTACGGTTTCCGCAATAGAATCATCATGTACTTGATTGTCGTTATCTGGCTCGCTCACTATATTTGGTTTTTTGAAAAAACATCCCGCAATTTCTTTGCCAGGAATGGTTTTTGGTCATTTTGTCAGCATGTTTTGGCAAAAACTGACAGATGGGGTAAATAAATGAATCGCTTTTATCAAAAATGTAGGGAATAACGTGAGTGGTAAAAATGCTGACTGCGCGTCATTTATGGCGTTGCAACAATTTTTCAATTTCTGCAGCACTCAAATTTACGCCCATCACATTTCCATTGGGATTGATCAAATAAGAACTGGGCAAAGATCTGATTTTAAATATTCCAGCTACGGGGGAATTAATAAAACGCATACTGGTAGTGAGATCAAGGATCTGATAAGGCCAAGTTAAGCCGTCCTGCATCATTGCTCTTTTCCAACTTTCCGCATTGCGCTCGATGGCTACGCTTACAATGGTAAAATCTTTGGCGTCTTTGAATGCTGTTCCATGATAACGCTCGTACAATGCAACCAGATTTGGGTTGTCCATCCGGCAAGGGCCGCACCAGCTGCCCCAGAAATCGAGTAGTACATATTGACCTCGTAAAGACGAAAGGCTGATCTTTTCGCCGTTGATTGTTTTAGCGGTGAAATCTGGCGCTGTATGCCCATTGACAAATTGGGGGCGTTGATAAAAATATTTTCCGACATAAAGGACCGCTACAATCAGCAGCAGCACTAAAAGGAATTGATTAAAAGAAAGTTTCATAAAGGATGGATTGATTATTAGATTTCCTTAAATTAAAAAAAGATTGCAATTAAGAAAAAAGTCTTCATTTTTGATATCCATTACGTCGATTACCTCAAGCCTATTATTTTTGTAAACATTAAGATTCTACATCAACAACTAATCCTTTTGACCATGCGGATTATCGACCCTACTCAAATTGCCCAACCTGATCTATACGCTTTGTTGGTTGGGATTGTTGCTCCCCGCCCCATTGCTTTTGTCAGCACCGTGGATACGGATGGTAACCCCAATCTGGCGCCATATAGTTTTTATAATCTGTTTAGTTCAGCGCCGCCGATTTTGGTTTTTTCCTCCAATCGTCGTGCTGGCAGCAACACCACCAAAGATACCTTAAACAACGTTATGGCCACCAGGGAAGTGGTTGTAAACGTGGTAACCTATCCGATTGTCCGCCAGATGTCACTGGCCAGCATCGAATACCCCAGCGGTGTCAACGAATTTGAAAAAGCAGGTTTCACGCCATTGCCTTCTGATTTGGTAAAACCTTTCCGTGTGAAGGAATCGCCCGCTCAAATGGAATGCAAGGTCATTGACATCATCACCCTTGGCGAACAAGCGGGGGCGGGGCATCTCATCATTTGTGAAATCGTACGCATTCACGCCAGCGAATCCATCTTTGATGAACAAGGCCGGGTTGATCCACACCGTATTGACCTGATGGGACGCCTAGGTCGCGCTTTTTATGTCCGGGCCAGTGATGAAGCCGTTCATACGCTGTTCCGCCCATTGGATAAGTTGGCCATCGGTTTTGATCAGCTGCCTGAAACGGTAAGGTGGAGTAAGGTTTTGACTGGCAATGATTTGGGGCTACTTGCGGGGATCAATCAGATTCCCAGTAACGAAAGTTTGGATGCTTTGGCGGAGACCCCTGAAATAGCGAAAATCCTCCAGGATTCAGGTGCGACAGAGCTGCTGCATCACTTGGCCCAGATTGAATTGAGCAAAGAAAATGTGGACGAAGCCGCGAAGTTGGTTTGGCTAGGAGATAGAAAATAAGCTTTTACGCATTCGCACCGCTGAAGTCAATCTCAGTATTGTCACCAATGTTCAGGCTTTGTCGCATGCCGGTAATGGAAGCATCGTTGCCTACCACTGATTTTTGCAAAATGATTTCCTGGATGCTGGCGTAATTGCCGATGATTGAATTGCGCACAATAGAATAGTCAATTTTGACATTGTGGCCGATGGTGACGTGGGGGCCGATGACGGAGTTGGTAATCGCGCAATTGTCGCCAATGGAAACCGGGTGAATAAAAATGGAGTTGTTGTGGGGTGGCAGTTCATTATCCGCGTACCCTGCCCGATTGAGCAGCGTGGCATTGGTTTCCAACAACACATCTTTTTTGCCACAATCAAACCAGTTGTCGACTTCAATGGTACTGAACTGTTCGCCTTGATCGATCATGCGCATGAGGGCATCGGTAAGCGGAAATTCGCCTTCGGTACGCAAGTTGTTGCTGATGTTGTATTCTACCGCTTCAATCAACGGGGTTACCGATTTGATTTTATAAAAACCCACCATGGCCATGTTGGATTTGGGTATTCGCGGTTTTTCGACCATGCGATTCACCAAGCCGTCTTCTCCATATTCTACTACGCCAAATTCCCGGGGATCATTGACTTTTTTTACACCCAGGCAGTTGTAAGGCTCCATGACCACCCGTTGAAAATCGAAGTCGATGATGGAATCTCCAAAAAATATAAATAAATCCTGGGCATCGCGGATGGATTCCCGAGCTGTCCATATGGCATGAGCGGAACCCAAACGCACCTCTTGATTGACAAAAGTTTTGTTCAGATCAGGGTAAGCCTGTTCTACGTAATTTCTTATTTTTTCGCCCAAGTATCCAATCACAAACACAAAATCCTGGATACCCACTCCTACCAATTGATCGATGATAAAAGACAAAATAGGCTTGCCAGCCACGGGTATCAGCGGTTTGGGTTGGGTATACGTGAGTGGACGTAAGCGAGTGCCTGCACCGGCAACTGGAATAATGGCTTTCATGTACTGGTTTTACAAGCAATATTGGGATCTGGAATCAAACAAAACCAATATCAGGATTAGAGTCGAGATACGCTAGTCTACGTAGGATTTAATTTTTTGGAGCAAGTGTAAAAAAAACAAAAAGAGGTTGCTGAATTCACAGCAAACCTCTCTTGTCGTTTTCGTTTTATTAGACGTAGATCTCTTGGGTAGTGCGGACTGGGTGGCAATCTCTATTTTCCGCCGAGTGCAGCCGCGCCACTTACAATTTCCAAAATTTCGTTGGTAATGGTTTCTTGACGCGCCTTGTTGTAGTTGATCTTCAAATCACGTAAGATTTCGTTGGCATTATCCGATGCTTTGTCCATCGACGTCATCCGAGCACCGTGTTCAGATGCATGGGTATCCAGCAAAAACTTTTGAAACTGGGTTCTCAGGATGCTGGGCACCAAATAGGCCAACAACCCCTGTTTATCCGGTTCAAAAATATAATCCGCTTTCAACTTGCTATCTCCGCTGGATTCCAATTTTAATACCGGCAAAAATTGCTCTGCGGTAGCATATTGAACACCGGCGTTTTTGAAGCGACTGTAAGACACTTCGATGGCATCGTATTTGCGGCTTTCGAAGCCTTCCATCAATTGAGTAGATACTTTTGCCACGTTATCGAAGCTCAAATCATCGAAAAGCGCTACAAATTCGTTATTGACGTAACAATCGGTGTACCGTTTGCGAAAAAATTCGAAGCCTTTTTTACCGATGCAAAGGATTTCTAGGCCGCCTTTAGCACGTACTTGGGCATACTTCTGATCGATCACTGCGACTGCTGCCTTGCACACGTTGGAGTTAAACGCTCCACACAGACCCCTATTGGACGTAACCACCACCACGCAGGCGCGCTCCAGTGGACGCTCAATACCGTATACAGTTGATGCATCGCCATCCAAATTGGAAAGGATATTGCGCAGCATTGCATTTAGCTTATCGGCATAAGGACGCATCTGCTGGATCGCCATCTGTGCTCTACGCAACTTCGACGCCGAAACCATTTTCATGGCCTTGGTAATCTGCTGTGTATTGATGATCGACTTAATCCGCTCGCGTACTTCTTTTAAATTAGCACCCATGTTGATTATTTATAAGCAGCTGTCAATTCGTTGGCCAAAGCACGTACCAGCGCTAGGTCTTCGTTTTCCAACTTGCCTTTTTTGAAGTTGGCTAGAATCTCCGGGAATCGTTGTTCCAAGCTCATCAAAAAGACCTCTTCAAACTCTTTCATTTTATTGACCGGAACATCTTTTGCCAAGTTGTTGGTACCAATGTAGATCATAGCAACCTGTTTCTCAACGCTCACTGGAGAGTATTGTGGTTGCTTTAGGATTTCTACGTTGCGCTTTCCTTTTTCCAATATCGCTTGAGTAGTGGCGTCAAGGTCAGAACCAAACTTTGAGAAAGCTTCCAATTCACGGTATTGTGCTTGATCCAGTTTCAGGGTACCTGATACCTTTTTCATCGACTTAATCTGAGCATTACCCCCTACACGAGATACCGAGATACCTACGTTGATGGCAGGGCGAACACCAGCGTTGAACAAGTTCAATTCCAAGAAGATCTGACCGTCGGTGATGGAAATCACGTTGGTAGGAATATAAGCAGATACGTCGCCAGCCTGTGTTTCAATGATCGGTAGGGCCGTCAAAGAACCGCCTCCTTTTACTAGGGGTGCGCCGGTAGCATCGGTAGCATTTTTTAGCGAATCGGGCAAGTCGTTCATGCTGCGCGCAATATCGTCGTTGGCGATGATTTTCGCTGCGCGCTCGAGCAAACGAGAGTGCAAGTAGAAAACGTCGCCAGGATAGGCTTCACGGCCTGGAGGGCGACGAAGCAACAAAGACACCTCGCGATAAGCAACTGCTTGCTTAGAAAGGTCATCATAAATAATCAAAGCTGGACGACCCGTGTCACGGAAAAATTCGCCGATGGCAGCGCCCGCAAATGGAGCATAGAACTGCAACGGTGCTGGATCAGCAGCAGAAGCAGATACAATCACGGTATAATCCAAAGCGCCGTATTCTTCAAGGGTTTTAGCCACCTGAGCTACAGTAGATGCTTTCTGACCAGATGCCACATAAATACAATAAACCGTTTCGCCGCGCTCGTGATACTCCCGCTGGTTGATGATGGTATCGATCGCAATCGCCGTCTTACCAGTTTGGCGGTCGCCGATGATCAATTCCCGTTGACCCCGACCGATTGGAATCATGGCATCGATGGCCTTGATGCCCGTCTGCAAAGGTTCCGTTACGGGTTGGCGGTAGATTACTCCGGGGGCTTTACGCTCCAAAGGCATATCATACTTTGTGCCTTCGATCGGTCCGCGACCATCAATAGGCTGACCAAGCGTATTCACTACCCGGCCAGTGAAACCATCTCCCACCTGAATCGAAGCAATACGACCGGTTCGGCGGACACGAGAACCTTCTTTGATGCTTTCGCTAGAACCCATCAATACAACACCTACGTTGTCTTCTTCTAGGTTCAAAACGATCGCTTCCACTCCTGTTTCGAATACCACCAATTCACCGGCTTGAGCACTGTTCAAGCCGTAAACACGAGCAATACCGTCGCCCACTTGCAATACGGTACCGTACTCTTCCAACTCTGCGGTGTTGCCGAAGCCGGAAATCTGCTGCTTAAGTATCTGCGATATTTCTTCTGGTCTTACATCAACCATGACTTTGGAATTTTCTACCTGCCAGTAGGGACAGATTGGTTATGTTGAAAAAAGTTGTTTTTTGAAAAAAAATTAACGACCAACCTGGCTTTCATACAAGTTGATTTGGAACTGTTTTTTCATCAGTTCCAATTGGTGTTTGATGCTGGCATCGTAAACTTTCCCTTCGTATTCGATCACAAAACCGCCGATCAAATTCGGGTCAATTTTGGTAATGACTTCCACGGTGGAAAAGCCCGTTGAGCTGAGCTCTAGTTTTTGCTGAATCGATTGCAACAATTCCGGCGTTAGCGGTGCTGCTGAAATCACCTTTACCTGCGATATCTCTCGGTGGAACCGGTACTGTAGGATGAATTCTTCGGCAATTTCTTGCAGGTAATATTCGCGTTGTTTTGAAGCCAGTAGGTTGATGAACAAGCTCGTCAACGGTTGAAAAGACTTGGCCAAAAGTAGGTCAAATACTTTTTTCTTCTTGTCGTAGCGGATCACTGGGCTGCGCAAAAAGCTGGCAAATTCGCTGCTCTCTTTGCAAAGTTTCAGCAAGGATTGCATATCGTCATTAACCTGCGAGAGCACGTTTTGATCGATGGCCAATTCCAAAAGGGACTTGGCGTATCTTGAAGTAATGCGGTTTATAGACATGACCGAGTTTTCCGTTGGTTGAATTTTTTTTCAAAAAAACCTACCAAGATATCTTTAGTTAAACTTGATTTCATTCACCAACTTGCGCGACAAGTCTACTTGTTCGGCATTGCCTTTCAAGTCGTTGCGCACCAGTTTCTCTGCGATGTCAAGCGCCATTTCGCCCAAATCATTTTTGATGCTGGTCAGCACTTCCAAGCGCATGTGATCTACATCTACTTTCGCAGCATTGACGATTTTTTGCGCTTCTTCCTTAGCCGTTTCACGTGCTTCGCTGATGATGCCTTCTTTGGCTTCTTTGGCCTCTTTCAAAATTTGAGCGCGCTCTTCGCTGGCTTGCTTCAACAATTGCTCATTTTGCGATTGCATTTTGCCGATCTCTTCACGGGCAAGTTTGGCTTCATCAAGGGCGGTTTGGATGTCTTGATCGCGTTTTTTCAACGCATTTTGAATTGGACGAAAGGCAGTACGACCCAAGATGACCCATACCAACAAAAAGATAATGGAAGTCCAAAGAATCAACCCTGGATCGGGTTTGATAACTGAAAAGTCTGCCAAAAAAACCATTAACGCCATGGTATACTTGATTTTTGATGTTTAAAGCAAAAAAAATGGGAAGGTAGCAAGAAAAGATTGAACCATTCGCCAACCGCTCACAGTTCAATCTTTCTGCGTTTTGGGCAGGTTAAAATTAACCAGCCAACAAACCTACTACGATTGCGAACAAAGCAGCACCTTCTACCAAAGCGGCAGTAAGGATCATGCTTGCGCGAATGTCGTTTACAGCTTCAGGCTGACGTGCGATGGCATCCATTGCGCGGCTACCGATCAGACCTACGCCTATTCCTGCGCCCAGTGCCGCAATTCCAGCTCCAATTGCTCCCATTGTAAAAATATTTATGATGTGATAAAAATTCAATTTCTCCAACACTTGGATGAGCTACCAGCGCTTACGCTTAGTGCGCTTGGGCTTCCTCGTGATGCTGATCATGCGCATGATCGTGGTGTCCTTCTTCTACTGCTGCGCCAATATAAGATGCCGTCAGCATCGCAAAAATAAACGCTTGCAAAAAAGCCACCAATAATTCGATTAGGTTCATGAAAGCGGTAAACAAACCGCCGATTACCAACCCAGCTCCAGCACCCGCAAAATTGGCACCGTTTTGTCCAAACAAAAAGACCAAACCGATCAAACTCAGGATGATGATGTGACCAGCTGAAATGTTGGCAAACAAACGAATCATCAAAGAGAAAGGCTTGATGATCAAACCCAAAACTTCCACCGGGGTAAGGATGATTTTCACCCAAGCTGGTATACCTGGCATCCAAAAGATGTGCTGCCAATAGTGTCCGTTGCCGTTGATGTTGACAATGATAAAAGTAAATACCGCCAAAACCAGCGTAACGCCTAAATTGCCCGTTACGTTAGAACCACCTGGAAAAAACGGGAGCAAACCAAAAAGGTTGCAGAACAAGATGAAGAAGAAAAGGGTCATGATAAAAGGCAGGAAACGCTCATAGTGCTTTTCGCCGATATTAGGACGTGCCACTTCATCGCGGATGAAAACAAAAAAGGGCTCAAAAAAGGATTGAATGCCTGATGGTGCTTTACCGGCATTTTTTACATAAGCCCGCGATACGGTGGTAAACAATACGATCAGCAACAAGGCCGCCAAGAGCATAGTGAACACATTCTTAGTAATGGAAAAATCATAAAAAGAGGTAATCCCTCCGCCTAGCATCCCTCCATCTAAGGTGCTGGGCTTATCCAAAAGCCATTCTTGACCTTCATGAACAGCATAAAAAACGTCCACTTCTTTTTCTTTGCCCTTGAGTAGCTTTTTTTCCACCTTGCGCACGATGCCTTCTAAATGGGCCTCGCCTTTGGGGAATGCAGGATCTGCAACGCGGTTCACCCGGCCTTCGTTGATTACGTACCCGTCGATGGCTTTGTGGCCATGCTCAAAAATGCTGGATGAGAAAAAAGACCATCCCTGACTTGGCGCATAAAGGAAGCAAGGTAGCGGAATGTGTATGCCCGACCATACGTGAAACTCATTGGCATCGGCAATGTGTTCCATTACGGTACCAACCGGGTCGTAGGTCTCGGCAGCTTCGCCGCCAGCATGGTGTTCAGATTCCTGAGCTTGTAGCGGAGTTAAACTCCACAAAATCAAAGAAAAAAGGAACACGATGTTGCAGAATGGTGGTATCTTCAATTTCACTTTTGCCCTCTTTAATAGTAAGTATTCGCCAAATCGCAGCAAAGGTATACACTTTACCCTTTTTAGCGAAAGGAAAATTACTTTTTTTCTCAGTAAGTGTTGCGGGTCGATATCCTGAGATAAAATCGGTTAGCAGCGTTTTGCCAAAACAAATGAGGTAGAATCCTGAAAAATTTGAAAACTACCAAACAGCTTATGGTTGTAAATCCATCATACCAAATTATATTTCCGGTAACTTTCCTTCATTGCTGCTTTTTTTTGCACAAAAACAGTCTTTTTTTGACCTAAAGCTGACTAAGATTGTTGGTAAAAGCAAAGGGTCAGTAATAAGTTGCCAATTTTGACCCAGCGATTTTGCTGATCCCGTAAGGCTGCTTGAAGGAAAGCACGCTGCCATTTTAAGTTGTTTTTTTGAAAAAAACCAAACCATGATCGAAACCGATGTCCTGATTATTGGCTCCGGGATCGGCGGACTGACCACCGCTATCAAAATTGCCCAAGCCCGACCTGATCTAAAAATTGACGTTCTCACCAAGACCATTGAGGGAGAAAGCAATACACGTTATGCCCAAGGCGGCGTAGCGGCAGTGTGGGAAACTGATACTGACTCTTTCCAAAAACACCATGAAGATACGCTTGATGCCGGCGACGACCTCTGTAATGAAGTCATCGTGGACATCGTGGTAAAGGAAGGCCCCGATAGCGTACGCGAACTCATTGATTGGGGCGCTCGGTTTGATAAAAAAACCAATAATGATTACGATTTGGGGCGGGAAGGCGGTCATTCCGAAAACCGTATCCTCCACTACAAGGACCTAACAGGCTGGGAAATGCAGCGCTCACTGATCGCTAAGGCGGATAGCATTCCTAATATTCACGTCCACGAGCATTATTTTGCGGTAGACCTCATCACCCAACATCACTTGGGGCACACCGTCACCCGCTTGCGCAAAGACATTGAATGCTATGGCGCCTATGTGTTCAACAAACAAACCGGAGACATTGAAACTTTTTTGGCCAAAGCTACAGTGGTAGCTACTGGCGGGGCCGGACAAGTGTACCGCAGTACCACCAATCCGGTCATCGCTTCTGGCGATGGCATTGCCATGGCTTACCGCGCCAAGGGTTGGACGGAAAACATGGAGTTTGTACAATTTCACCCTACTGCGTTGTACAATCCAGGGGGAGATAACCCCGTATTTTTGGTATCTGAAGCCGTGCGTGGATTTGGCGGCATCCTCAAGTCGCGGGAAGGGGAAGAGTTCATGGAAAAATATGACCCGCGCAAATCTCTAGCGCCACGTGATATTGTGGCCCGCGCCATCGACAACGAGATGAAGATCCGCGGGGAGGAATGTATGTTTTTGGATTGTCGGCACCTAGATCCGGAGGCGTTTATCGCCCATTTTCCGACCATTTATGAAAAATGCAAAACCATCGGCATTGATCCCATGAAGGACATGATCCCGGTGGTACCAGCTTGCCATTATATGTGTGGCGGCATTAAAGTGGATGAAATGGGGCGCAGTACCTTGAATCGCTTGTACGCTGTGGGCGAGTGTACCTGTACGGGGCTGCATGGGGCCAATCGACTAGCTTCCAATTCATTGCTCGAAGCCATGGTTTTTGCTCACCGTATTGCCACCGATGTAGTGGCAAGGGTCGATTCTTGGAACCTTCAAAGCGGCATCCCAAATTGGAATGCCAGTGGCACCATGGATCCCAAAGAAATGGTATTGATCACCCAAAGTTTGAAAGAACTCAAGGAAGTAATGAGCAGTTATGTGGGCATTGTGCGCTCCAATGTACGTTTGAAACGGGCGCTAGATCGGTTGGAATTGCTGTATATAGAAACCGAAGACCTGTACAATACCACCACGATTAGCCCGCAACTCTGCGAATTGCGCAATTTGATTACCATCGCTTACTTGATTACGCGATCAGCGCGGATGCGCCGCGAGAGCCGAGGGTTGCACTTTACCACAGATTATCCGGATAAATTGCCTTTTGTACAGACCATCGTGATGTAAACCCGTTCAGAACAATATATAGGTGTCGGAGAGATTCAACTATTCCGACACCTAAAGCTTTCTTCTGTTCTGTAGGTCAAGATTTTACCGTTGGTACTCGGTACATCTTATAGTTAGCCATGCCTGTACGTTGCAAAAAATGCCCCAGCGACACCCGCAATACACCAATACCATACTTCATGCTGCGCCTGAAGTTGATGGATGATGCTTCCTCAAAATATTTCGTCGGACAAGTTACTTCAGCGATGGCAAACCCACCATAAATGATCTGCGAGAGCATTTCATTGTCAAAAACAAAATCATCGGAGTTCTCTTCAAAATTGATGCCTTCCAACACCTGTCGGCTAAAAGCGCGATAACCGGTGTGGTATTCCGATAACTTGTAATTGACCAATACATTTTGTGCAAAGGTCAAAAAACGGTTGGCGATGTATTTGTAGACTGGCATCCCCCCTTCCAAGGCTCCCTTGCCCAAAATCCGCGAACCCAGCACTACCGGATACAGGTCTTCGCCGATGATGTTTACCATGGCTGGTATCAACTTGGGCGTGTACTGATAATCTGGATGCAACATGATGATGATGTCGCCGTCTAATTCCAGCGCTTTGCGGTACAGCGTTTTTTGATTGCCGCCATACCCTTTGTTTTTTTCGTGTTTGATCACGTGCTGGATGCCAATACTACGCGCCAGTTCAGCCGTTTTGTCGCGACTGGCATCATCACAAAGTACCACCTCATCCACCAGATCGAGGGGAATTTCGTCGTAAGTTTTGAGGAGCGTAAGTTCGGCATTGTAAGCCGGGAGGACAACGATTACTTTCTTGCCTTTGTACATTTGAACGGAGATTGTGCGGCAAAAATAAAGGTTTATTGCTTATTCCAAGTTTTGTTTGTGCTCAAAGCACGATTTGTTGCATTTTTATTTTAGTCTGGGCTACAACTTTATCCGTTTCCCAGGTATTTTTAAAGAAAGATTCAACAACAACCAAATGAAAAAAATTACCATCGCGCTTTTGCTCCTCCTTGTATTAATCGTTGGCGGCTTAGGTCTCAGCGGTTTTTTGCTGCATTCGCCCCGCCCAACTGGGCAAACCGGCCCAGCCGCAGAAGCCCTCGCCAAAAAAATGGCTGCCGCTATCAATATTCCAGCTTGGGACTCGACGCGACTGATTCACTGGAGCGTATTTGGCCATGAATTTTTGTGGGACAAATACCGCAACTTTCTACAATTGCACAAAGGCAAACAAGAAATTTTGCTGAACATGAATACTCAAACGGGACGGGTATGGGAAAAAAACCTGGAACTCAGCGGTGAGGAAGCCAAAAAACAGCTCAAGGAAGCTTGGTCGATTTTTTGCAACGACTCATTCTGGTTCATTGCTCCCACCAAAATTTTTGACGCTGGCGTTACCCGTTCGATCGTAAAAGACAAAAAAGGCCAAGACCACCTGATGGTCGCGTATGCTAGCGGCGGCGTTACGCCTGGGGATGCTTACCTGTGGATTCTGGATGACAAAGGCCGACCAGTGGCCTGGAAAATGTGGGTCAAAGTGCTGCCCATCGGTGGGTTGAAAGTTCCTTGGGGCGAATGGAAACAATTAAAAACCGGTGCCTGGGTATCCGAGCGACGCGGCGGGAAACTAGGGTTTTCGATCAAGGATTTGAAAAATGGTCAAAGTTTTGGAGAGATAGGATTGGAGAAAGATCCATTTGAGCGCTTGAAATAGACACTTAATTAATCCGCCAATGACACCCTATCACTACCTTACTACGGCCTTACAATCCGGCCTCGCCGAGTTCTATGCTGGTCAGCGAAAGCTGATGGTGCTCTCTGGGGCAGGCCTTTCTGCGGATAGCGGCATTCCTACTTTTCGCGACAAAGACGGTTTCTGGACGGTAGGTTCCGCCAATTACACCCCCGAAGAAATGGGTACTTACCGGATGTTTAGCGCCAAACCAATGGAAGTATGGAAATGGTTTTTGTACCGTTACACCATGTGCGCCCAAGCCAAGCCCAACATTGGTCATGTCGCCATCCAACAACTAGAAACCATTTTCGAAGACCGTTTTCGTTTGGTGTCGCAAAATGTCGATGGCTTACACCTCAAAGCCCATTCCTCCGAGGAGCGGACTTATTTTATCCACGGTACGCTGGAAAGATCGCGTTGTGGCAGTGAATGTAGCACCCAATTGTACCCGTTTCCCGATATCCCTTTGGAGCGCGGCCAGGAACTGACTCTTGAACAAATAGCACTGCTCCGCTGTCCAAAATGCGGCAATTTGCTGCGGCCACACGTGCTGTGGTTTGATGAAGCGTACGATGAAAAATATTTTAAACTCTACAGCTCGCTGCGCACGGCCAAGGAAACTGGGCTGTTGTTGATCGTGGGTACTTCTGGTGCCACCACATTGCCCCACCGTATCG
>JBBRGN010000120.1:0-13596 GCA_038240665.1 Chitinophagales bacterium | reverse complement strand
GGTCTTTTTTAGCTCCAATCAGCAATTCAAAGGGTTTGTGGATCATTTTTTCCACCCATACCCCCTCAATTTTAGCTTGAGGTTGGAGCAGTTTGAGGTTTTGTACTACTTTTTCATAGGCTGATCTTAGCGCAGATTCATCCTGCACCGACATGACCACTCCGCCGACTTCGCTTTTATGGGCAATATCCGGAGATACGATTTTCACGACTACCGGATAGCCCAATTCCCTAGCGGTCTGAACAGCGGCCTCAACATTTTGGCAAAGCGCGCCCTTATTAACGGGAATGCCGTAGGCTTCTAGTAAGCCTTTCGCTTCCATATTATTCAATACGAATCGATTTTCGGCACGAGCATTGGCAATGATGGATCGGGCTTTGGCCACATCCGGTTGGAAGTCGACTGGCGTGGCGGGAGGCGTCTCATAAAGCAATTCCAAATCCCGAACGTACCGAGCAATACGCAAAAAAGTATCCACTGCACTTTCGGGAAAACGATAATTTGGAATACGACCCTGCTTCAACAATTTTCGGCTGGTTTGCACGTCGGTTTCTCCCATCCATGCGGTAAAAACGGGTTTATTGGCCTTGGCTTTTCCTTTGATCAACGCTTCTGCTATCGCGTTTCCTTGTTCAGCGTTTTGCGGTGAAAAAATGGCCAAAAGTCCGTCCACATTTTCATCCCGCAAACAAGCTTGGACAATAGCCGTGTATACCTCCGGATCGATGGCTCCATGTAGATCAATTGGATTCTGACAATCTTTGGCTTGGGGCAACAAAGTTTCTAATTGATGTACGGTACGTTCAGAAAAGGCAGACAATTGACCGCCGTTGGCCATCAGGTAATCGGTAGCCAAAATCCCTGGTCCGCCGCCATTGGTAATGATGGCTAAATGGTTGCTGCGTGGGCGGGGTTGCAAGGCCAGCGCTTGAGCAATGTTAAACAACTGTGCAATGGTATCTACTCGAATGATCCCCGAACGTCGGAACGCGGCATCGTACACGGCGTCGTTTCCAGCAAGCGCACCAGTATGCGACAAGGCCGCCGAGCCGCCTTCCTTACTGCGACCAGCTTTTAGTACGATGATGGGTTTGTAGCGTGAAAAAGCCTGAGCAGCACTTAAAAATCGCCTTACCTGTTTGAGGCTTTCCAGGTAGATGAGCACGCAGGAAGTCTGCGAATCTGAACCCAAATAATCGATCAGATCCGCAATATCAACATCTGACATAGCACCGGAACCAACCACGTAACTAAATCCAACCCGTTGAGCAATGGACCAATCCAAAATAGAACTTAAAATAGCCCCGCTTTGTGATATCAAGGCTAAATTTCCAGGCAAGGCCATTTTATAAGAAAAACTGGCGTTGAGTCGCTCCCGCGGATGCATAAAGCCCACACTATTGGGCCCCAACAAACGCAGGTAGTATTTTTTGCACAAGGCCAACAAGTGTTTGTATTCCTGCTGTTCAATTTCTAGATCAGGGTAAAAAGGAGATGATAAAATGGCAATGCCGCCTACTCCAGCTTTGCCGCAGGCTTCAACTTGTTCTAAATAAGCTTCTTTGGAGATAGCAATCAACGCCAAATCTACTTTGGTAGGAATATCCGCCACTTGGGAATAAATGGTTTCAGTACCCGGCGTAATGCCGTCAGGAGAGACCGCATAGATCTCTCCTTTAAACCCTGCTTGCACCAAATTGTGCACCACTTGGTATCCTGGAGCAGCCCCATTGGAAAAATCGCCGATGACGACCAGCGATTTGGGTTTGAATAGTCTATCTAGTTGGTGCTCCATGAAAAAAACATATTATGGAATGAGCATGTCTAAATTACATTTTCCAATAAGGCTTCAATTTTCCCAAAGCTCCATGCAGGTAAATTTCGTAAGTCTCCCAAATCCGCATACCGGAAACCGTACGCGGTTCTTCAAATGGCATCGGATGGCCATTCATCCCTGCAAGGAAACTTAACACCCCTTTTTCCAGCTCATTCAAATGGTATCCTCCTTCCATGACGGCAAAAACATGGGGAAAACGTGCCGCAATTTGTTGCCCGATTTGATAAAAGGCATTATTCGACAAACGCAAATCCAGCAGTGGATCAAATTGATTGGCATCAAATCCTGCTGAAATCGCTACCACATCGGGTTGAAACTGTTCCGCTAGTGGTAAAAAATGTTCCATGCCGTGTATAAAAACATCGTCGGCAACGCCCGGAGGCAAAGGCAGGTTGAAATTAAAACCCTTACCCATACCTTCTCCTATTTCATTAATGAAGCCATGTCCAGGGAATGCCGGATATTGGTGCATCGACCAATACAAGACCTTATCGGTTCGGTAAAAAATGGCGGATGTACCGTCGCCCAGATGCCCATCAAAATCAAAAATGAGTACGCGTTTTCCTTGCTCAACGAGTTTTTGAACCGCAATAGCCACGTTGTTGAACAAACAAAATCCGCTGCCGTGGGTGGCATGAGCGTGATGCCCAGGAGGCCGAACCAAAGCAAAAGACCCACTTTCCGAGGCTTCTACCGCAGCCCCTGCCGCATGACAAGCAGCCCAATAGCTTCCTTGCGACAACAAGGTATCGGCATCCAGATGGAGGGATTCACGGCTGTATTCTTTTACTTTTTGGACATAAGCTGGCGTGTGTACCAACTCCAAATAAGCTTCTCCATTGGAAAAAGGGGTGATGGGCAACCGATCAAAAAGCAGCAGGCGCTTTTTGTTTTCAGGGTGATCTCCGGTGTCATGACCCAAACAAACAGGATCATACAATAAAGACATGCGAGGAAAAATCAAGCTTTCAGGTTCATTCAAAGTATCAGTGAGCATCCGGAGGCTATTTTTGGCTGTGCTTTTTTCTATGGTGGATGAAAATAGTGCTTTAACTGTCTATTGTGTTGATTTTAACCTGTTTTTTTCAAAATCAGCAAAGGCGTTTTGGTAGATAAAGCCATCTTCCAGGTGTTTCCATGATGAAACATGCGCTGGAATACGTTACGCGAAGGGCTACACATCACCATCAGGTTAACATCGTGTTCTTCGGCAAAATTTTCCAGTCCATCCACCACCGAATCTTTTTTCTCTTCGTGAAATTGAATCTGCAAAACCGCTCGATTATCGCTGATCATCCGTTCCAATCTACTGATGCCCAAGGATTTTTTTTCTTCATCATTTTCAATGTGCACCACATGCAAAATAGCACTGAAGGGTTCCAATAGCTCAGTGGCATGTAGCAAATGTAAAGCATCACCAGTAGACAAGTCGCTGGCATACGCCGCAATCAGGGGTTTTTCCCAGACATAACTTTCGGGAACAATCCAAACCGAACAATGGGCTTGCTCCGCCACTCCGGTCGTCACGCTACCAAAGTTTTTTTCTAAAACATTGTGGTCATACTGAATACCCATCACAATTAAATCGATCTGATCGCGCTCGGCTACGGTATGAATGGCAGCCACCGGAGCGCCTACTTCTACCGAAACTTGGATGTCCGGTTTTTGGGCAATCAATTTTTGATTCAACAAATGCGAAGTATTCAATTCTACAAAGCTGTTGAGGGCGATATACGCTGCCTCCACTTTATCATGGGTCAGGTTGGCGGAAACTACTGGAATGTCCATGATGGTGTATTCTGGATAGACTACGTGTACTACCTTTACAGTTGCCTGGTAATAGTTGGCCAATACCAAGCAATAGCGAAACGCATTTTGCGCAGTAGGGGAAAAATCACTGGGAAATAGAATTTTGCGGATCATTGTGCTGTGCTTTCTGTGGTTGTGAAACATGGAATAACGGCAAAAAAGCAGCATTTTGATCAGTTGTGCACTGAAGATTATCACTACCTCCACTGATTTTTATAGCAAGCATCCAAGAAAAAAATTCTAATCCCTGGCGAAGCCTCCATCGATCACCAAACACGTTCCATTTACGAAGCGGGCTTCATCGCTAGCGAGGTACAAAAAACCGTAAGCGATGTCGTCGGGTTGCCCCCAGAAACCCAGCGGATTGTGCGACAGCAATTGTTTTTTTACATCCGGAGGAATGGCGTCAGTCATGGCCGTTTCGATGAAACCCGGCGCAATACAATTGCTGGTGATGCCAAAACGCCCCAATTCCAGGGCCCAAACCTTGGTCATGCCAATCAAACCGGCCTTGGTAGCCACATAGTTGCTTTGACCATAGTTTCCACGCAAACCTACATTGGAAGCGGTAGAAACAATGCGGCCATAGTTTTGCTCTTTCATGATTGGCGCTATGGCTTGGGTGCAATTAAAAACCCCGGTAAGGTTGATCCCAATTACTTTGTCCCAGTCGTCGGTACTCATTTTGAGCAAAGTGCGGTCTTTGGTAATTCCAGCATTGTTGATCAAAATATCGATGCGGCCAAAAAGCTCCATGACCTGCTGGGTAGCGGCGGCAATTTGATCCCGATCAGTAACTGAAACCTGAAAAAAATGTACCGTGTGTCCCGCATCCGTCAATTGTTGAGCCACAGCGTGGCCATTTTCGGCTACGTCCCAAATGGCGACTTTAGCACCTTCTTGTACAAATTTTTCAACGGTAGCGAGTCCGATGCCGTTGGCGCCACCAGTTACGATGGCAATTTTATCTTTCAATCTCATGGCTAATGATTTTTTAGTTTAAGCTACCACCGTAATGATCTCCGCCACACAAACTGGTTTTTGAAGCCCTTCCATTTCAATGGTGCAATTGATCATAATTTTTACGCCGCCATTGGACATGTCCTCCACCTCGGCAATGCGCGCATGCAAGCGCAGCCGCGAACCACTGGGTACTGGCGCAGGAAAACGAACCTTGTTGACCCCGTAATTCAGCGAAGATTGGGCTTGTTCGATCCGCAACAAAGGATAAATAAACTGCGATATCAGCGACAAACTCAGGTACCCGTGGGCAATGGTTTTTCCACCCGGCAAAAACGCTTTGGCTTTTTCCTCATCCACATGGATCCATTGGTGATCCAGGGTAGCATTGGCAAAATCGTTGATCATGGCTTGGGTGACCGTCAGCCAATCGCTGGTTCCTAAGGAATGCCCGACGTAATTTTTGACTTCCGCCGGTGTTTGTAGGTGTAAAGGGCCGCCGGTATTTTTTTCTACAACAGCAACTGGTTTGGGCGGAGTGGGTGGCATTGCGGTTTCGCTCCATTCGCCTATTTTCACCACCGCTTTGCCTTTTACCCGGCGTTCCATCATGTCTTCCAATGCTTGAGGTGCTTCTTCCAAGGAATACACCCGATGTAAGTGTTGCGAAATCTCCCCAGTTTGAATCCAATGCAACAATTCGGAAAAATTGAGCAGGTTTTTTTGTGGTTCTCGCTCCGCAAAACTGCCCCAAAACACCCCCACGACCGAACAACCTTTCAACAAAGGCAGGTTAAAAGGCAATTTGGGAATATCGCCGGTGGCAAAACCCACCACCAAATACCGGCCACCCCAAGCCATCGAACGCAAGGCCAGTTCGGCCAGGTTGCCTCCTACCGGATCGTATACCACATCTACACCGTGGTCTTTGGTAATCGCTTTGATGCGGGCACGCAGATCTTCGGTGTTGTAATTGATGGTAAAATCTGCCCCTTTTTCCTTGCACACTTCTAATTTATCAGCTGACGAAGCGGCAGCGATGACTGTGGCTCCCATCAACTTGCCTAGTTCAACCGCAGCGAGTCCTACCCCACCGGCGGCACCCAACACCAGTAAGGTTTCACCAGACTTGATTTGTGCCCGGTCTTTTAGGGCGTGATAGGAGGTTCCATAGGTATACAAAGTGGTAGCGGCGGAGAGAAAATCCATTCCTGGTGGCATGGGGAACACCCGTTTGGCGCTAACGGCAACCGATTCAGCGAGTCCACCCCAGCCAGTCAAGGCCAATACCCGATCGCCAACTTTAGGGAATTTTACCCCTTCGGCCACTTCTTCTACTACCCCAGCTACTTCGCCGCCCGGCGCAAAAGGCAATGGCGGTTGAAACTGGTATTTATTTTGAATCATCAGGATATCCGGGAAATTGATGCCACAAGCATAGATTTTTATCCTTACTTGTCCGATTTCTAATGCGGGAACGGGGGTGTCTTCTATACGGAGCACATCAGGCAGCCCGTATTCAGTACAATGCAATATTTTCATGGTAATGGTATAGGTATTTATCTAAATGTTTGTAAATTAATCAAAGGCTGGTGAAATACCTACACACTCCCTTCGTTTCTCCAAAAATTAAAATCATGTCGGTACAAATTTCCACCTCCAACCTCAAACAAGAAATGGCCAATAGTATTTCCCATGCCTTTGGGATGCTTTTTGCGGTCATTGCCATGCCCATTCTTATTGCGATGTCCATCAATCATGGCAACACCATTGGTTTGGTGGGCTCTAGTGTTTTTGGGTTTAGCTTTTTAATGGTTTATACAGCTTCTACTTTGTACCACGGCGTACAGCAACCCGAGGTAAAACGGGTTTTAAAAATCATTGACCACATCAGCATTTACTTCCTGATTGCGGGCAGTTATACGCCCTTCATCTTGCTGTTTTTTTGGAATCAAATGGGTCTCATCTTACTCATCGTACTTTGGAGCTTGACTTTGCTGGGGATCGTATTTAAAATCTTTTTTGTCGATCGTTTCACTTATTTATCGACCATCGTTTACCTGTTGATGGGATGGATCTTGGTTTTTGTGATCAAGCCATTTTTTGCGCATTTACCGCTACCAATCATTGTACTGTTGGCCAGCGGTGGTGTTTTGTACAGCTTGGGTGTCATTTTTTTCCTCTGGACCAAATATTATTATCACCACTTGGTGTGGCATATTTTTGTTTTAGCGGCCAGCATTTGCCATTTTGTAGCCGTTTTATTGGCCGTTTCATAAAAAATTGCCAGTTTGTTCTCAAATCAAGATCGCATGAATTACCTAGATGCATTCAAGCTGACCGGAAAGGTAGCCCTCATCACTGGTGCCAGCAAAGGCATTGGCGAGTCCATTGCCCGTTTTTATGCTGCCTATGGCGCTAAAGTGGTCATCAACTCGCGGAAACAAGAAGAACTGGACAAAGTAGCCGAGAGCATCCGTGCCGAGGGCGGCGAATGTGTGGGCTTAGCGGCCAACGCTGGCGATCTGGAAGGTTGTAAATTGTTGATTGAAAAAACGGTAGAGCTGTACGGCGGTATTGATATCCTGGTCAACAACGCGGCCACCAACCCCGTTTACGGCCCCATTGCCACCACCGAAGAATGGGCTTTCGACAAAATCATGTCGGTTAATGTAAAAGCACCATTTGCTTTTTCCAATATGGTGCACCCCATCATGCAACAACGCGGCGGCGGTTCGATCATCAACATCAGTTCGATTGCCTCCTTTGTACCTGATCCAGGTTTGGGTTTGTACTCGGTTTCCAAAGCGGCGCTCAACATGCTCACCAAAGTACAAGCCAAAGAATGGGGCAAAGACGGCATTCGCGTGAACGCGATTTGTCCGGGTTTGATCAAAACCAAGTTTTCCCAAGCTTTGTGGGAAAATGAAGCGGCGCTCAACCGCTGGGTAAAAAACATCCCGGCGGCGCGCATGGGTACGGTGGAAGAAATTGCATCCATGGCCTTGTTTTTGGCTTCGGATGTTTCGGGGTATTGCACTGGAGCCATGTTTACAGGAGATGGAGGAACGACTTTGGGGTGAAGTGCGTTAAAAAATGCCTATGGAGACTTACCCACGCATCAAATACATCGAGCCGCTGGCTGATTTTCGCTTGTTTGTCATTTTTGACAATGGCGTAATTAAGATCTATGCGCTACATGACCGACTGCAAACGCCCAGCTTTCAGCCTTTGCGCGATGCGGCTTTGTTCAACACCGTCCAAATTGCCCATGACGGCTACGGCGTGATCTAGAACGATGCGCTTGACCTAAGCGAATACGAGCTTTGGACGCAAGGGGTGGAGGTTTCTAGCGTGGAAGTGCTGGCCGGGATGGTGGCGTGAGCGCTATACTATACTACGCTACCCCCCATCAGGCCAAGTGTCATTTGCCCCAGCGGCAGCGCCGCCCAAACGTCGGTAGACTACCATTTTTAATCTTGTTTCAAAGGTGCGTAGCACCGCAACCGGGCGTCGGGCAGGCAGGTTACGGTGCGCTGCACCTTTGGAAAAAATACAAAACCTACCTGCTACAGCCGTTTTGGCGGCGCCGCCACTGGGGGGAAATGTCATCGACTTTGGAAAACGAGTGATGCGGATTAACCAATTTTTGGTAGCAGCGCAAGCCCTGCAAGGGCAAAATATGGGTAGAAACGATCGGTTACCCTCGGTTTAAGTCCTGTAGGGACGTGATGTGGTCGGTTTATCAAGGAGCAACATCACGTCCCTACGGGACTTAAATGCCATCAATCCTGCCTAATCTAACCATATTTTGCCCCTAGCGGGGCTTCTGGCGCCAATGGTCAATATTCGGATTGATGCTTTCCCATTCGCTTCCTTGGTTAGAAAATTCAGGCTTTCCTCCTTTTCAAGAGTACTACGCCCTCTGCTGACTTCTGATATCATGGATTTCTTCAGTACTCGCGCGTACCTCCGACAATTGCCCCTGATATCAGATCTCCCGGGGTAAGCCATTACACTTTCTCCGCTGCGGCTGAATTTACCCATGTGATCTCCGACTGACTGTTGGGATTATAAGCTTTAAGGAACGCTTCCCCGATCTCACAGGCCTACTATTCAGTTTCTGTGCGTCCGCACCTGGATTTTGCCGCTCCCTTCCTTCAGATTCCCCTCACAGTGGACACCCTTGGGTTAAGCTTTGAGGTTCCCGTCAGTTGGTCCTCTCGGGACTTGTCCGATATTCTCATGTCTTTCTCACCCTTTAGTGTAGTGGCATGCCCGGCACACCAGACGTTTGGGCGGCTATGCCGCTTAACTACGAAGCCAAAAGTAGAGAAAACCCCACCTAACAAATAAATCCAGCCCCAGTGACATAAATCATTTGATCACCCTTTTGTAATGCCGTTATTTGTTGCATGTACTTATGGTAATTATTCGGGTGATTTTAGGGAATCTCAGAGCATCCTATTGCGGGATGCTCTTTTTGTTTTTTGTCTAAGTGGTTCCAAAAAAAATCAAGGCTTCTGAGTACTTTAGCGGGATAAATTCATCTGCATGATCAGGAGTCGTTTATTTCCCGTTTTTTTTATTGGTATTTTGATGCTGATGGGCACAGCCTTGTCGGCACAAGTAGCCGTCAGCGGACGGGTGGTGCATACCCTCAACCATGATCCCATTGCGGGGGTCAGCATCCAAGCGGTGGGCGATAAAAAAGGAGCAGTTACCGATTCCAAAGGTTTTTTTGCCCTTCAAACCACTGGAGATTCGCTGTTTTTTTCCCATGTCGGTTTTGCGGGTTATGGCTATCGCCTCAGCAGCGACGAGGCTTTTTTGACCATTGAATTGCAGCCCAGCCAAAACGATCTACCGGTATATACAACCAGTGTTATCAGCACTCAACCGGAGGTATGGTTGCGGGTTCCGGCGGCCATCAGTCGGATCAATACCGCGGCTTTGCGGCGTGATGACGGCTTGAGTCCTGTAGCTATTCTCAATCGCGTACCCGGCGTTTTTATGCAAAATGGTACTTACAATACCAATCGCATCACCATCCGCGGCATTGGCAACCGTTCGCCGTTTGGAACCTCCAAAATTCGCGCCTACTTGGATGATATTCCGCTGACCAACGGAGTGGGAGAAACGACGCTGGAAGACCTCGATCTGACGCTTTTTTCGGAAGTCGTGATCTGGAAAGGCCCTAGTGCCAGTACTTATGGCGCTGGATTGGGCGGCGTGATACAACTGAAAACCTTGCCTGATTTCAAAAACTGGACGCCCCTGCAACGTATTTCAAGTACTTTGCAAACCGGTAGTTTTGGACAAGTGCGCAGTGTGACCAATTTCAATTACCAAGACAAATCGGTTCGCCTGGCACTCAACTACAACAATACCCACAGCGATGGTTACCGCGCCAATAACCGCTACGACCGTAGTGGTTTTTCGGCTCTGGGACAAATCAAAGCTGGGGATCGCCATTTGTTTACGGCGTTTATCAACCTGGTGGGGGTTGATGCGTTTATTCCTAGTTCGCTGAATTTCAACGACTTTATCAAAACGCCAAAAATCGCGGCGGCCAACTGGGCCCGAGTAAAGGGTTTTGAAGATTATACGAAGTTGATCGCCGGGATCACTCACCGCTACATCTGGCAACGCTGGGACAATGGTCGAGAATTGAGCAGCAGTGTGACGGCTTTTACTTCCAATGGCAACAGCTACAAGTCGCAGCCTTTTAATATTTTGCGACAAAACACGACTTCGCGCGGTTTCCGGGCGGTAGCGGAATACCGTCGGGGTGCCAATCGCCGCGAAGCCAACCTCTCGGCAGGAATCGAGTATTTCAACGAACTGTACCTTTGGCAAACCAATGCCACCAAAAACGGGGTATTGGATACCTTGCTCAGCGACAACAAAGAGGTGCGGCGGTATTACAATCTTTTTGTAGAAAGCCATTTGGATCTGGGCTCGCGCTGGTTCAGTACCCTAGGCGTCAACTACAATCATACCCGGTATCAGTTGAGCGATTATTTCACCCGCGATAAAATAGATCTGAGCGGTTCCAAACAGTTCAATCCGATATTGTCGCCTCGCTTGAGTTTGGGGTACCGATTGCAGCACCAAATCAGTTTTTTTGGAACCTTAGGGCATGGTTTTTCCGCACCTACCCTCCAGGAAACCCTAGCCCCCAGCGGGGCGATCAATCCGAATATCCGTCCTGAGCAAGGCTGGAACCTGGAAGTAGGAAGCCGCGGTAGTAATTTGGGAGGAAAATTGAGTTACGAAGTTTCTGTGTTCCGGATGTTGGTGAGCAATTTATTGGTGGCGCGGCGCACCGCCGAGGATCAATACGTAGGTGTCAATGCCGGAAAAACGGTACACGCCGGCGTAGAAGCCGCCGCGAATTACCGAGAACAATGGGGGAAGTGGAATGTTAATTTTTATGGCAGTTATACCTATGCACGCTACCGTTTCAAGGAATTTATCGATGCCGAAAAAGATTACAGCGGGAACGCCTTGACGGGTACGCCGCCACATCATATTACGGGAGGTATCGAAACCCGGGCCGGATTTGGGTTGTACAGCCACTTGGGCTACGAGTGGGTAGATCGTTACCCGGTCAACGATGTCAATTCCGTTTACAACCATTCTTACAACCTGTGGAACCTGCGACTCGGGTGGCGCAAAAAAATAGGATACTGGGAATTTGATCTTTACGGCGGGGTACAAAATCTTTTTGATTTCCGCTATGCTTCGATGATTCAGGTCAATGCTTTGGGTGTTGGAACCGCAGCACCGCGTTTTTATTATCCGGGTCTGCCTCGGAACTACTATTTGGGATTACAATTGGCTTTTGGGAAATAAGGGCTTGTTGACGTGAGTTTTGAATTATTTCTACTGATGATCAAATAGATCCAATTTTTTAGAAGTCGGTTAATTGAGCTATATTTTCAAACTTCATCGCTGCCAGTCGAGTAGCGACGATCCATTTTGTAACGGCGGGTTTCAACCCGCTGATCAATGTGTAGATTTTTAATTTGGAGTAACGTAGATACCGTAAATATGATGAAAAATGGATCGTACCTACGGCACTCCAGATACGTGGCTAACATCAAATCGGCGGGTTAAAAACCCGCCGCTACAGTAGCTATCATCGCTACGCGATTTTGACCCATCATTTGATCTTCTCTTCATGAAGTGAGCTATTGGCGCTTTGTTAATTCAGAATTCACGTTTTTTTAGCATTTCAAATGCGTCATATGTCTACCTTTGCCGCCTGAAAAAAGCGTCTTATGTGGAACGAAATCAAACAAACCCTAAAATTGGGATGGCCCATCATCCTGGGTAACCTATCACAAGTAGCGTTGGGTATTTTGGACAGCGCCATGGTGGGGATGATCCACAGCAGTCAATTGGCGGCGGCTTCTTTTGTCAACAACATCATCACCATTCCGCTGGTACTGGGTATGGGACTCACGACGGCCATTACCCCCTTGGTGGCTGCTGCTGCTGGTCGGGGTGATAAAGACGAGCCTTTGCGGATTTTGTACAATGGCATCTGGGTGGTAGGAATCATTATGCTGATCATGGCATTGATCATACAATTCAACGACGGCATTGTGTTTATGATGGGGCAAGATAAAGTGGTAGAAGACCTCTCCGCCCCTTACCTCAAATGGATGACCTGGGGGATTTTGCCGATGGTATTGTTTTTATCGATGAAACAATTTGCTGATGGTTTGGGGCAAACCCGTTGGGCCATGTACCTTTCCCTTTCCGCCATTCCTGTCAATTTTGCACTTAATTATTTGCTCATCTACGGCAACCTTGGTTTCCCCAGGCTGGAACTACAAGGCGCTGGCATCGCAACGCTCCTGTCCCGAACGGCGGTGATGATTGGGATGTTCATCATGCTGGCGCAGAGTTCCGTTTTTGCACCTTATCGTCAAGAATGGCGACAAAAACTACGGCTTCAACGCCAGCAATTGCGAGATGTAATTCGGATCGGTATACCTGCTGGACTACAATACGGAATGGAAGCTGGCGCATTTGCCGTATCGGGCATCATCGTGGGATGGTTGGGATACGTCCAACAAGCAGCGCATCAAATTGCCTTGGGTTTGGCATCGCTGACTTTTATGGTTTCTTTGGGAATTGGTGCGGCGGGTAGCATTCGTGTGGCTTACGCATTTGGACAAAAAAACATGCCCCATGCCCGGATGATTGGCATTACCAGTTTATTTTTGGCCGGAGCTTATGGACTTTGTTGCGCCTTGATGTTTATCCTGGCTCGGCATCAATTGCCCCTGTTTTTCAACCACGAACCCGAAGTGGTACGTTTTGCAGCGTTGCTTTTGTTTTTTACCGCCATTTTCCAGATTTCAGACTCCATCCAGGCCGTAGGCGTGGGTTTGTTGCGCGGAATACAGGATGTGCGGATCCCAACGCTATTTGTGGCGATAGCTTACTGGGTAGTAGGGATTCCAGTTGGTTATTATTTGGCCTTTAGTCTAGGTTGGAATACGGCCGGAATTTGGACCGGTTTGGTAGTAGGTTTGAGTGTAAGCGCGGTATTGTTAACTTCAAGGTTTTTGCGCTTGTCGAAGGCAAAAAACAATTGATTCCACATGAAAACAACAATGTTGACGTTGAATTAAGATTATCGCTTAAAACCGACGTTTATGCTTCGTTATTTTATCCTACTTGTGCTCTTCGCGGGCTTTTCACTGCATTCCGATGCCCAATCCACCACGGCTATTTGGGGCATCGACTTTGTAAAATGTCGGGCCGATCACCGCGCAGAGATGTTGTTTTACTATCAAAACAACTGGAAAGTATACCGCGATTCCATGTTGGAACGCGGTTTTATCAGTGCTTATGAGATATTGGAGACCAAAGCCGACTCCGCAGGGAATTTTGATTTGATTTTGATGACTTGCTACCCTGATTCAATGGCTTGGAAGGAAAGTGAAGCTCATTTTGCCCCCATCATGAAG
>JBBRGN010000119.1:0-13711 GCA_038240665.1 Chitinophagales bacterium | reverse complement strand
ATCGTTTCGCCTCTTTTTCCAAGGTGGTCATAGTGCGCAGTAACCATCACGATTTCATTTTTTAGAACGGGGTCGGTGCCTTCGATGTATCCCAATACATTAGCACCTTCTAAAATATTGGCCTGTTTTTTATCGGTAAGCTTAACGGTACAAGGGAAATTAAGCGCCTTATTTTTTCCTTTCTGATCCATTTTATCGCGAATTTTTATGGCTTTTTCCGCTTGGCTTCCAAGTAAATCGCGGGCGACTTCTGTGGATAGAAAAAAATTGGGAACATAGTTGGCATCTGCCTGCTCGTCTTTACCGATTTCAAGACGGTTGCTTAAAATCACTTTCCGGGCATCCTGTAGATTTTGCTTAAAATTGCGATCAATGATTAAAACAGCCGCAGCGCCTTTGTCTTTGGCTAGTTTCACTTTTTTGCGCCAGTTGGTGGTCCATTCGGAAGCAGTGGTTGAGCCTGAAATAAGGTAATTGTCATTTTTACGCGGTTCTCCGTCGAATACCAACAAAAGTTTACCCTTTACATCCACACCATCGTAATCACTGTATTTAGCATCATCAATTCCATAACCCAAAAAAAGTCCTTCACTGAACGTTTGAGCATTTTCGGTAGGATTGGCTCCAGGGTAACCATAAAAATCGATCATATGGCGCTGTTCTTTATCTCCGATTTTCATCTCAACTTTTACCCAACTTTGGGAAATAAAGCTAATGGTTTGAAGATAACTTTTGTTTTCACCGATGGCGGGCAACCCCAACTTCACCATTTGATCAACTAAGTATTGAGCTGCTTTTCTTTGTCCTAGCGTACCTGTTTCTCTACCTTCAAAATTTTCTGAAGCGATAGCAGTTAAGTGTTGACGTAAATCCTCGACGGTAATGGTTGAAGCAAAAACCGAAGGAGAGATGGTTGCCGTTTGTGAAAAACCAAAATTCAAGCAACACAAAAAGAATGAAAAGGCAAGTATTTTTTTCATGGCTAAGAATTAATCGAAATTTTGTTAACCCGGTTGGCATGACGGCCACCTTCAAAGTCAGTATTCAAAAAAGCCGACACAATTGCCAGTGCCTGATTTTCAGTAATATACCTTACTGGAATAGCCAGCACATTGGCGTTGTTGTGTTGTCGGGCTAGAACAGCAATCTCTTCCATCCAACACAAAGCGGCACGAATGCCTTGGTGTTTATTGGCGGTAATGGCGACCCCGTTTCCGCTACCACAAAGAACAATCCCCAGATCTGCTTTGCCCTGTTCTACATCATTGGCAACTGGATGAACGAAATCTGGGTAATCAACTGAATTAAGTGAATCGGTACCATAATCTTTCACCGCAATCCCCAAGCTGGTAAGTAAGGCTTTGATGGGTTCTTTGTGAGGAAAACCGGCGTGATCCGAACCTATTGAAATGGTATTTACTTTCATTTTCCTAAAAAATAAAGGAGTGTTTGGATTTTCTCCAAACACTCCTTAGGGTAGTTACTGAACAGGTTGAAATTGCTGAGGCATGTTTTCAACACCTGTCGTTTTATACGGTTTGAACATCTTATTAAGCTCCGCTAAGAATTTTTCATCTTTAAACTGAGCGGCATCGCGCAACAAAAATTCCATGGTGCGCATGTTCAATTCTTTTTGATTTTGATAGCTGGACTGGATCACATCTGGCGTTTGATCTTGTAAAAACTTCAAGTATTCAGCCGTCTGCTTTGCTAAAACCGTCAGGATTGGTTTGGCCTTTTGGTAAGCCTCAGCTTGCATGTAAACATCCAGCATGTAGTAAGTACGGTAATCGAAAGGGAAGTTCATATTTGGAAACCGCTTGAAATATTCGTCGATCAAGGCAATGGCTTTTTTCTTATCCCCATTTTCCAAAAACGTACCAGCAGCGCGGCGAATACTCAATTGCATGCTTTGAATGCTTGGTCCGTAGCTGTTGTCCACAAATAATCTTTCCTTATCAAAATTACCCCACTTAAATTTCTTGAATACATTGTTGTAGAACAAATCGGCATTGACTTTACCCGAACCAATTACACCAAAACTAGGATCACTTTTCCCGCGGGTAGGCATAATGCGAAGCGCAAGTCCTTCTAATTGCAGAAAATCATCCATCCCAAAAAACTGATTAGGCTGTACCGTAACGGCAAAATAAATTGGGCGTTCCCATAAGTTGGAGGCAATGATATCCAGAACAGCGATGTCGTCTTTGATCAACATATCCTCTGTAAAAGTAAGCGGAATAGCATCCACCAAATTGGTATCGTTGGCATTGGCCAAGCCCAATTTAAGCACCTGTTCTCTATTGACTGGGATGAATACCTTTTTAGTCGGCAAATAACTCTCCGTTTCGCGACCACCTTGTAATGGTAATGGGTGGTCTTCACCAATAAAGCGCATAAATTCCTGTACAGACATCGGTCGATCCACACCGCCTTGGTTGTAATACATCACCTGATTGCGACGGCTTCCGCGATAAGCATCCGCAGAAATGCTAAGCTTAATAGCTGGTGAATCATTGATTTTGCGGCGCAAAAGGTTGATGTACCAGTCAACTGCAATCAAACTTAAGTTAACTACACGAATATCTTTACGGATGTTTTCCACCTCCTGGGCATACCATAAAGGGTAAGTATCATTATCACCATAGGTAAATATGATGGCATCTTTTGCACAAGAATTTAGAAAATTGGCAGCATAATCTCGAGAAGCATAGTGTCCATTACGGCTATGGTCATCAAAGTTTTGGAAACCCATAATGATTGGAGCGGACATTACTATAACGGTAGCCAAAGCGCCACCAACTGCACCGCTTAATTTGATTCGAGTACTCAGAATATCATAAAGGGCAATCACCCCAAATCCAATCCAAATACAAAAAGTAAAGAAAGAAGCAGCCAATACATAATCGCGTTCACGAGGTTCGTTGGGCGGTTCATTTGAGTAAACGATGATCCCTATACCGGTAATGACAAATAAACCTAAAAGTCCGATAAAGTCATTGCGACGGCGATTGAAATGAAAAACCAATCCCAATAATCCAAATAAAAGGGGCAACAAAAAGTAAGTGTTGCGGGCTTGGGTGTTTTTCATCACGTCGGGCATATTGGTCAGATTACCCAAGCGGCTATCGATAAAAGGTATACCGGAAATCCAGTTACCACTTGATTTATCCCAAGAATAGTAACCTTGATCTCCGTTTTGGCGACCAGCAAAGTTCCACATAAAATAGCGCCAATACATCCAGTTGATTTGGTAACGGAAAAAGAAACTCAAGTTATCCGCAGCATTAGGGCGACCAGTAGGTAAAGGAGTATTAGGATCCAATCCCATCCAGCGTTGGTACAATTGGGGACGACCCTGCGTACCATCTTCCATACGTGGAAACAACACCTTATCTTTATCGTCATAAACATAATCCAATTGCTGGTCTACCACCTCGTAGTGATTGCCTACTCTACCCCAGCGATCTTCTGTTTTGTAATCAATTGGTTTGCCAGTAAAGTTGGTGCCACGCAAAAGCGGGCGATCACCATATTGTTCGCGGTTCAAATAAGGCAGCAAACGCATGGCATCGCTGGGCGTGTTCATGTTCACAGGCGTGTTAGCCAGCGCGCGCGTAACCACCACACCGTAAGTTGAAATAGAAATCACCAACAAAGCAAATGCAACAGCAATATTTTGAACCGTGGGGTTACCATTGTTTTTTGCATAACGCAAGCCTACAAAAACAACACCTGCAACCGTGAGGATGGTAGGGATTAAACCCGAATGAAAAGGTAGGCCAAAACTGTTGACCATGATTTTTTCAAAAAACGCCCATAATCCAGGAATGCCAGTGATGATAAAAACCTGTACCAATCCGATAATAACAACCCCGGCAATTGCAGCTAAGGTCATTCCAAGGAAGGTCGTTTTTGGATAGCGCTTGAAATAGAAAAACAAAGCCAGCGCTGGAAACGTAAGGATACTCAATAAGTGTACCCCAATTGAAAGGCCTGCCATGTATATCGCAAAAATCAACCAGCGATCGTGTTGCGGTTCATTGGGTAAATCGTACCATTTTACAATGGCCCATAAGGTAAGGGCTGTAAAGAAAGTTGACATCGCATAAACTTCGCCTTCAACCGCTGAAAACCAGATTGAAGTACAAAAAGCAGTAGCCAAACCAGAAACCAATCCTGCGCCCAAAAGCGCTAAATTTTGACCTAAATCCGGCTCTTCTCCTTTTCCGACCAAGGATATTTTGCCTAAGATCATAGTCGTCAAAGCAATGAACATCGCCGCAAATGCCGAACAAATTCCCGACATGAAGTTAACGGCAAAAGCTATGTCGGATGGATTTTTAGAAAAAAGGGTGGCTACCCAAGCAAACATCCGACCAATTAATAAAAACAAAGGTGCGCCAGGAGGGTGAACCACCTGTAACTTGTATGCACCTAAAATAAATTCTCCACAGTCCCACAAACTCCCTGTTCGCTCAGCAGAAAAGTAATAAACGATTGTCGCAACCGCGAAAACCAACCATCCGGCAATATTGCTTGTTAATTTAAATGATCGCATGTACCTTGAGTTTAAATCCTTATTTTTCAGAGTGTTAATACATTGTTCGGAAGAACTGCAAATCTAAGAAAATATTGTAAAGATCTGTCGCGCTTTCGCTTTAATAATGCGTTTGAGAATAGTAGGACTGTAAGTAGATTTGGTCCGACGGTAGACTGATTGACTCAAAAAAGATCTTTTCCCTTGCTGTTCGTTTATTTTCTCGCCCATAGCGCTGCTATGCCCTCCAAAATAAGCCTCCATCAAGGAAAAAATCTCAATTTTTGATCTCAATCGCTACCGACACCCCAACTCTAATTATTGCCTTTCCAAATTCCGCTTAACTTTGCAAAAAATTGTTGGCTATGACAAAAACGCTTTTCACCATATTTATGCTTTACCTGGCCTATCGTTTTTTCTTCGCTCGACCTGGAATTGCTCAAAAAACTGGGTCCAATGAAAAGATTCACCAAAACAACACCCAATCTTTTCAACAACCCAACCCCAATAAACACAACGACGAGTACATTGATTATGAAGAAATTGAATGAACAAGAAAGCGCTGATAAATCCGCGCAGCCCATTGGTAGTTGGGTATTGTACAAAAACAACCAATTGATTGCTTTTAATAAACCGGGTGGAATTCCGGTGCAAAGTGATAAAACGGGCGACAAAACGCTGTTGCAGTTGGCCGAAATTTATGCTAAATCCACCGTTTTTTTGGCGCATCGCATCGATCGTCCTGCCAGCGGCGTAGTACTATTTGCCAAAACCAAGTCTGCCTTGGTAGCCATCAATGAGCAATTCCGCAATCGCCAGGTTCAAAAAATTTATTTGGCTGTGGTAGCCAACTTACCGCCGGAGCCAGCAGGAACATTGGAGCATTACATTACCAAAAGCGGACAAGTCAACCGCTCGATAGCCAGCGAAGAAATAAGCGAAGATGCTCAGTTGGCTCAACTTAAATATCGACATATTGCCAGTAGCGAACGCTACCACTTATTAGAAATTGAGTTGATTACGGGGCGTCATCATCAAATCCGCGCCCAACTCGCTGCCACAGGTTGCCCAATTAAGGGCGATGTTAAGTATGGCGCCCGACGTAGCAATCGTGATCGATCAATCCATTTGCATGCTTGGCAGTTAAAGTTCCTGCACCCTGTTTCTAATGAGAAGGTAACCATTGTAGCCCCGTTCCCAAAAGATCCCGTTTGGCAAGCTTTTGAAGACATGAACTTAGAGGTATAACAAGATCCGTATTAATTGCAGTTTTGACAATGATCGACATCATCATCCAATATTTCCCCAAACTCAATGCTTTGCAACAGCAACAATTTGAGCAACTGGGTATACTTTATCGAGAATGGAACGAGAAAATAAACCTCATCTCCAGAAAAGATATTGACGCTTTGTACGAACACCATATCTTGCATTCTTTAGGGATTGCAAAATTAATTCAGTTCAAACCGGGTGCCGATATCATGGATCTCGGTACTGGCGGCGGTTTACCAGGAATCCCCTTGGCCATTGTGTATCCAGAAACCAATTTTTTAATGGTAGATGGTACTCGAAAAAAAATTACCGCTACGCAAGGAATCATCGAATCTTTGGATTTAAAAAATGCGGAGGCTCGCCATATCAGAGCAGAAGAAGTAAAGCAGCAGTTTGATTTTGTAGTCTGTAGAGCAGTAACTTCTTTGGATAAACTTACTCTTTGGAGCATTCCTTTGATCAAAAAAACCGATCAACATGCCATGCCCAACGGATTGATTACGCTAAAAGGCGGTAACCTCAAGGAAGAAATTAAATTGCTACCCAAAGGAACCTATGTGCAGCAATTCCCGCTGAGCAATTATTTTAATGATCCTTACTACGAGGAAAAATTTGCCGTATACGTACAGCCTTAAAGTTGGTTTTTTACCTTTGTAGAGAGCAATCATTTGGACAGAAAAGCTTCGCCTGTTCTGTTTTTTCTAAATAACCCTTTAATCCTTATCGCCATGTCATTCGAAGTAGAAGGCAAATTGACCAAAAAATACGAAACAGAAAATAAATCTGGATCATTCCAAGCCCGGGAATTTGTCATTGAAGTGGAAAGTGGTACTTATCCACAGTTTGTAAAATTCCAATTGGTACAAGATCGTTGCGGCTTGATTGACGAGTACCAAGAAGGACAGGGCATCAAAGTTCATTTCGATCTGCGTGGTCGGGAATGGCAAGGCAAATATTTTACCAACCTCAATGCCTGGAGAATCGAAAAGCCTTCAACCAGCTCAACTCCCCCGCCATCAAGCAGCAATGAAAGCTTCCCATCCGCTAGTGATGAGCCTACTAGCTTGGGTGATGTTGATGATTTGCCGTTTTAAAAAAACAGGAAATGAGTTGATAGGCTACAGAGCATTGTAAAAATACTCCGTAGCCTATCAACATTACTCCAGCTACTTAAGCACCCAGCAACTCCAAAATTTGTTCTGTGTGGCTCTTGGTGTCTACTTTAGAGATTATTTTTTCAATGAAACCTTCTTCATTGATTACAAAAGTACTTCGCAACACGCCTTCATAAGTGCGCCCATACATTTGCTTTTCTCCCCAAGCGCCATAATCATTCAATACCTGCTGCTCGGTATCGGGAATAAGCGGAAAGGGAAGCTCGTACTTTTGTTTGAATTTGAGGTGCTTTTTTGCCGTATCTGGACTTACTCCCAATAATTCAAATCCTTTTTCCTTTAGCAAAGCATAATTGTCCCGAAGATTGCAATTTTCGGCGGTGCAACCAGGGGTATCGTCTTTGGGATAAAAAAATAAGATCAGTTTTTTTCCTTTAAAATCAGCAAGAGAAACCGGTGATCCTGATTCGGTTTGTGTATTGAAATCTGGAGCTTTGTCTCCTTCTTTTAATATTGACATGGTATATCTAGGTTTTGATTCCGAGGTGAAACATTTTTTTTTACTACCTGTTCACCCCATCGGAATGATTCATTCTTTAGCGTTTGAAATCTTTTTCCCAGAGCTGGCGATTGCCTTTTGAATCCCAAACCGCTAATTTAAAATGGTGATTTCCAGGTTCAATACCGGAATCAAAACGATAAGCAATCCGCGCTCTTTTCTCGTCGTAAGTCATCAAAACCCAGCGGTCGTCAATTTCAGCCCGATATTGAAGATTAGGAGTAAGCCCACCAGTTCCAAAATTATCCCGAATCACAAAATCAAAACCTGAGGATTTGCTCATGTCTGGTAAAAAGCGTTCGGGAGTAATCTGTGGGGGAATGGTATCGATCATGATGGCATAATCGCCTAGCGTACGGGTTTGGACAGTAAGCAGTCCATTTTTCCAAGTTCCACCATAGTTAACAACGTGATTAGAACTGCTCAGTCCAGCTATAAAAGCTTTATCCTTCCATGCTTCCAGTGAACGCGTTGGGCGGATGCCTAAGTTAAAATAATCATGTACCGGCACTTTGCTGTTGTGCATTTTATGAACCCTAGAATATACCGCAGGATTGGAAGGTGTAGAAGCCAGGTACCAAAAATAACAATCCTCATAAAATGTGCCTTTGGGGAAATTGGCTTGCACATCTACATTATCAATGGCATTATTTTGTGAAAAAGGGAGCACGTAATTGTAAAATGGTTCGGCGGCGGTTGCAACTGGTGTTTGAAGTTCGATTGTATGTTTAACCCAAAAGACACCATTGGCTACATTACCAGCAACATCACGCACGGCAAAGTTTATTTTCTTGGTTTGTCCAGGTTCGATGTTAATCATACCACGGTTTACAACTTGTTCGTACATCGACAAGGAATTACCAGGCAACAGAAAACAACGATGGTAGTAAGAACCATGACTTACCCGCTCTGCATAGTCCAAATGCGCATTGATGTAACGGGTCTCTTTAAAATCTACCGCTTCGGTACGAAAACGATAATGATCGCGGTCGTCTACTTTCATCTGTATTTCATAGATGCCATTCATGTTGGAGCTGCCATCCATGTGATCGTAGGTTTTCAGAGCAATCCCAATGTGCGCATCATTGAACTTCAACGTATCGCCAACCGCCAATCTATATTCGCCATTTCTAAGTTTTAGGGTTGTTTTTTTGCTGCTAGTGGCTCCAAATTTATCATTGAGCCCATAGAGCTTGAGCTCATAAAGTTGGGGAGCCGTTCGATCCGTCACGCGTAAGCCAAAAAGTAGTGGATTAATGGGCTTATCATTAATCGTTTCCCGAATTTCAAAATGAAGATGAGGGCCAAATGAATGACCGGTGGTGCCCATTTTAGCTATTTCTTCGCCTTTGCTTACGCGGAATTTACCAGGAGGAGGAGTAAGATCAACCACAAAACTTTCCTGAGCATACTGTGCTGCCCGTACGTAGGCCGCAATTTCGGGTACAAATTCATTCAAGTGCCCATATACAGTAGTAAATCCATTGGGATGATTCAGGTAAAGGACATTACCATACCCATCGGGATCTACCCTGATGCGCGCCACATCACCAATCCCAGCTGCATAAATAGGCACGCCAATTCCGCCTTTGATATCAATACCGGTATGAAAATGATCAGGACGTAATTCGCCAAATGTACCTGAAAGCCGCATGGGCTGAGAGGGAACAGGTTCTTCAAAAAAATCCTGAGGAAAAGGATTAACATCAGGACCAATAAAGGCTAGAAAAGAAAAGCACAACGCAAATAAAAAAATCCGGATCGTCATGATTGCTAGTAGAGTTTGGTGATAAATATAATCCGGCACTTGAAAAAGGATACATTACTTACCTAGAAAAATTTTGACCAACTTCCTTTTAAAGTCGGTTCTGTTTCGTTATTTGTCAAAATGGCTAAAAAATCAGCTCTTGGAATAGGTCTAGCACCCAAGCTACCCAAATATTCGGTTTCTTGTTGGCAATCGATCAAGATAAAATCCAACTCAATCAATTTACGTACCAGAGTGATGAATCCAAATTTGGATGCGTTGCTCGCATGACTAAACATGGATTCGCCAAAAAAAACTTTGCCCAGCGAAAGGCCATACAATCCGCCTACTAAGTCGTTTTGATCCCAAACTTCAACCGAATGTGCGTAACCAAGTTCATGCAAACGTAGGTACGCTGCCAGCATCTCTTCCGTAATCCAAGTTTCTCCAGATTGTCCTTCCCGATAGCTTTGTTGACAATTGCGCATTACCTTCTCAAACTGCTGATCCAGTGTTACTTGAAATTTACCTTGATTGAAATAAGGTCGCATGCTTTTTGAAACCTTAAGTTCAGCTGGGTAAAGTACAAACCGAGGATCCGGAGACCACCATAAAATAGGATCTTCCTCATTAAACCAGGGAAAAATACCTTGTTGATAAGCCAATAACAAGCGCTCAGGGGATAAATCTCCTCCTACTGCTAGTATTCCTTGCCAATTGGCAAGATACGCTGGCGGAAAATCTAGCGATCTTTTACTTAGTCTGTAAACTGGCATAAAAATTAAAAAAAGTTTTCCACAAAGTTACCAACATTAGCTTTTGTGCGCATTTCCTTTTAGCTGGTAATTAAGAAAAAGGACAATTGATAACAGTACCAATGCGCCGGCTTGGTGAAATACACCAAGCCCTACAGGTATGGCTCCCAAGGAGTTAATGACGGTGAGAATACCCAGTAAAACTTGTAACAATAGCATTCCCACCAACATATACAACCCTACTCGAAATAGGGGGGTAATCGTGCTGCGGATTCCTTTAAAAAAATACCATAATCCCATGATAAACAGCACGTAAGCAACAGTTCGGTGTAATATTTGTACGAGTGCAGGCATAAAAGTACTGTGCTCATAATTTACCATGTTATCCACATTCCATTCGGTACTTTTCAACAATGCAGGGGGGATGATTACACCGTTCATATCCGGCCAAGTAGGAAACGCTAAACCTGCTTTCATCCCGGACATTACACCGCCCAGAATGATCTGAATAGCAAGCACAACCGCCAAAGCCAATCCCCATTTTTTCAACCAAACACTGTTGATAACTTGTGGATAAACTTGAGTTGTCGTTAATAAAGTCCAAAAAAGATAACTGTATAAAATCAAAGCCAATGATAAATGCATGGTAAGTTTGTAAGCATTTACCCAGGGGCGGTTGATCAACCCACTAGCAACCATGATCCAACCAAAAGATGCCACCACCGCCGCTAATAAAACTACGACCCCCAATCGCCGCCGCAGCGATCGATCGATCCAGCCTTTGCGGTAGAAGTACAGAAAAGGGAAAATAAATACAAACCCCATCGAGCGCGCCCACAAACGATGAAAATATTCCCAAAAAAAGATGAACTTGAATTCGCCCATACTCATCCCATTGTTGATTTTGTGGTATTGTGGCGTTTGTTTGTAGAGTTCAAATGCTTCATCCCATTGCTGGGCATTAAGCGGCGGAACAGAGCCGGTAATAATTTCCCATTTGGTGATTGATAAGCCTGATCCCGTCAATCGGGTAACACCGCCGATTACCACTTGCATGAAAATCATAAAAACGCCGATAACCAACCAAATCTGTACTGATTTCGGATAGCCTTGTGGCATTTGTGTAACTTGTTGTTGATCAAGTGTTGCTGCACTGTTCATCTTTCTGTTCTAATTTTTTTTAAACGTTGGATTTCAAAGATACGCTCTTTTCCGCTTAGGTTCGAGCATTTTCCAAAGGGCTTTTTCTTTATTGATAATGGTTTTAAATTAATTTTAAAATAAAATAAACACCATCATCATCAGTACTGTGGATATGTGGAGAAATTTTTTTCTTTGTGCTAGGTTAACTAGATGTTAAGTTTTATCCAGAGTTTATAAACAGGTAATTAACATTCGATAAAGCTAATTTTGAGGGGATTGGCTGTTCTATGCACATTAGGTGGATAACTCATCAACAGAATAACTTTTTTTTAGGACTTGGTGTAAAACGCGTTGGCAATACGTTGATTTTCTCAATTCCGGGGTGTATAACTTTTTTGGAATGGGGAAAAATAGTTTTCAGCGCTTCCAGTGTTTGTAATTGTGTAAAACTATAGCCTCTATCCACAAGTTATTAGGTTTTGACTGTTGGTAATGCATAGGCGCAAGTAGTTGATAACCAAATGATAAATTGTTTTTGATAAAATGGGCTGTTGAAAACTTTTTCTTCATTCGGTTTTTTTTAAAAACTGAACAAACGACAAATTATGTGTGGTAGATACTCTTTTTCAATCAACAAATCGAAGCTCAAGGCGCAGTTTCCACAATTAGTGACTCCAGAAGTGTTGGTCAGCAACTACAATATAGCCCCCACTCAGGCCGCTTATGTGGTTACGAACAATGCCTCAAATCAATTGCAACAGTTTCATTGGGGCTTGGTTCCTTTTTGGTCCAAAGATCGCAAAAGTCAATCCAAGATGATCAATGCACGCGCCGAAACAGCGCTGGAAAAACCATCATTCCGTACGGCACTGCGGCAACGACGTTGTTGGGTAATGGCGGATGGCTTTTATGAATGGAAAAAAGAAGGGAATCAAAAAACACCCTACCATATATACAGATCAAATGGAGCGCTTCTGGTAATGGCTGGAATATGGGAAATTTGGCAAGAAAATGGAATGGATTATCCCAGTTTTTCTATACTAACCACGAGTCCAAATCAAGAAATGCAGGGAATACACGACCGTATGCCTTTGATCTTGAAGGATCAAATTCAACAAGAAGCTTGGCTCAGCGAGCTTACGTCAGATGATGTTGCTTTTTTTCTTCATCAACCCCAACCGGATGGGATCTTGGATAAGTACATCGTTTCCGATAAAGTGAACGCAGTAAAAAACAATGAAGCTGATTTGTTGACTCCAATTGAATAGATAAGAAAATTTATCTTTGAGCATAAACATTGAAATTAAGTACCAATCATGAGGGTGGTCATACAACGGGTAAGCGAAGCTTCGGTAACGATAAACAGCGTTATAAAATCAGCTATTCAATCAGGATTGTTGATTTTACTAGGTATTGAAGACGAAGATGGAGCGGATGATATAGAATGGTTGTGCGGTAAAATCGCCAATCTCCGAATTTTCAATGATGAACAAGGGGTGATGAACCGATCAGTCATGGAACTCAACGGAGAATTATTGGTAGTGAGCCAATTTACCTTGCATGCCAGTACGAAAAAGGGCAATCGCCCCTCCTATTTACGTGCATCTAAGCCGGATGTAGCCATCCCTATGTACCATGCCTTTTTGGATAAACTAGCTGTAACCACCCAAAGATCGGTACAAAGCGGTGAATTTGGAGCAGATATGAAAGTCCGGTTATTGAATGATGGGCCGGTTACCATCCTCATGGATAGCAAAAATCGAGAATAATGGAGATTAAGGAAGCGCAAAAAATAGTAGATGAATGGATCAACACCATCGGTGTTCGCTATTACAATGAGTTGACCAATATGGCCATCCTGACCGAAGAAGTGGGCGAGGTAGCGCGCTTAATGGCGCGTATGTACGGGGAACAATCATTCAAACAACCAGAAATGGCAGTGACTGCCCAAACCGACCTTGCTGATGAAATGGCTGATGTGTTGTTTGTGCTGATCTGTCTGGCCAACCAAACCGGGATAGATTTGACGGATGCTTTGGTTAAAAACTTGGATAAAAAAACCAAACGCGACACCGAGCGGCACGCAAATAATGATAAACTCAAATAGGAAACGGTGTGATTTTTGATCAACTCCCTTCGCCATTTTTCTTTTTCCAGTAGGCTGACGATTCTACTTGATCTTCTTTAAACATCCGTGCGGCGAATACCAAGCTGATCATCAAAGTAACGATCGCCAATAAGATCAACCAATCATAGATTTCCTGGAGGATAAAAAAATCGTACAAGCCGTGTACTAGAATGGACGCCCCTAAGCCATAAGCCAATAATAGGTTCGTTTTTTTTGGATCAGTACTAAACTTGGCCTTGCTTACATAATACCCCATAGTGGTGGCGCAAATCGCATGAACAGGCACCGCCGTCAACCCCCGTAGCGCCGTAGTAGGGATATCGAATTGAAAGGCGTACAACAGATTTTCAAGCGTTGCAAATCCCATTCCGATCATCACTGAGTACACAATGCCGTCCATAGGATCATTGAAAAACGCTTGCCGATAAGGGAAAATGATCAAAGCAATGAAT
>JBBRGN010000118.1:0-13734 GCA_038240665.1 Chitinophagales bacterium | reverse complement strand
GGGTGAACCGATTCGAGCACCGCGCGGCTGACGGCCGGCGCCTGCTCGCGCTCGTACCCCAGCCACTGCCGCGAATCGAGCTCGCGCTCGACCACGCAGATGCTAGAAAAGATCAATCCTAACAAGACCGTTCCAGCTTGGTTGCGCCAAAATATTTACTTCCCAGAATGGATCAAGGAGCAGTTACCCAGTGATGAAGAAATCATTACGGAGGCAATGGCTTATCCGCAGTTTGATATTCCAATGTATGAACCGCTAAAAAACATTTCAGCGGAGTTGTTTTTACCCAATATCCAGTATATTGAAAACAACAGCATTACCCTGCTCGAGACCAACCAGAAATTCATCGAAGCTTATATGGTTGGGCTTAATCACGAATTTGCCCGCGAATTGCTGTGGCGCGAATATCCAACGGATCAACGCGGCAGCTACTTTCGCCAATTCTGGGATGTACGAACCATGCTGCTTGCCAGCGATCCCAAGAACGAAGGTAAAAGCGAAAAAGAGATCCGCGAAATGTACCGGGATATTTCTAAACTGCATGAGTGGCGTAAAAAAAGTAAGCTGGATGAGCACGATAATCGTCAGCGCCCCGGGGAAAAACCCGAAGAAGAGGTCGTTCTGGTTATCCGTGGGGATCTCTTGAAAAAATACCCGAATGCTGTCGTTTATGCTCATAAAGCCGATTGGGCAAAAAATAAAACGGGCGCGCCTGATAAAACTCAAAGTAGGGTACTGTTTCAAGAAAATGAAGGAGAAAAAGAAAAACCAAGTTTTGAAATCATCAGGACGCCGCTGTACGAGGCCAAAGTAGATCCAGATATTACCTTTTTTGGCTTTAAACTTGATGTAGTAGCAGCAAGAGGCGTCGGCGACCCTGCTACTCCCACTAAAGATAATGCGGGTTGGTTCTTCATCATCAAAGAACGTCCCGGCGAACCGCGTTTTGGCTTAGATGTACAAGAAAGTGATAAGGTATTGACTTGGAATGATTTATCCTGGAAAACGGCTCTTCCTGGCGATGGGGTTTTGGACGTCAATATTGCACCTACTTTGACGGTAAAACCGCCTCCGCCGCCTCCGCCGCTTGAAGGAGACTACAAAAAACAGCGGGAGGAAGACGAAACAGTGGATTGGAACACCGAAGGGAAACAAGTAGATGCGGCCGACTTGGCTTATATTCTTTACCAAGTACCTGTTTTGGTAGCTGTTCATGCTTCTGAAATGCTCCCAAAAAGCTAAATTAGATCACCTAACCTATTATAATTTTGCAATTATGCCAGACATCAGCAAGCTTCATCTAGAGCGCAAAGATTTTGATTCGGCACGTTTACAGTTGTTTTCTGCCGAACAATCAATTGCCCGGCTTGAAAAAGAATTTGCAGCATTGGAAAGGGAAGCTGACGCAAACAACCCAGAGTACCAGCGGCGAAAGAAGCAGTTGTTGGGAGAATTAGAAAAAGCAAAGGCAACAAAGACTGATAAAGAAAGCGCATTAGCTGACCGCAGCAAAGCACTCCAAATCGAAGAAGCGCTTTTTGCTCCATTTACTGATCCCACTAAACAAATAGAAAAATTTCCTCATCATACTCCGTTTTTATTGTTTCCATTGCGGATGGAATTTCGTTTCAAAGAGGTCAGAGAAGTCGATATTTTAAAAAAACAACTTTGGGTACGTGCTTATCCTGATACTTGTCTGGTTGATGCTTTTGATCCTTTATTGGCTCAAGATGAGATCAACAATTTGGCGCGTTTTTGGGCGGAATACCATGCGGTGGGGACAATTTCTGGCGATCCAGAAAAGGACGCAACTGTGCTAATTGGCCAAAAAGCTGCTTGGCAAATGTTGGCCAAAATTCATGGCTCCGGTAGAGCGGCGTGGATTTCAAAAGAACGGCCATTGCCCAGCAGCATTTTTCCTGCGCGGAACTCTGAAAAAACCATTATTCTAGTCATTGCAACTCCGGATGCGGACATCCTGATGAAGAAAAACGAAATTATTGATTTCTTCAAAAAAATATGGATAGCTGACGGAGAGGTAACAAAAATTGACGCGATCAAAATGGATTTTCAAATCAAATTTGATCCGGAAGAAATCTTAAAAAAATACACTCCAGTTAACTTCAATTTAAAACCACCTAAAGAAACCAGCCGTGCTGCAACCGATTTGCAAGTGGCCATCGTCTTGCTGCCAGCCAGCATGGCTACGCCTGGTACTACCCAGTCGTCTATGCAAGCTCCTCGGGTAAATTTAATGCCTGAGCGCTTAGTTTTAGTTGGCGTAAAAAACGGGAAGAATAAAACACTGGCGCTAGGCAATTTGATTCCAACGCCGCTTCCGGTTGGATTTGATCCTTCTGCTCCAGAAGGCGAACAATTCAAACGAGAAACCAATGGTGATCTTGAATTGAGTAAAGAAATCAGCTGGATTTCAGATTTTGACCAAGCCGTGAACATTGGCATGGGTTTCCGGTATGATTTACAAAAAAATGAAATTGATGGTTTTGATCGCTTGTTTGTACTTGGCGTACGGCTAGGTGCGGATCAAAAAATAGGGCAGGAATTGGTGGAAGAGCTTTTTGACCATCATTTTTACAGTAGAAAAGGATTGCGTTTAATTCCACAGGGTACTCCAACCAACAACACGGAAACCGAAAACTCCGGATTTTCCCGCGAAGATAACCCAGATGAAACCTTTGACCGCTATTTCAATAACCAACCGGGGTTCTTAGAGACAAACGACCCTGCTCAAAAAAAAGATGGCCAATGGCTGGCTGAATGGCTGGGATTGAATCCCACGGTATTTAAAAAGACGCTTTACAGTGAAACCGTCGATCAAGGCGATGCCCGCGCCATGAATACAGCACTTTGGCCGGCAACGCTGGGTTATATGATGGAATCCATGATGCACCCCGTTTTTTCGAAAGAAACCATTGATTTTACGCGCCAGTTTTTCATCGAGTTTGTCAGCGGTAGAGGCGCTATCCCCTCCATTCGGATCGGTAACCAGCCCTATGGCATTTTACCAACTACTGATTTCTCAAAACTGAAATGGCCAGCTATCACTAACAACGGAGCGACTGATCCTCAGGTAATTAATAGGCATTCTTTGGCGAAAAATGTACAGAGCTTGTTGGAGGTGATAAAGCTTATTGATGCCGATTGGCACAAATTGCTGCCCTCAATCGATCATATCGGCAACCCTGACAAAGTACTCCCCGAAGGGACATTGTTGAGTATTTTATCTCTTCATCCCAACTCGACTGAGTTTTTCCACCGCTATTTACAAAGCATGGATACTTTATATTCTTCTTTATCTTTGAGCGCTCCCCGAGACGCTCAGAATGTGTTTACTAAAAAAGAATGGAACTCTACAACGAAGACCTCGATCACTAAAGGCGTTTCAGTGCCGCAATTTGACAAAAAAGAATTTGGAGCAGCACATGAATTATTAATCAAACTTGGCTATCGGACAGAAGAGCAGGCCACCAAATCGCCGCTCCTCACCACCCTCTATGCCACGGATGAACAACAACCGATCAATGTTCTCATTGATACGGTACCGCTTTCGGAAAGCAAATCCATCCGCAATACCTATACTGCCGATGGTAAAAACTACATAACCGCACTGAAAGAAGCAACTACCAATTCGTTAGATGTACTACGACTAGATCAAAGCCTGAAAGAAAAGCCTGTAGCCTTGCTCTACAACATGCTGAAATTTGCTTTGGAGCAGGGTTATCACCTGGCAGCAGTAAAATTGTACCAATTGGCGGAGGTTTTTACCAGTGAACAAGCTCAGGCAGCTCGGGTAGATCAGCCCTTTATTTACATGAACTGGAACGGGGCACTAACCGAAAGTCGTTATACCATCCTTCACCAAAAGTTGGAGGGAGTAACCCAAGACAAATTGGTGAAAGACCATATTACTGCCCTACTTAAAGCTCCAGGGAGTGCACCACTTTTTACCAATTATTTGGTGCAACAGTTAGAAGCGCTTGCACACTTGGAAAATGCCTCAACTGCACGCTTGGAACGTGCTTTGGTTGAACACCTTGATTGCTGTACCTACCGACTTGATACTTGGAAACAGGGGCTGGTTCAATTCCAATTGTCACTCATGCGCCAACAATCTACAGAAAATGACAATCGTCAAAATCCATCTGCTGGGCTTTATGTCGGGGCGTATGGCTGGCTAGAGGAAGTGCGCCCTGACCGCAGCAAACAACTTTCCATGAAATCGCTTCCCGAAGAGGTCACCAAAGATTTTGATCCAGATGGCGCAATTGTTCATTTTAGTGATCCAACCAATGCAGGTTTTATTCAGGCGCCTTCGCTCAATCAGGCTGTCACTGCGGCGGTATTGCGAAATGGTTACCTATCAAATGGAAAATCGGACGAGAATAGCGCCATGGCCATTAATCTTTCTTCGGAGCGTGTACGGCTCGCTTTATCGGTTATTGAAGGTATGCAGAATGGACAAAACTTGGCAGCTCTACTCGGTTACCAACTTGAACGGTTCCTTCACGACCGCGATGACTTAAAACATAAAGGCATTGATGCTTATATTTATCTGTTGCGTAAACGCTTCCCATTAGTAGCTGATCAATTGAAAGATACCAAAGTGGAAAACACGCCAGATCCCTCCCTTGATCCAAATGACATCCCAATCTCGGCAGTTGAAGCCCGGAATGTAGTCAATGGACAAGCTATGGTAGAATTTATCAAGAAACAGAGCGGTATCAATCGGATGTATCCCTATGGTATTGCAGAATGGCCAACAGGTGACTCGGTTATTGTTAAGGCCATCACAGAAGCTGCCGATAAAATCATGGACATCGCTGATGCAGTTGCTGATCTGGCGATGGCCGAAAGCGTACACCAAGTTGTGATGGGTAATTACGATCGTGCTGCTGGGGTACTTGAAACCTACAGCAAAGGTAATTACCCCCAGCTTCCTGATGTGATCCGCACGCCTCGGAGTGGAGCTACACTCACGCACAGGGTAGGGATCCCTATGGAATATATAGCGACGACAACTCACTTGCATCCGCGCCAAATGGCCGAACCTACGCTAGATAAATGGCTGTCTACCGCGCTGCCTGCATTGGATAAGATTGTATGTTTTTGCACCTATATCGACCGAACGGACACCGAGCAAGTGAAAAAAATCAGTCTTGCCGATCTTGGCATGGCGCCAGTTGATGTACTTTTTGTACTTAACGTCACTGCCGACAAAGGCTTGACGGAATTAGATGACCGTATCATACGGCATATCCATACCAATGTGATACCCGCTCCTTTGCTTGATGCAAACATTTCCATCCAATATGTTGATTCATCTTCAGTTGCTGGTGAGTTTTCGGTATTTGAGGTGATGCCTTTGGTGAATAGTTTGCGGGTGCTGACCTTGCAGTCTGCTCCTCTAGAGCCCGGCGATATGGCTTTGCCTACTGAAGCGGGGAGTGCCCCCCAAACCAGTGTCGTGATTGACGATAGACGGATGCCAGTGGTTAAAAACGCTTTATCTACGCTATTGACCAACTATAAAATAGCTGTTGTAGATGATTTCGCAGTGGTATTTCCGGATGCTCCTAGCTCAATACAAATCAATGCTATTTTGAAAAAAATAGACCTAAAATCTGATCTATTTGCCCAATACCTGTCCGATTTTGGTTGGTTTGGCATCCCGCAGACTGGTTTCGGATCCTTATATGAATGGCGACGGGAAATGTTTGCTCGACTACGCAAAAAAAGCTTTGCGCTCAAAAATCGCTGGGAAGAAAAACTTGCGAAGTTTAATGCGTTAGAAGGTACTTTTAACCCTGCTGCCTCGGATGCATCCGAGCAATTGGGAATAATGGAGCGTATTATCTCAACGCAACACTCTTCAGTTATTGCGATTTCCAAAGCAATTGTTGATGCTAAAAAAGCTGATTTCATCCTTCAAGCTGCTAAGATTGATCAGGTTTGGGATGCGGATGACTCTACCTTATCAACTTTTTTTGAAAAAATCAAAAACCTATCCACTGAAATTGAGCCCTTTGATATACTCCCGCTTGATATTGCGGAAGAAGAGCAATTAATCGTTCAATACGCCTTGAACGACCTTAAACCTCGCGCTACCGAACTTTACCACCAAATCCTGAAAAAGTACCTTGAACCCGCAGATGAAATATTGAGCTCGTGGACTGTTGCTTCTACTATAACGCAAAAAACCGAAGACAGTAAAACGGTTGCCGCGCTTATATTTGGAGAATCTTTCAAACTCATTCCGAAATATGAACTAGCTGAAAAACAGTTGTTTGAATTAAAAAACGCTTGGGGCGCAAAAGACATTATTCTTAAATACCTACAAAACACGGCTAGCCCCAAATATGATTTCCCGGAGGAAGATTGGCTTCACGGGCTGGCTCGGGTACGCGAAAAAATGCGGCGACTAGAAAACTGTATTTTCTTACGAGAAGCCTTTGAATTGGATGAATCTGCTTTGGGGCTACATCCTGTACAATTGCCATACAAAAAAGCGGATTACCATTGGTTGGGTATGCCTTTTCCGGAGAAAACAGACTTAAATGATGGAGACAACCTTCTTTTTACCGCCTGGTCAGCGACTAATGCGGCAGCGCCAACTTATGTATGTGGCCTACGAATTGATGAATGGACGGAAGTCATCCCATTGAATGATGAAATGACGGGTATTGCTTTTCATTACGATCGCCCTGGCTCAGAAGCACCACAAACGATGTTGCTCGTAACGCCACCCCAGCTTCTTCCGGCAGGGAGATGGGAATGGGACGATTTGGTTAACACCCTTTCTTCTACCCTAGATGCTGCTAAAATGCGGGCGTTAGAACCAACGCAGATTGACAATACACCCTATGCGCGGTATTTGCCCGCACTGGTTTCACCCACTGGTTTTCAACGCATCAACATCATGATGCAGGTGATTGGCCACGATTTGATAAAGACCATAAAAAATTGACCACTAAGGTAAATAAAACACCTCATGAAGGAATACATTGACATGATTCCCATTTTGGGTTTAAAAGAACTTCCTGTCGTTCATTTGTGGAATCGGATAGAGCCGCGCCCGCGCAGTACCCGCAATTTTGACCGGGCGCTTCGCGCTGAAGTTCGGGATGCTTTATGGATGTTAACACGCCAATGGCAAATGGGCGAATTTGAGGGAGATGATGCGGGATCGCCGGTATTTGCCAAACTCCGTATGGATACTACCCGATTGACCAAGTATCAGGCTGGTGCGCATGATGTTCAGAAATTTGACGAAGGCATTCCTCTGGAAGCAAAAGTGGAACAAAAAGATTTGCCGTTTTTTACTTTTGATCCGCTCGCACCACTAAAGCAACGGGCCAATACCTTGGATTTGCGCGTCATGATGGGGCGTAGGTGGATGAAACTACTAGTAAAGAATGGTTTTGGGGCGTTAAAAAACTATTTTTTGAAACAATTCTCCATCAGTACCCCCGATCCCCAGGAGGAAAAAGATGCCCTCATTTGCGCTCACCCAGAGGCTTGGCAACAGTTCTCGGCTTTCGCTGGGAAAATGATGGATGGCGGTGCATTGTATCATTTTTTAAAAATGGGAAAGCACACCCTTGATCTGCCTAATTTTCCTACCAGTGACGATTTGGCTGCCATTGAAACGCAATTTGTTGCTTGGTTTGATGAGCAAATGTTCCTTCAACCCAATGTAATTAATGAAGACGCTTGGAATCCAGCCAAATTGGAGTATAGCTTTTCTTGTGCTGCACCTGAAAAAGGAGCAGAGAAGGTTTTGGTGGCGGATGAATATTATCATGGTCATTTGGATTGGTACAACCTGGATATTGACAATACCCGCCCAACACTGGGAGAAATAGATTCTGAACCTTCTCCAGAAGCTAAAATAGTCAACTCTTTTTTGCCCACGCCCATTGTATTTGAAGGGATGCCCAACACCCGTTGGTGGGCATTTGAGGATGGCAAAACCAATTTCAGTTTTATTAAACCAGATAAAACGGAGCCTGCCAAATTGATGCTCATGGAATTTGGGTTGGTTTATGCCAATGATTGGTTTTTGGTACCTTTTACATTGCCAGTTGGTAGCATCGCAGCTCTAAAGGGAATGTCGGTAACCAATGTTTTCGGGGAGCATTTTTGGATAGAGGCCTCTGGCAGAGGAAGTGATGAAGATTGGCGCCGCTGGAACATGTTTACAATGAATACCCGAGGGAATGCAGACATTCCTTCAGATAACAGTATTTTGCTGCTACCTGCTACGCCAAACATCCTTGAAGGTGACCCTCTTGAAGAAGTAGTGATGATTCGCGATGAAATGTCAAACATGGTTTGGGGCATTGAAACAGTGGTTTCACTGCCATCAGGACAGGCAGTTTCGGGAAATGAAGCTGCGACCGCGGTACGTACACTGATTCAAAAATTGCGCAACATCGCACCAGTCTCTGTGGCTGAACCCATTGAAGGCGACGACAGCGAAAAACCTAAAATCCACTATGATGTGATGAGCGTGGTACCAGAAAATTGGATACCCTTCATACCAACTCATGTCAAGGACAACAACCGTGAAATACAATTGCAAAGAGCTGCGATGCCAAGGATTTTTGAAAATGTGTTTAATCCAAAGCCGGAGAAAATTCGTCCGCGAACGAATTTATTGCAGCAAAATTTAGCGAACGGCGAAGCTTATTTTATCCATGAAGAAGAAGTGCCAAGAGCTGGTATCCAAGTTTATCAATCTTATCAACGCACCAGATGGAGTAATGGCAAGGTTTTTCTTTGGCTTGGCGCTCGCAAAGTAACGGGTAAGGGAGAAGGGAGTAGCGGACTAGGGTTTGATCGAATTCTCCCCAATACAGCTAAAGGTTGATTGAGTATACTGTTGGCGCAATTGGAGCTCTATAAGGAATAGGACACTATCAATTGATGGTGTCCTATTTATATTGCTTGCCTTGGTTTTGATTACCTTTGGCGCATCTTTTGGCGTGTTTTTGTCCAATATTATCCGCATGCTGACCAAAAAATCACTTATGTCTCCCATTACCTACCCCACGCCTTTACACCAAAGCGCTACGGAAGTCATCACTGGTTTTTTTCTTCAGCAAAAAAACATTGACACCGTTTTGCTGGTCAATTCGCTGGCGCGCGGAAAAGGAAGCCCGGAAAGCGATATTGACATGGCGGTACTGGTCACCCAATCCACAAACCCTACGGAAGCATCGGAACTTGATCAGTATTGGCAGGATTTTTCAGTTGCCCATCCTGTGCTAAAGGAATATAGCCACTCCAGCAAATTTGCCCACTTGCACGTGGATGTCATCGATGGCGTTTTTGAACCACCCATTTGGGAAGCCGGCGTAGGCGTTGATTTTTTTGAAGTAGAAATAGGCAATCGTCTTTTGTATTCCGCGCCATTGACTCCGGAAGGAGATTATTTTAAACAGCTAAAAAAGCAATGGTTGCCCTATTACGACTCCGTTTTACAAGGCGAGCGGCTACAGCTTTCAAAGGCAGCTTGTAGGTACGAGCTTGAACACATCCCTATTTTTGTCAGCAGGGGATTGTATTTTCAGGCATTTGACCGCCTGTATGTCGCTTTGCAAAAATTCTTACAAGCACTATTTATTCAGCACCAAACCTATCCCATCGCTTATAATAAATGGATTAAGGATCAGATAGTGGGGATTTTAAACCTACCGGAATTGTACCAGGTATTGCCAAACATTATTTCTATCCATAATTTCGAAAGCCAAGAGATTATAGAAAAAGCAAAACTATTGGAAGCGCTTTTAGCGGAATACTGCGCTTGAGGGGTCAATAACACATCCAATATCTGGCCTCTTTTTTTATTTCGACCTTATACTACATTACCATTCATTTACCTCCGCTACAATTCAACTCATTTTTAATACGATTCATCAACCTCCTATTACAGTTCAGCTACTAAAAGCTAGGATGTTATGTAGTTATTGGCCTAATTTGCAACATAATTAATCGCTCTTGTTTATGAAATACCCGACAGAACTACTTAAGATAAGGAGAAGAATGAAGCCCCTCGCCCTCTTTTTTTATTGCTTTCCTTTTATGGCGATGGGGCAATCTTTACCTATCCTTGATGGCTATATTCAGCAAGCTTTCAACAGCAACCATGTTTTGAAACAAAAGCAATTCCAGGTAGATAAAAGTATCCTGGCCTTGGAGGAAGCCAAGCGTTTGTTTTACCCGGATGTGGCGTTTGGCGCTACTTACTCTTTAGCAGCTGGTGGGCGTTCCATCGCTTTTCCGGTGGGAGATTTGTTGAATGGAGTCTACAGCACCCTCAATCAGTTGACCAAAACCCAAAACTTCCCCCAACTGGACAACATCAAGACCCAGTTTTTGCCCAACAACTTTTACGATGCCCGTGTGCGTACCCGCCAACCCATCATCAACGCCGAAATCAAATACAATCGGCAGATTAAATCGGCACAGATTTCGATACAAGAGGCTGACTTACAAGTGTACCGACGAGAATTGGTCAAGGACATCAAGTCGGCTTATTTTCGCTACTTGCAGGCATCAGAAGCCATCAAAATTTTCAACAACGCTCTAGATTTGTTGGCCGAAAGCAAAAGGGTAAGCGAAAGTCTTATTCGCAACGACAAAGCTATTCCTTCCGTGATTACGCGCAATACAAGCGAGGTGGCTGGCGTACAAGCGCAGCTCACCGATGCCAAAAATCAGCAACGCAATGCTGCTGCGTACTTTAATTTTTTGGTGGGCAGAGCTTTTGAAGAACCCGTTGAGGTTGATCTCGCCTTCGATCAAATGTTACCAGCTCCGGATACTACTGCTGGAAAAATTCGCCGCGAAGAATTGGATCAGCTGCTCAAAGCCCAGGAGATCAATGGCGTGTTTGTGAAGTTGAAAGATTCTTATCGGACGCCCAAATTGGCCGCGCAAATGGATGTTGGTTCGCAAGCTTTTAATTTCAAATGGGGCGGATATGTACTTTTAGGATTGTCGCTTGATGTTCCTTTGTATACCGCCAATCGCAACAAACTTCAAGTACAGCAGGCTGCGGTAGATGGCTTAGCGCTCCAAGAGCAAACCAAGCAAGTAGATGAACAGATTCGCCTGCAAATCAAAATATCGCAAAATAATTTACAATCTGATCGGGAGATCTGGCAAAGTTATCAAGCCCAAGATGATGGCGCGCGACAATTTTACCGCGACGTTTTTCGGCGTTATCGCGAAGGCGTAACTACCAATATTGAACTACTCGACGCCCGCAATCAATTGACGACGGTAGCCATCAAGCGCTCCATTGCCTATTTCAATGTGCTGATCCGGCAAGTCGAGTTGGAACGTGCCTTGGGCGCTTATGCCCTTAAGTAATTTTCCCCAAACAAAAATCATCCTGCTTAACCTTTTCAATCACATAGTTATGAAACGCCACCTAAGGTTGTTGATCTTTTTACCCTTGTTTTTATTGGCTGCTGCTTGCGGCAAAAAAGAAACGAAAAAGGAGCTTGTTCCGGAGCGGATAATCCCCATAAAAACAGTGCAAATTTCTGTGGAGCGACTCACCGTTCCGATTCAAATACCGGGAGTGATTGCGGCTTCCAACGAGGCACGTCCTTCTTTCAAAACGGGCGGGGTGATCAACCGTATTTTTGTAGAGGAAGGCAGTTTTGTAAAAAAAGGCCAATTGCTAGCTACCCTAAATCTTACGGAAATCAATGCCACCGTGATGCAGGCCAACGAAAGCGTACTCAAAGCTACCCGTGATTTGCAACGCGCCAAAAACTTGTACGCCGATAGCGTCGCTACGCTGGAGCAAGTCCAAAACGCTACCACCGGACTTACTATCGCGGAGCAAAGCCTACAAATGGCGAAGTTCAACCAGAGCTATTCGGAAATCCGAGCACCCATTAGCGGCAAAGTGGTGAAAAAAATAATGAACGAAGGCGAAATTGTCGGGCCCGGTAATCCTGTCCTTTATTTGCTCAGTGAAGCCAAACAAGATTGGGTGATTAAGTCGGGTTTGGCGGATCGCGACTGGGCGCGTTTGCGCATTGGCGACCGAGCCGAGGTTCACCTGGATGCCTATCCCGATCGCCCTTTGATCGCCAAAGTAACCCAGCTGGCGGATGTAGGCAATCCTTTGAGCGGCACTTTTGACGCAGAATTTACCATCGTAGGTGCAGTACCGCGCTTGGCTGTGGGTTTGGTTGCCTCCGTTACGGTTTTTCCTAAAGACGAAGCCGAGCACCCTGTGATTCCTGTGGATGCTTTGATAGAAAGTAGCGGAACCAAGGCTACCGTTTTTGTCCTTAAAAACGACAACACCGTAGAAAAACGTGCAGTAACCGTGGCCTACCTCTACCAAAACAAGGCGGTCATCACGGCTGGTCTGGAAAATGCTACGGTGGTTGTTACCACCGGTGCACCCTACTTGGAAGCGGGTAGTAAAGTAAAAGTAATTCAGTAAGCCCCTCAAAACCCGACAACCATGAAGATTGCAGAATTTTCGGTAAAAAATTATCAGTTTACCATCATCATCTTTTTGATGGCACTGCTGCTGGGCCTTAGTGCCTTGTTTACGATGCCACGTGGAGAAGACCCCGTTTTTGATGCGCCTATTTTCATCATTTTAGCGGTATATCCTGGAACCAATCCTACCGATATGGAAGAACTCATCGCCCAACCGATTGAGGATGTCCTTTATGAGCTGGATGATGTCAAAAAAATCATCACCAACTGCGACGACGGGTTGATGCTGATGCGCTTGGAGTTCAATTACAGCGTTGACGTCGACGCCAAAAACAACGACGTTATCCGCGAAGTGAACAAGTTGCGCAATGAATTGCCTTCCAATTTGGCGCTGCTCGAAGTGCGTCGCGCGTCATCCTCCGATGTGGCGATTCTTCAAACGGCCATTACCTCGGAAACCGCATCCTACGAAGATTTAAAAAAGGCCGGCGAAGACTTGAAAAAACGTTTGGAAAAAGTCAGCGATTTAAAAAACGTCGACGTCCAAGCTTACCCTGAACGAGAAGTAGAAGTGGTGGTAAATTTGGAAAAAATGGCGCAAAACCGCCTAGGCTTGAATCAAGTTTTGAGCGCCATTCAAGCCAACAACGTCAACATCCCCGGCGGCAGCATCGATATTGGCGCTAAGAAATTCAACATTGAAACGACCAGTAGTTTAGAAAGCTTGGATGATTTGCGCAACACCATTGTACAAGCCACTTCGGAAGGTAGGGTAGTGTACTTGCGCGATATTGCCCAGGTCAGTTACGGCGAAGAAGACATTTCGCACATCGCCCGATTCAACGGAAAAAGAGCCATTTGGGTCATCAGCAAGTTAAAAGACCTGAAAAACATCGTGGAGGCGGATAAGCAGATGAAACCCATCATCGAGAATTTTTCCAAGGATCTTACCGCCAACATGAAACTGTATAATGGATTTGATCAAGCCAAAAATGTAGAACGGCGCTTGACTGGTTTGGGTCGAGATTTCTCAATCGCAGTATTTCTGGTGTTGTTGACTCTAGTTCCGCTGGGTTGGCGCGCTTCGTTGGTGGTGATGATTTCCATCCCCATGTCGCTCTCCATTGGTTTGGCTTTGCTCAATCTTTTTGGCTACTCGCTCAATCAATTGAGTATAGTGGGCATGGTGGTGTCCTTAGGTTTGCTGGTGGACGATAGCATTGTGATTGTGGAGAACAT
>JBBRGN010000117.1:0-13736 GCA_038240665.1 Chitinophagales bacterium | reverse complement strand
AAACCCCAAAACGTTTCGTCAAACGAATCCATGTTTGACGTTAAATTGGCTTTCATTACTTTCGGAGCGTGGCTAATGGATGCTTGCTGGATTGAAAAGGACTCTGCTGCGCTGTCAGGAATGTACTTAAAAAACAACGATGACGTCCAAGCTGAAACATCTTTGTCTGTAAGCGCCAAAAAGCAGAAAATCAAGGATTTCGAAGCTCATGTAGTTAAAATATCTATGAAATAAGATCATCAAAAGGGCGGTAGTTGATCAACTATCAGCCCTTTTGATTTTTAATTTTAGCGTTGGTGCGCGTTAAGAATGCCCGGATCAAAATAATCTTAGGCCACCGTTTTTGGTTTTTTTTTGGCGCATAGCTCAAAAAATCGGGACAAAAAAGCGCCCGAAACAAGGATATTTACGAAAAAAATTGGGTCTTGGCCATTTTCAAAGCGCCATCTGGCAACCTTTTTAACAAATTTCAGTACAACAGATACAAGAATTCGACAATGAAAAGGGGAGCTCCGGTGCATTCATCTACTCCATATTTTTTTTGCAGTAAAAAAACATTCCTTCAGTTGATGAGCTCCCTTTTTTCATTTGCTCTTTCTTTATTTTTTATAGCCCGTCAAAAACTGGTTCAACTCTTCCAATCGATCGGTATTGATAAAATCCACCCCCGCATCGATCAATACTTTCCAAACCTCAACTGACTCTGGGCTTGCCCACAAACGCAGCAATTTTCCTTCCTTATGAACGGCAGTAACGAGATCGTTTAAGCGCTGTTGTTCGGAAACCGGGATCGGGCCTTTACCAAACCACTTTACTTGACTAAAATAACTGTCGCTGATAACTGGCATCTGACTAGTGGTATAGCCTTTGCCGATGTCGCTAGGACGGCCATCAAGGGCCAAATAACGGATGGAGTCGCGTAACAAAGCGGAAAAAGGACGATCACCAGAAAGAAATACCGTGCAAGCTCGGTAGTTGATCCCCTGATTGGTGTATTGCGTCAGCAGGTTTTCATACGGTGCCAACTGTTTTTTGAGCACTTGATAAACGGCATCGCCTTGCGCTTTGATGTCGATCATCAAGTAAAATGGGGTTTTGTCGTTGGGATAAACCTTGCCGCCATTTTTTTGAATGATCCCTGCCAGCGGTTTTAAATAGAGGTTTTTCAAAGTGCGCGCCGAATCCGGTTGCGCCGGGCGTTCATGGGCGGCGTACAAATCGCCTCCGATTAAGTAGACATCGGCTTCCACGCTTTGGAAACCAGCGGCCAGCGCATCCAATAAAGGTCGCTGGTGTTCATAATCGTTGTGAGCGTGTTTGATGGGTGATTGGGCAATACTTACCGTTATTAAAAATAGACTGATAGAAAACAGGAAAAAAAATTTCATTGGTAATGGCGTTGGTGAATAATGATGACTCCACAAGATGAGAAATGCCTGAGATAAGATTGCTCTTTTATGAAAATAGAATGGGGTGCGAGCTGAATTAAAAGTTAGATATTACGTTGGTGTAAAACCTGTGTTAATTGGTCGTAAAATAATCCCTGGTCGTCGTTTGCTTTGGGAAAAATGAGGCCTTAGGGGCATATATTTGTGCCATACAGGTCAGGCCAGTAGATCGAAAGATACCACCGACCCTAACTGCGAAACCATCATTAACTAAAAAAAATTACAATGGCTTGGTTAATTTCTCTTTGGTGGATACTACCCATTTTCTTGGTATTTGTATTCTACCGTTTCTTTTTCAAACTCTTTGGCATCATCATTGTGCCAGAGGACAAAATTGGATTGGTTACCCTCAAATTCGTTTTGTTTGGGGATAAAAAAGAGTTGCCTTCAGGTCGCATCGTAGCCATCGAGGGCGAAGCAGGTTATCAAGCACAAACCCTTGCCCCTGGTTTGCATTTTTGGAAATGGATTTGGCAATATGATGTCCGTCTGGAGCCTTTAACCATAATCCCATCTGGCAAAATGGGTTTATTGATGGCCAAAGATGGCAATGAGTTGCCTAAAGGTCGGGTACTGGCACAATCGGTCCCTTCCGATTCTTTCCAAAATGGGGAATTGTTCATTCGCAATGGCGGACAAAAAGGTCGGCAGGCAGCGATCATTACCGCTGGCTTTTACCGGATCAACACGTTCCTTTTTGACATTACCATCGCAGAAATGACCAAAATCGAGGAAAACAAAGTAGGGATCATCACTACTTTGGATGGCGAGCCACTCGAAATGGGTCAAATTGCAGGCTTGGACGTACCGGGTCACAACAACTTTCAAGATGGCGATGTCTTTTTGAAAAACGGCGGTCGCCGGGGTCTGCAACAACAAGGCGTGCTGGCTGGTATGTACATCTTTAATCCCTGGTTTGTTCAAATTGAACAGGTTGATATGGTGCAAATTCCCATTGGTACGGTTGGTGTGGTAAACTCCTTTATCGGGCCCGAAGGTAAGGACGTTAGTGGCGAGGACTTTAAACACGGTAACATTGTTGCTAAAGGCCATAAAGGGGTTTGGGTGGAGCCATTAGGCCCCGGTAAATATCCTTTGAACCCTTACACCATGAAAGTGGAAATTGTACCCACTACCAACTTGGTGCTCAACTGGGCTTCGGCGCGTAATGAATCACACAACTTGGACCGGCATTTGTCGACCATCACGGTGCGTTCGAAAGACGGTTTCCCTTTCAACCTTGATGTGTCGCAAATCATCCACATCCCGAGTTATGAAGCGCCCAAAGTGATCGCTCGATTTGGTACCATGATGAACTTAGTTTCTCAGGTGCTGGAACCTACAATTGGCAACTACTTCCGAAACTCTGCTCAGGGGGCTGATGTAATCTCGTTCCTCAATCAACGGAAAGAGCGACAAACCCAGGCCAAAGAGCACATTGTGGCGGTATTGGAACAGTACAACGTGAATGGTGTAGATACGCTGATCGGTGACATCGCGCCTCCTGATTCGCTGATGAAAACCTTGACCGACCGCAAATTGGCCGAGGAACAAAAAATGACTTACGACACCCAGCGTTTGGCGCAAGAAACCCGTCAGACACTGGAAAAAGAAACTGCGGTGGCCGATATGCAAAAAAAGATTGTTGAAGCTCAAGAAGGTGTACAAATTGCCGATCGCATCGCTGATGCTGCGGTAAAAAAAGCCAATGGTGAAGCTTCCAGTGTAAAATTGCAAGCGGATGCAGAATCGCAACGCGTAAAACTTTTGGCCAATGCCGAAGCCGAAAAACTCCGCATGATGGGTAATGCCGAAGCCGAGCGCACCCGAGTTACCGGTGAAGCTGAAGCTGCCAAAATTTTGGCCATCGGTCGATCAAACGCGGAATCTTATGAACTCCAGGTCAAGAGTGTCGGTGCTGATGGATTTGTACGCATGAAAATTACCGAAAGTATTGGTAAAGAAGGCGTCAAAATCATCCCTGATGTTTTGATCACCGGTGTTGAAAGCGGCGGCAGCTCTGTAGTTGACCTATTGGGCTTGAAATTGCTGGAAAGCTGGAAGAATACGGAGAAAAAATAATGAATGATGAATTGGGGGGAAATCCTAGGGTACATTTTATAGTTTAAAATGGTAGTTTTACCGCAAAAGCATGAAATTCCTAAGATTACCAATACATCCAATTTTCATGGGGTTAATCCCAAAATAAATTGAAGAAAACCCCCCAATTCACCATTTATCGGTCCTTCAATGTCACTCCTTACCATACTTCTTTTATTTAGCACTGCATTGGTGGGCAGTGCCTTGAATGCGGTTGCGGGCGGCGGGAGTTTTTTTACATTTCCAGCCTTGTTGTTTTGCGGAGCACCCATTTTAGGTGCCAATGCAACCAGCACTTTTGCATTATGGCCAGGCGCGCTCTCGAGCGCTTATACTTACCGCAATGAATTAGATTTGCCGCGACGACCATTAATCGTGTTGTTAACAGCCAGCTTTTTCGGCAGCTTGCTGGGCACAATTTTGTTGTTGATGACCCCGTCTGATTTATTGAAATCCTTACTCCCCTACCTCATTGGCAGCGCTACTTTGCTGTTGATATTCAAAAAACAGTTGGCAGGCAAAGCCACTAAACCAGCCCCAACTGCCGAAGGATCATTGGTGCGGGTGGCCATTTTTCAATTTTTCATTTCCATTTACGGCGGCTATTTTGGCGGCGGTATGGGGATATTGATGTTGGCGGCCTTAAGTTTGATGGGTTTCAAAAGTTTATTGCAAATGAATGCCCTCAAGGTTGTACTCGGAACTTGTATCAACAGTGTAGCCGTTTTTCTGTTTGTCCTTAATGGCCAAATTCTCTGGCAATTTGCCACCGTTATGGTGATTGGCGGCATCATTGGTGGCTATTTGGGCGCTTATTTTGGGTCACGAATCCCGGCTCGAATTTTGCATTTTTTTATCATTGGCGTTGGGGTGTTTTTCACCATTTGGTTTGCTGTACACGGGTAATTTATTTCCCTTGAATCTTGTCATAATAGGCCACCAACTTGGCTAGATCTCCGTTTTTATCCAAATCTAATTTTTGCGTCTGGATATAATCCGTCAAAGCTTTATCCTGTCCAGAAAGGGCTTCCAAAATTCCTTTTTTATTGACTTTCAACTTTTTAAGCACTGGGTAGCCTTTTTTGACGACAAAATATTCAATTTTTTCAACAAACTCGTCATAGGTTCTGCCCGTTCCCATAGCTCGGGTGGGTTCTGCGGGTACAAAGGTTATGCTGTGTTTGAGCAACAAAGAAATTTGTCCTTCGTACAGCACCTGCATGATTTCTCCGCTGACTTTTTCACTGTGCACAATGCGTTGAAAACGAGCCGTATCTTTGGTAGCCGAATCAAAGATCCTCACTTCTTTGATTTTTTCCATGTTGATGATGATGGAGTCTCCTTCGGGGCGCTTAGCGATGACGCTGGGTTCCTCAAAAAATAAAATTTTGACCGGCACATCTTTCACTAAGGTTTTATCATTGAAAACAAAAATGCCTTTTTCCCAATTGGGATGCCAAAAAGGGGATCCTCTCAAACTTCGCGAATTATCCATATTAAGGCGGCGGAAAAGATCCATGAAAGGGCGATTTCCTAAAATCCCGCTGATCTGTCCTGTCTGGGCTTGTAAGGAACATAGAAGAAGCAAAAAATACAAGCTGAGCGTTAAAGATCTCATTGAGGTTATGGTTATGGTTTTTGTAATGAATCATAATATGCCGCCAAACGAGCGATGTCTTTTTCTTTGTCCAAATTTAATTTATTTGCTTCAATATAGGTTTCTAAAGCCTGATCTTTTCCTGGCAAAATTTTCAAAATTGCTTTTTTGCCGAGCTTGATTTTCGTTAGTAGCGCCTGCTTAGGTTGGTACAAAGCATACTCTACTTTTTTAACGTATTCCTCAAATTCATACCCCGCATCAGAATTACTAGCGCTGGAGTTGTTTTGCAAGGTGTTGATATGCCGCGCTACAATGGCAAAATTTCCGTCATAAATCACCCGCATCAACTCGCCGGTAACGTTTTCGGTATGGCGTATTTTTTTAAAAACCACCGAGTCTTTGGTTTCTGGATCGATTAAGTAGATGGCTTTTAATTTGGTAATGGCCACCACGACGGAATCTCCGTTGGGTTGTTTGGTACAAAGCTCGGTTTGTTTGTGGGTCAAAATTTTTATGGGAATGCCTTTTGTAGAGCTGCCATTGAGCCAAACAATTTGCCCCTCCACCCAGGAGTCACGCCAATAAGGAGAGCCTTTAATACTTTTTTCAGCCCGATCAAAAATACCCACCGTTTGTCCGTTGGCTTGAGTGAGTGGGGTGACCTGTCCCAACAAAAAAGTTGTCGACAGCAACCCCAAAAACAGCAGATGGTACCTATATTTCATTGCTTCAGATTTTAAAGTAATTGCTCATAAAATGCTACCAATTGGGCAGCGGCATCTTCTTTGTCCAAATTTAAATGATTTGCTGAAATGTAGGCCTTTAATGCCGCAACTTTTCCTGGCAAAGCTTTCAATAAGGCTTTTTTGGCGAGCTTGATCGAAATCATCCCCGTCAAGAAAACAACCAAACCCCAAAACTTCATTTCTCTAGGGTTTTAGCAATTGTTCATAGTAGGCCGCCAAACGAGCGGCATCCTTTTCTTTGTCTATATTCAATTGATTGGATTTGACAAAGGTGTTTAATTCGGCTTCTTTTCCCGGCAGCATTTCAAATAAAGCTTTCTTGGTTAGCTTCATTTTTTGTAAAACGCCGGTACCTGATTTGTACAAAAAGTAATCGGTCTTTTGTACAAATTCGTCGTAATCACGTCCGGCATTGTACGCACCAGTATTGTTGGCCGGAATTAGCGTGGATGTTTGACGGGCAACAATGGCAAACTCACCATCATGGATAACCCGCAAAAGCTCCCCATTCGGACTTTCGCTGTGGATGATTCTTTTCAAAAAAATGGAATCTTTGGTAGCAGGATCGATCATAATGGCAACTTTGAAGTTGCGAATCGGCACCACGATGGAATCTCCATTGGGCAATTTAGCGGAAAGCGCGGTTGTCTTGAACGTGATGAGCTTCATCGGGACATTGTCTAATTTTGAGCCATTGAGCCAGATCAGTCGCCCAGAAAGCCATTCATTGCGCCAATAAGGAAATCCGCGGGTGTTTTTTGGGGTGAAATTAAAAGTGCGAACGAGCGAGGAAAGCGATTGATTGCCAAACTGTTCCATGTTTTGTTGCAAAGCGTAACCGCTGAGTTCAACGGTTTGGGCAGGCAAAAAACTACCAAAAAAACAGCAGATAATAACTACTGAGAGAACTGCTTTCATTTGTATCAGATTTATCGATTCTTAGGAATGATTCAATAATAAAATCAAAAAAAATTCGCAAATAAATATCCCATTTTTTTTCAAGTATCGCGGACTTATCTCTAGTTTCGTCGACTTCAGCCCCTATTACTATTCAACAACAATGGTTCTCGGGGTTTTTAACCCAAAAAATGGCTTTGGTTACCCCATGAAGTAGCCGTTTCTTAGGTAGACTAAAAATAATGGCGAATGGATTAAGGTGATGCTGATATCTTTCTCGTCATTACAATTAATTCAACAATAGACTTGGTGCAATGGTAGGTAATAAAAGATTTTTTTTGCTCCAACCATAGCTTAGTTAAAACAGACAAAATGCGGTTACTATCCAGCGAATTGCTGCAAGATATCTCTGATTCAACACTATTGGAATTACCTCAATCGGATTATGCGGCATTACCCGAAAAAGTATTGCAATTTGGTACTGGCGTATTGCTACGCGCACTTCCTGATTTTTTTATTGACGCGGCAAACCGACTAGGGATTTTCAATGGGCGGATTGTCGTTGTTAAATCTACTGACAATGGTGATGCTACGGATTTTGACCTTCAAGATGGCCTTTATACGATTTGTATTCGCGGAACCGAAGCGGGGAAAGTAATTGAAAAAAATGTCGTTTCCTCGGCCATTAGTCGCGTTTTGACAGCAAAAACTGAATGGGACGAAATTTTAGCTTTTGCCACCAGCCCTGATCTAGCAGTCGTTATTTCGAACACCACCGAAGTAGGCTTGCAATTGGTCAAGGAAGACATTCATGAGAGTCCACCTTCCTCGTTTCCAGCTAAATTATTGGCTTGCCTTTTGGCGCGTTTTGAAGTTCTTGGTGCAGAGGCGGAAAATGGATTGGTGGTGATCCCTACTGAACTCATCCCGGGAAATGGTGATTTGTTGAAAAATATTTTGCTGGAATTGGCCCATTTCAACGATTTGGATGCCGATTTTATCAGTTGGCTGGATCAGCACATCCATTGTTGCAATTCTTTGGTGGATCGCATTGTGCCTGGGAAACCGGACCAGGCTTTTCGGGATACTTTTTCACAACAATTCTCCTACCAAGATGAATTGCTGATTGTTTCGGAAGTTTATGCTTTATGGGCGATTGAAGGCAACCATCGGATCCAAGGAAAATTGTCTTTTGCTAGCGCTCATCCCGGGGTTGTCATTGCCACATCGATCGACGGATTTAGAGAATTAAAATTACGGATTTTAAATGGGGGGCATACCCTATCTTGTGGTCTGTTCTATCTGGCGGGCATCAAAACCGTCAAAGAAGCCATGAGCAGCCCTGTTGCAAGCCGTTTTATTGAACATTTACTTCGTGTTGAAATAGCTCAGGCTATTCCCTATCAAATCGATGCTGTAGAGGTACAAGCTTTCGCCAAACAGGTGCTGGATCGTTTTCGCAATCCTTACTTAGAGCAACAGTGGATCAGCATTACTTTGCAATACAGTTCAAAAATGCGGATGCGGAATATCCCCACTTTGCTGCGTCATTATGAACTCCATAAGGAAGCGCCAGCGGGAATGGCTTTGGGTTTTGCTGCTTATCTGCTGTTCATGAAGGCGGTCAAAATTGAAGGCGATCACTACCTGGGCAATGCTTTTGGAACGGATTACTGGATTCAGGATGATCAAGCGGCCTATTTTTATATGGCCTGGCAGGATACAACGCCCGAAGCGCTGACCAAAAGTGTTTTGAGCAATCAAGACTGGTGGGGAACCAACCTTGACGAGTTGCCCGGATTTACCGCAGCTGTAACCCAAAATCTAGTTCAACTCCTGGAACATGGTGTAATTTCAACTTTAGAAAAATGGGTTTATTAGTGGGATTGTAAGCGTTTTTTGCTGCTTACTCAAAAAAAATAGAATGCAGGCAACTACGAGTTCGACTTTTTTGAATGAAGACTTTTTGCTTCACAGTGAATCTGCCCGCCGGCTCTACCACGAGTTCGCCAAAGACATGCCTATTATTGATTACCACAATCACCTCTCACCGCAAGAAATCGCGGAAGATAAGCAGTTTGACAACTTAACTCAAGCTTGGCTTTATGGCGATCATTACAAATGGCGAGCCATGCGCGCCAACGGGGTTGACGAAGCTTTTTGCACAGGGAATAAATCGGATCTTGAAAAATTTGAAGCCTGGAGCGCCACCGTTCCTTATACCCTGCGCAATCCTTTGTACCATTGGACCCATCTGGAACTGCGGCGTTATTTTTCAATTGATACGCTCTTGTCGCCAGCTACCACGCATTTGATCTATGAGGCATGTAGCGCCAAATTGCAATCTCCCGCTCACTCGGTGCGCAATTTACTACTCAACATGAAGGTAAAAACCCTCTGTACCACCGATGATCCGGCTGACGACCTGCGTTTTCATCAACAAATAGCTGCTGATGGGTTTGCTGTAAAGGTATTGCCTGCTTTCCGTCCTGATAAAGCCATGGCGGTTGAAAACACAGTTACTTACAACCTTTACCTGACCCGTTTGGAAAAAACCTCCAATACCTCTATTGCCAAATATGAGGATTTACTTGCGGCATTGCGCAAACAACACGATTTTTTTGCCGCCAATGGTTGCAAGGTTTCTGATCATGGCTTAGAACAGATTTATGCGGAGGAATATACCTTGCCAGAAATCAAGTCCATTTTTGATCAGCTGCGCAATGGAAAAAATGTAAGCCCTTTGGAAGTCAATAAATTCAAATCCGCTTTGCTGGTTGAATTGGGAATTATGGATTGGGAAAAAGGCTGGATCCAACAATACCACCTTGGCGCTTTGCGCAACAACAATACCCGGCAGTTGTCGGCATTGGGGCCAGATACGGGCTGGGACTCCATCGGCGATTTTGAACAAGGTCGCGCGCTTTCCAAATTTTTAAATCGCTTGGATTCAAACAATCAACTGGCAAAAACCATCTTGTACAATATCAATCCCCGCGATAATGAATTAATGGCCGCCATGACTGGCAATTACAACGACGGATCGGTGATCGGTAAAGTTCAGTTTGGTTCGGCTTGGTGGTTCATGGATCAAAAAGACGGGATGGAACGCCAAATAAATGCCCTCTCCAATATGGGACTAATCAGCCGATTTGTAGGCATGTTAACCGATTCTAGAAGTTTCCTTTCCTTCCCTCGACATGAATATTTCCGCCGTATTTTGTGTAATTTGTTTGGCCAAGACATTGAAAACGGGGAATTGCCGCGTGATTATGTTTGGATTGGAAAAATCATCCAAGACATTTGCTACAACAATGCAAAAGACTATTTTGAATTCTGAATATAAGACATGAAGAGAGTTGTCACTTTTGGTGAGATCATGATGCGCTTGTCTACGCCAGGTTTCCAGCGTTTTTTACAGGCACGGAGCATGGACGTCAACTACGGCGGTGGCGAGGCCAACGTGGCGGTAACCCTTGCCCAATTGGGGCTGAACGCCCGCCATGTCACCTGTTTTCCCGACAATGACTTAGGCCGAGCAGTCGCAGCTTATTACCGTCAACACGGGGTCGATTTTGACCATACCGTTTACCAGGGTCAGCGTTTGGGCTTATTTTTTTTGGAAGTCGGCGCGGGGATGCGGCCTTCCCGTATCATTTACGATCGCTACGAAAGTGCTTTTGCGCATCTTGACCCCGCTTGGTTTGATTGGAACGATTTGTTGAACGACGCGGCCTGGTTTCATTGGACGGGCATTACGCCAGCCATATCCGCTACTGCTGCTGAAGCCTGTCTGCAAGCCTTACAAACCGCCCATAATCAGGGCGTAACCATCAGTGCGGATGTCAATTATCGAAGAGTTCTGTGGCAATATGGCAAAACAGTGCAAGAAGTTATGCCGGATTTGGTAAATTACTGCGATGTCATGGTGTGTACAATGGGCGATGCAGCAGATATTTTTGGCATACAATCGGAAACCTTTGAGCAAATGGCGGAGCAAATGCTGGCGCGTTTCCCCAAAGCCAAAACCATCCTTGCTACCCAACGGGAAACCCTGAGCGCCAGTCACAACCGATTAACTGGCTTGCTGTATGACCGCACAGCAGGATATTTTGAAACCGAAACGTTTGATATCAACCCCATTGTAGATCGAATTGGCGCGGGCGATGCGTTTATTGGCGGCTACATTTATGGGATTCTCAACCTACAATCCAAACAAGAAGCCCTGCGATTTGCTACCGCTGCTTCGGCGCTAAAGCATTTGGTGGAAGCAGATTTAAGCCAAACCAACCAAGCAGAAATTTTAAAAGTGCTGACTGGCGACGTATCGGGTCGATTGCTACGCTAGGAAAAGATTAGTCAAAAAATTCAAAAATGGCAAAATTTAGTCGTCACGAAGTGTTGGCAAAATTGGATGCAGTACCAGCAGTACCCTTGTTTTACCATGCTGATCCCGTCTTCGCTATCCAGATCCTCGACGCCTGTTATCAAGCTGGGATGCGGGCTTTTGAGTTTACCAACCGTGGTCCGGAAGCGCTTATGGTTTTTAAAAAGCTGGCCGCCCATGCCAAGGCGCATTGTCCGGAGTTGGCACTTGGCATTGGCACCATATTCACTGCTGACGAGGCTGCCACTTTTTTGGATGCTGGCGCTGATTTTTTGATCCAGCCTGTCATCACCGCCATAGTAGGGCAAGTATGCCGCGAACGCGATGTGGCTTGGTTACCCGGTGCACTTACCGTCAATGAAATTTATCAAGCACAAGTTTTGGGTGCCGATATTGTCAAAATATTTCCGGCCAATGCAATGGGGCCGAGCTTCATCAAATCCATTTTTGGTCCGCTCCCCAACGCCAAATTGATTGTCACCGGCGGCGTAGAACCCAATGAAAAAAACTTACGTGAGTGGTTTGATGCCGGCGCTCAATACGTGGGTTTGGGGTCACAATTGTTCAAAAATTACGATCAACTCGGCGTCGAAGGGCTTAGTCGCCAGATTGCTGAAGTTGTAGCTATTGTCAAAAAAATTACGGGTTAATAAATACCAAACCCTAAAAACTACACCATGAGTACTACTGCTATAGGAAACTACCGCTGGACGGTTATTGCGCTGCTTTTTTTTGCCACCACCATCAATTACCTGGATCGCCAGGTGATCGGTTTATTGAAACCGGCTTTGGAAGCTGAATTCAACTGGACAGAGACCAGTTACAGCAACATTGTGATGGCTTTTTCGGCTGCCTACGCCCTAGGTTTGTTCTTTTTTGGGCGCATCATCGATGTGATTGGCGTCAAGCGGGGTTATACTTTTTCCATCATCGGTTGGAGTATCGCAGCGATGATGCATGCTTTGGCTGCGGGAACGATGGGTTTTGCTGCGGTTCGCGCACTCTTGGGTTTAGGCGAAGCGGGAAATTTTCCGGCGGCGATCAAAGCCGTTGCCGAGTGGTTTCCCAAAAAAGAGCGGGCTTTGGCTACGGGTATTTTCAACTCCGGCGCCAACATTGGCGCGGTGGTCGCCCCCATTACGGTTCCCATTATTTTAGGATTGTACGGTTGGCGCGCAGCCTTTTTAATCACTGGTGCCATTGGGTTTATTTGGTTGATTTTTTGGTTGTATTTTTATGAAACACCCGCCAAACACACCCGCCTCTCTAAAGCTGAATACGATTACATCCACAGCGACAATGAAGAATTGGTACAGGACAAAGCGCCGATCACTTGGCGACAATTGTTCGGCTTTCGCCAGACCTGGGCTTTCTTTTTTGGCAAAATGTTTACTGACCCCATTTGGTGGTTTTTTCTTTTTTGGCTGCCTTCTTATTTCTCCAGCACCTTCCAAATTGATCTCAAAAAACCCAGTTGGGAGTTGGCCATCGTCTATACCGCCACGACCATTGGCAGCATTGGCGGCGGGTATTTGTCGTCTTGGTTGATCCGCAAAGGTTGGCCCGTATTCCAAGCCCGTAAAACCGCGATGCTCATTTTTGCTTTTTGCGTGATCCCCATCATGACGGCGCGGTATACCAGCAATGTATGGGTGGCAGTGGCACTCATTAGTTTGGCCGCAGCATCGCACCAGGCTTGGAGCGCCAATATGTTTACCACTGCATCCGATATGTTTCCCAAGCGCGCAGTAAGCTCGGTGGTAGGTATTGGCGGGATGGCGGGATCAGTAGGCGGGATATTATTTCCTTTATTGGTAGGCTATTTGCTCGATTTTTACAAAAAAGCCGGCAACATCACCGTGGGTTACAATTTGTTGTTTGTTATTTGTGGCAGCGCCTACTTGGTGGCCTGGACGATCATGCATTTTTTAGCGCCAAGGATGGAAAAGGTGGAGTTGTAGCATAAGGAATGATTCAACAATAAGATATCAATCTAGTCTGCCTCTTTTGCTGCCATACTACCTATATTTTTCGTTAAAAGTTTAGGAAGGGGAGCTAGGCAGAACAAACACATTAAAGTTAGAATACCAAGCAGAAAATGGTGCAAAACCCTGCAAGCATCGACCCTGGATGGGCAATATCATTGACTTTACGGCATTGACAAGCAGTACCCAGAATATTGATTATTGGCGCTTGGAGCCCCGATAGGGGCAAAATATGGGTAGTTTAGACCGGATTAATGGCGTTTAAGTCCCATATGGGACGCGATATGGAAGGTTAAATCTAAGGCCACACATTTCGTCCCATACGGGACTTAAATCGAGGAAAACCGATCGTTTCTACCCCTATTTTGCCCCTAATGGGGCTTAGCTTTTGCCAAAAATTGGTTATTCAGCATAACTCATTTTCTTGGGTCAATTTAATTTTCAGGAATCTGGTGTTTCTACTGCGAAAAAAACTCCATCACTATTTGTAAAAAATATTTTAAATATGTACTAACAACTTTGAGCAAACCTGATTTCAATGCGTTTGCCAGGGGTGAGCTAGGCGGCTAAGCC
>JBBRGN010000116.1:0-13745 GCA_038240665.1 Chitinophagales bacterium | reverse complement strand
TGTTGACGACTCAAAGATTGATCTGGGCTTACCGGAAGTCAAAATAGGGCTCATCCCTGGAGGCGGCGGGATCATTCGCTTGATGTGGTTATTGGGGATTGAAAAAGCGTTTACCATCCTCTCGAGTGGCCATCGCTATACTCCCCGTGAAGCATTGCGGGCTGGAATCATCGATGATTTAGCGCCCAACCACAAAGCCATGCTGGAGCAAGCCAAAGATTGGTTGCTGCAAAATAAAGAAAGTCGAAGGCCCTGGGATCGACAAGGATGCAAAATCCCATTTGGCTCGGCCAAAGAGCTGAAAATGGGTCAGCGCATTCGGGAAATGGCAGCAACTCTTGCCAGCAATACCCATAACAAGTACCCTGCTCCACAGGCCATTCTAAATGTACTCTCTGAAGGTTCAAAAGTCGATTTTGATACCGCAGAACGAATTGAAAGCCGTTACTACACCGAATTGGTTTGTAGCCAGGAATGCAAAAACATGATCAAAGCCTTTTGGTTTGATGCCAATTACATAAAGTTTGGTAAAACCCGACCCAAAGGTTACGGCAAATTTCGTCCGCAAAAAATCGGGGTCATTGGTGCAGGTCAAATGGGCTCCGGTATCGCTTTTGCCTGTTTGCGAAATGGCATGGAAGTAGTGATGAAAGATGTTTCCAAACTTATCGCCGAACGTGGTCGCGATTATGTGCGTACCAAATTGAACGCCCTGTTACAAGCTGGCGAAATTCAGACTAAAGAAGCGGATGACATTCTTAGGCGCATCAAAACTACCGATGTAGCCCATGAATTTGAAACCTGCGACCTCGTCATTGAGGCTGTTTTTGAGAATGCCATGCTCAAGCAAAAAGTAACCAAGGAATCGGAAGGTTTTATGGATGAATACTCCATTTTTGCCACCAACACCTTGTCAATTCCCATCACCAAGTTGGCAGAGGCTTCTACTCGACCCGAAAACTACGTGGGGCTCCATTTTTTCCATCCTGCTGATGAAGTTCCTTTGGTTGAAATTGTAAAAGGAGCTAAAACCTCCGACGAAACCATCGCCAGGGCCTTTGATTTTGTAAAAACCATTCAGAAAACACCCATCGTGGTCAAGGATGTTTGGGGCTTTTATGCGGCGCGCGTTCAGAATACCTACATCCTTGAGGGCATTGCGATGCTTCAAGAAGGTTTTCCGCCAGCATTGATTGAAAATTTGGGTCGCCAAGTAGGTATGCCCAAGGGAGCTTTGGCACTAGCCGATGATTTGGGTCTGAATATGGTGCTGCATTATGAAAACCAAGCAGGCGCACACTACGGCAGCAAATATGTACAACATCCGGCGGTAAGCGTACTCATCCAGATGAATGAAACGCTCAATCGACCTGGTAGGCACAAGAAAGCAGGCTTCTACGAATACAAAGAAGACGGTACCCGGATGCTTTGGCCGGAATTAAACGAGCATTACCCCGTTGTTCATTTGGAATCTGATTTTGAAGAATTAAAGGATCGTTTTCTATTTTCTCAAGTATTAGAAGCCATTTGGTGTATGCAAGAAGGTGTAATTCAATCTACGTCTGCCGCCAATTTGGGAAGTATTTATGGTTGGGGATTTCCCTCATTCAAAGGGGGAGTTATCCAGTACATCAATGATTATGGATTAGAAGGCTTTTTAGTCCGTTGTCAATACTTACAAAAAAAATATGGTCGCCGCTTCAAAGCCTCTAAAATGCTATCAGAAATTATCGCCGAACCCGAATTGATAGGCGATAAGGTAAATAGTTGGTAATTCAAGATAAGATTTTGTATTTTCTTAAACATTTTTTTATTTATTTTGTCATACCTTCATAAACATATCCATTAACCCTACTTGATTTTGACACAATCGTCTGCTTTAGCATAAAAGGCTTTTGTATTTTATTCGAGTATTGAGGAATTTGGAACTGTTTTTCTAAAGTGCATTAGTAAAAATTAGGATGATTAAGGATTTTAATCACATCATAGCGGGTAGCGGCTGTGCTGGGTTGAGCTTAGCATATCATTTGCATATGCTAGGCTATTCCGGTACGTTACTAATCGTTGATCGAGAACTCAAGTTGGGCAATGATCGAACCTGGTGTTCATGGGCAGACGGCGCTACTCCTTTCGATGACTTGGCTCAGCACTGCTGGTCATCGCTAATGTTTGCAGATCCCGCAGGGGAGAAAATTCAACCCCTCAACAATTACCGATACCAGCTCCTTCGCTCTGCTGATTTTTACCGCCATATACGCCAAACGTTGGAAGTTAACCCCAATGTCCATTTTTTAACTGCGGAAATCACCGCACTGGGAGAAGTAGATTCCCGTGCTTATTTGATTGCCGATGGGCAAAAATATACGGCTGACTACCTTTTCAATAGCACGCAGCCTTTACCCCAAGCCCGGACAAACGAATATTCCTTATTACAGCATTTCATGGGATGGTGGGTGCGCACGCCAACCCCCCAATTTAATCCCCAGCTAGCAACCCTTATGGACTTTCGGGTGCCTCAGCATGGACAGACCCGCTTTGCTTACGTTCTGCCAATTGAACCACAACTGGCATTGGTAGAGTTTACAATTTTTTCGGCTCACACCTTATCAGATATGGCGTATGAGGGAGCTTTAGAAAATTATATCCATGATGTCCTTGGCATTACTGATTATACCATAGAAGAGCGCGAATTTGGCGTGATTCCCATGTCCAATGTACAACCAGTCTTTGCCCCCGGGCAAAGAGTGATTCCCATTGGTAGGACGGGCGGCGCAGTAAAACCTACTACGGGGTATGCTTTCCAGCGCATTCAACAGCAAACCCAACAATTGGCAAGGCAAATAATAAACAATCAAGCTTTGGATCCGCGATTGCCTAAGGCAAGTAGGTTTCGTTTTTACGACAACCTGTTGCTGCATATCTTGAGCCATCATGGTCATTGGGCTCGATCCATTTTTAGCCGTCTTTTCCGCCATAATCCCTACGCTATAATTATGCGCTTTCTGGATGAAGAGACCCGATTGGATCAAGAGTTGGGGCTGCTGGCTAGTTTGCCGCCCCGACCATTTATACAAGCAATCATTGAACGACAATTGGGCTGGCCACGCGAGGTTTTCTTAAGCCCCATCACCCCAAAAACACAAAAGATATGACCGCTCGATACCCTGCCCTATTCCAATGGCTACAAGGGGTCAGTATCACTGTAGCAGTCATTGGTTTTATCTTCCCCAGCTTGCTTCAGACGTATGCTTTAGTGTTGGCTTTGCCCTTGATCTTATTTGGCATTCCGCATGGCGCTACGGATCATTTGATTTTTTTAAACTTGAATCCTCAGCAGCGCGAAGGCACAAAAATGATCCAATTTTATAGCTATTACTTAGGCTTAATGGCTTTGTATGCATTGATTTGGCAGGTGAGTCCGTTGGTTGGCTTGGCGCTTTTTTTAGTTCTATCAGCATATCACTTTGGACAATCAAATTGGAATTTCGTGGTCTTGGGACGGATTGCCCAAACTGGCTTGTTCTTACTCTGGGGTAGTTTTGTAATTGCAGCACCAGTATTGTGGCATTATGCGGAGAGCCGGTCGATTTTGGAAGCAATTTTAAGACAAGCACTGCCGATAGAGGCGCCGCACTGGATACCTGGGTTTTTAGTCGTATTGGGAATGGCCAATATTGGCGTCCTACTCCTGATGTATCTTAGAGGTACGATCGCTGCGAATACCCTGGCAATAGAGCTTGTCAACTTTGCGATTCTTGGCCTATTGTTTTTGTGTACACCATTATTGATAGGGTTTGCCCTTTATTTTGCTGGTTGGCATTCGTTGAGTTCTATTTTTGATCAGATTTCTTTTTTTCGAAAAACCCAACCGCAGTACAACTGGCGTCGGTATGTATTGCAAGTAGCACCTTATACTTTGGTCGCCTTATTGAGCATGGTGGGATTGTGGGCATTTCGGCAATCAGTGGACATCAATGCCAATTTGGGTTTTTTGTTTTTGGGTATTTCACTGGTGACTTTACCCCACATGATTTTGATTGAATTATTGTACCATCAGCGCTAAGTAGGAGCAGGATAAAGTTCGCTCTCAATGGTATTGTCGTTTATAGACTGTAATTAGAGATTCAATGGCGTTGGAGTGGCGATAGCAATTAAGTTCAGATTGGGAGTTTTACCTTGATTTATAGTTATTTGAAGGATGACAACTCTGACAATTCAAGACAAGACAGCTTTTTATAGACTAAAAAACTATAATTTTTAAGCTTTTCAAGCTATCTTTACTTCAACCCTAACACTTGGCAATCAGAACAATATTTTAATTTTCACCTTTTTGTACGGTAAAAAAATATTTATTTTATTGGAAAAAAGGTAAAAATTTTGTTATTTATTTAGTTAATTGTGAACTATTTTCTATTCAATATTCTTAAATTTTAGATCATGGATGCATTAGTAAACTTTCAAACACTTTTTTTGGCTCAATTGAAGCCTGGTGACTACGTAGGTTTCACCTTTTTTATTGGTTCGATGGCCATGTTGGCTTCTACTGTGTTTTTCTTTGTACAGATGACACAAGTACAAGGCAAATGGAAAGATTCCATGCTGGTATCTGGTTTGATTACCGGTATTGCTGCAGTACACTATTTTTACATGCGTAACTTCTGGGCTGAGTTCCAGCAGTCTCCAACCGAATTCCGCTACATCGACTGGATCCTTACGGTGCCATTGATGTGCGTTGAGTTCTTCTTGATCCTGAAGGCTTTTGGAGCTACCCAAGGTCTTTTGTGGCGCATGATCATCTATTCAGTATGGATGTTGGTAACGGGCTACTTGGGCGAAACCGTTTTCCGCGATCAGTCTGCACTTTGGGGTGCTATTTCAACGATTGGCTATGGTGCCATCTTCTACGAAGTATGGTTTGGCTCGGTCAAGAAAATGGCAGTTGGCTCAAACGATCCAGCGTTGAACAAAGCAGTAAGCACTTTGGGTTGGTTCATTTTGGTAGGTTGGGCTATTTACCCAATCGGCTATATGGCCATTGAAGGTGGTTTGTTGTCAAGCATGTTGCCATTGAGTGCAATGGATTTGATCTACAACATTGGCGATGCTGTTAACAAAATTGGTTTTGGCTTAGTAATCTATTCATTGGCGATCTCAAGCTCTAAGATGGCTACGGCTTAAATTAAAGCTAAAGTGTGGGGGGGGTTGACAATCTTTTATTTAGTTATTACTCCCTAAAACACTATAGAAAAAAGTGTTGATAACACAAAGGGGAATGCACTTTAATGTTGCATTCCCCTCTTTTTATAAAAAAACCTGCTTACCAAGATAAGATGGCGAAGCAGGTCTAAAGTGCATTAGTAAACTAGAAATGAAACCTAGTTTAAAAAGACATGGCTCATCACCATGTATATTTTATTATTCCGAATATCATACCAATAAGTGCGGAAAACGGTTGATTGTAGTCGAGTTATTCTTAACAAAGAAAAAGTTACCTATCAAAGCCAATGGCATTTAGATCCTTCGTGCTCCGATAAATTTCTGTAAGTGGTTCAACCTAAAGATCAGCGTTTTTTACTTTTTTTGAGCCATCAATTTTCTTTTTTTACTGAAAATCAATGCATTGCGACTCATCAATAAGCCGTCAGTGTCCAAAAATTAACATCAAATTCTGTTCTTTATTGCAATCAAAACACTTAAATAAGTTCAGCACATAAAATCAATGGCTTTGCGGTTCCTTTCTTCCTCAACCTGCGTTAAAAAACCTAGCTGAAACGATACTAGGGTAGCGTTTTTGCCTTGGTTGAGTAAGAAATAGTCTCGTCAAATTACATCATTTAATGTTGCGATCTACCTAGTAAACAGTTCGGTGATCTTCTTTGGCTTGCAAAAAAACTTATTTTTTTCTAAAAAGATCATGGTTGATAAGCAAGAAAGTTGCATTTCAGTTTTAATGTCATACTTTTTAAGTTCAATACCCCACCTACTTTTGATGCCACATTTTGTGCGTATGGCAGATACTTAAGACCTGAAAATAGACTGAAAAAGAACGATAGAGCTAAGAGATACCTAACATTAGGTAAAGACTACAAGTCTGCTTAGGTAATTTTAGCAAAAGATGATTTTTGTTGCTAGGGAAAGTCCAAAAACTATTTAAATTAGCAGCGTGTTATTAATTAGATTAAATCAAAATAACGAATTCGTGGTCGCAACCAGCACTATCGCAAAGCAATTGGCACATTTGAAAGTCGGCAAAGCAGGATACGTATCTCACTTTACCAACTGCCAAATGTCGTGTAGGCTAATGTCAATGGGCATTTTACCGGGAAGTCGTGTTGAAGTGATCCGTTTTGCTCCTTTTGGAGGCGGTTGCTACGTCAAAGCCGATAACCTGCTGATTGCTTTAAGAAAAGAAGAAGCTACAGGTATCATTTTGCGCTAACGTTCATTTACTAGGAAATAAAAGTGCAGCAGGAACAAAAACCATTGAAGGTTGCATTAATTGGCAATCCCAACGCAGGTAAGACCTCTATTTTTAATCAACTTACCGGTTTACAGCAAAAGGTAGGTAATTTCCCTGGCGTCACTGTAGATCGTAAATCTGGCTTTGTAGAATTAACTACTGGCCGCACGGTTGAAATCATTGATTTTCCTGGCACTTACAGCTTATACCCCACCTCTAAAGATGAACGTCTAGTTGTTCAAACCTTTATCAACCCTGCCGACCCAAACTATCCTGACGCCATTGTTTATATCGCTGACATTACCAAGTTAGAAAAACACTTGTTGTTATTTTCCCAGGTAAAAGACCTTAGTATTCCCATTCTCTTGGTACTTAACATGGCTGATTTGGCCGAACAAGAAGGCATTCAATACGATTTAACCAAGCTATCCAAAAAATTAGGCGCCAAGGTATTGTTGCTCAGTGGCCGCACTGGCCAGGGTATGGATGCTTTAAGGACTGCATTAAGCGAGTTGTCGGAGCTGACAACTACTTATGTAAAAAGTGATGCCACTTTTTACCGCTTCTCCGAAGAAGAGAAGCATTTTACCGCCCAGATCCGAAATAATTTCCCCAATAACACGCCATATCAACTGGTTCTGCTGGGGCATCATTCCAAATGGTTGCCTTTTTTAACCAACCATCAAAAAAATTTGGTTTCCAAGGCATTAACGGACACTGATTTTAAAGATTTCCCGTTTCAGGTGCGCGAAACCATGCAGCGTTTTGATTTCTTTACCCCGCTGGTTTATCAATCTAAAATCAGGGGTCATAGCACTTCTTCTTCTTTTACTGAAAAATTGGACAATCTCCTGACCAATCGTTTTGCGGGTCCGGTCATTTTCTTTGGGTTGATGATGCTTATTTTTCAAGCCATTTTTGCTTGGGCCAAATTTCCGATGGATCTCATTGAAGCCATTTTTGGCGACACTGGGAATTGGCTCAAAAACAACCTCCCTCATCATTGGATTACTTCCTTGCTTACTGACGGAATTCTAGCTGGTCTAGGCGGCATTTTGGTTTTTATCCCCCAGATTGCCATCCTATTTTTCTTGATATCCTTATTGGAAGAAGTGGGTTATATGGCAAGGGCAGCCTTTATGTTTGACCGAATCATGCAGTTTTTTGGACTTAATGGGCGTAGCATTGTAGCGCTTATTTCGGGCGGCGCTTGCGCCATTCCGGCCATTATGAGTACCCGAACCATTGGCAACTGGAAAGAACGCTTGATCACCATTATGGTAACGCCCTTCATCAGTTGCTCTGCCCGCATTCCGGTTTATACGATCCTAATTGGTTTTGCCATTCCGCCCATTACCATCTGGGGTATTTTTAATTTACAGGCTTTGGCATTTATGGGGTTGTATATTTTAGGTATTGTAGCCGCACTTTTGGCAGCGCTGGTTTTTAGAATCATCCTCAAAACCAACGAATCCAGCTTCCTCATGCTGGAGCTCCCCGAATACCGTACCCCGGTTATGCGCAATGTTTGGATGACGGTATGGGAAAAAGTAAAAACCTTTACCGTAGAAGCGGGAAAAACCATCATGATCATATCTCTAATATTGTGGGTACTTTCCTCCTTTGGCGGCACAAGAAGAATGCAAAAAGCTGAATTTGAAGCCTCTAAAATTGCTCAAGAACAACATTTAGATACAAAGGCTTATGAAAATGTATTGTCTTCCAAGCGCTTGGAAGCTTCTTATGCTGGTCAATTGGGTCAAATCATAGAACCGGTCATTCGTCCCTTGGGTTTTGATTGGAAGATTGGCATCGCTCTGATTACTTCTTTCGCGGCGCGTGAGGTATTTGTAGGAACCATGGCAACTATTTACAGCATTGGTAATCAGGAAGATGAATTCTCTGTTCGCCAACAAATGGCCAAAGAGGTGGATCCAGAAACCGGCAAAAAAATATATACCGTAGCTACTTCGGTTTCACTGTTGCTGTTTTATGTTTTTGCCCTGCAATGTATGAGTACCATGGCGGTGGTGGCTCGTGAAACCAAATCTTGGAAATGGCCGCTCATTCAATTCATTTTTATGACGGGCTTGGCTTATTTAGCCAGTTATCTGGCTTATCATTGGTTGGTATAGCAATCAAAAGACGACTTTTCATCAACTCATTCCTTGGCTATTTTTTCCCCCCATTTTTGCAATAACCACGTTTTTTCCGCTAAAGGATTCGTGGCTTGTATTTTACTCTTCAGGCTTTTTGCCTGATTTGGTAGCTTATTGGCAATGGTGTTGAGTAAATTGGCAAAATTGAGATTTGATTCTTTCACCACTTTGGATAGCTCTTTATTTCGACGCAAAAACATTACAAAAGCTGCCAAAAAGTACAACATGGAATCAATAGAACCGGTTTCATAAAAAGTTTTTAGTAAAATGATCCGCGAATTGATGTAATACCCGACTTCTATAAAAGTAAGTTTATTCAAATGGGTGATGGTTGCATCATAGTTTTTTTCGTAAAAATAAACCTCCGCCAAAGCAATGTTGACCACCTCATCACGCCATTGTTTCCTGATTTTTTGCTGAAAACTATCAATGAATTTTTTCACCCACGAAATATGCCCGTTGATAAGGGCAAGACGCACAATGTTGTTGAAATTTCGGTGATGAAGATAGCCGTCATCCAACAAGTAATCTTGATCAATGCCCCGGTTGTAGAGTTCAAGCGCATGCTGGAGGTAATCTCCAGTTAGTATTCTGCTCAGACCAATACAGTAATTAATGGCCAACGAATACAATGATTTGAGGTGATGGTGTTCTATCTTTTCCTCTTCTTTAAACAGCAGCTCCAAAAATCGCCTAAAGACATCGTTATTGGGTTGCTTGTATAATTGATACATGTTGTAGTATAAACCGGTCAGTGGCGAATGATCCTTAGACTTCTCCATTTCCTCCAAGACTATTTCTAAAAGCCAGGGCTGAAATACTTGATGCCCCATGTTGTTAAAATTGAGCATCTCCAGTGATATCTCTAATTTGGAAAGTATAAAAAATTCATCTAGGTTTTTGGAGGCATTTTCTAGCGCTTCTAAGTCGCGAACCGAAGTTTGCGTTGCTTTACCTTCTAATACGGCTCGTTCTTTCCAATAGTCATACAAAGACGATTCTACTTTTAGTTTTCGCCCTTTGCTGGATTTGATGAATTTATCATTCCGGCTTTGCAACAATTGAAATAATCCTCGGCGTGAAAGTTCTTCTAACAAAAATGCTTGTTTCAGTTCATCTTCCTGCTCAAATACCTGCTGCGACAAAAAACGCTCTACTTGATCCAGCAACAAGTTCATGAGGTAGGCAAAATGCTTCTCATCAAAGTTCTGATCTGGGTTAATGATGGCAAAAACAAGCTCTCTTTCTAATTGTTCGCTTGGAAAATGGGGGGATAGGTTTAAAATATACAGTCCTAGCGCTCGAGTGTCTTGGTGTTTTACAAAATATTCGCTCCGCAAAAACTCCGCAAACCGCTTGCATTCTTGTTGTGAAAAACATTTAATGGATTCTAATAAGCGACTTTTATTCATACGGGAAAATTGTAATCCAATAAAATTGTAAATTCAAATATAAAAAAACATAAACTATTGTTTTGTTTTACATTGAAAACCAATGCCTTTGCGTGCTATAATATAATTATATTATAGCAGATCCACAAGCCGCTTTCCAAAAAATGGTTAATTTTGTATTTGTTGGGCCTCGATTTCCTGCCTATATTTGTACTGTAAGAAGCGATAAGGGTTTTCTTTAAAAGAAAAGGAGATTCCGAATCATAGATGCTGTCTAGATTAGCCCTCCTCCACTTCCCCCTGGTGGAGGGCACATTTTAACACGATTAGCATCTCAAATCAGATAGTTATCAACTAAAGATAAGGTTAGAACGCTGTTATTTTTAAGGCCTGGTGTTAAAAACCGGGCTTTTTTTTTGCCCAAACCCGATTTAAAGTGCTACCAGACCCAGTACTTAGTCAAAGCAGTTTAAAGATAAATATAGTCTCAATACTATTCAAGGGTGATGATCTTCAATTCTACTTTGCGGTTGAGCGCTTTTTCTTTGGCGTCGCGCACCTCTCCGTTACCTTTCATGGCAATTCTGCTTACTTGATATCCTTTTTGGATCAGGTAAAAGGCGATTTTCTTAGCGCGTTTTTCGGAAAGTTCTAAATTGTAGCGGTCTTCGCCAATATCATCGGCATAACCGTTGATCTCAATCCGCTGAATATCCTTCCCGGCAATTGTTTTGATGAAAGCATCTAGCTCGTCGATTGAACTCGCTTCCGTCTCGTCGCTATCAAATTTGAATAAAATGGTATGCAAGTAGCGTTCCGTTTTCCGAATTTTACTAGCGGTTCGGTTTGTGTCGGGTTGTTCTTCTTCCTCTACTTTAGGAGGTTTGGGAACAATGATAGGCGTTACCCTGAGCTCCAGGCGGTAAAAACGTTTGTTTTCCCAAACTGGTATTTTAAAGCTTTTTTGAAATGGGCGGTAGTTGACGATGCCTATCTTGGTAGCCAATTTAGAGTTGGCGGGGAGGCATAAAAAGAACCTACCTTCAGCGTCAGAAGCTACTGGATCGCGGCCTTCGAGCTCTACTACAGTGCGCAAGGGTTTCTCGGTTAGTGAATCCAGAACATAAGCTTCTACAAAAGTCATCTGGGTAGAGTTGAGTTCTTCCTGAAATTCTGCTTTGTAGATGTCCATGCCGCCTTCTCCTTCTGGTCGATCTGAGGCAAAATAGCCCGTTTTACCATCCGCGGTAAGGAAGAAACAAAGCTCGCGGAAGGGAGAATTGATTTGCGGTCCCAAATTAGCGGGCGGACTCCAATCGCCATTGGTGAGCAGATTGCTCATAAAAATATCTTCTTCGCCTAAGCTCAGGTGCCCAAAGGAAGCAAAGAACAAGGTTTTGCCATCATTGGTGATGTAAGGCGATTCTTCATCCTCCTTGGTATTGACCACAGGGCCCATGTTTTTGGGATCGCTCCATTTTCCGTTGGGCATTTTTTTGCTGTACCAAATGTCGGTTCCACCTTGTCCGCCAGGACGGTTGCTGGCAAAATACAAGGTAGAGCCATCACAACTGATTGAAGCTTGCGATTCCCATTTATCTGAATTTGGATTTCCTTCCAGCGGATGTACATCGGTGATCTCATTGTTTTCCAGAATGGCTTCCCAAAGATCGCAAGTACCGTATACGTTGTCGCGTTTGCAGGCAGTAAAAATCATCCTGCGGCCGTCGCGTACCAGCGTGCTCATGCCTTCGTCCGACTTGGTATTGAGTATATTTCCAACTGGATTACCCGATTGCCACCAGCCATTGATTTTCCGGGCATGATAAAGATCCTCATCGCTTCCTAGGTTGCGACGACGGGTATAGTAAAGCACATTTTGGTCATTGGACAGAAATGGGAAGTACTCATCAGCTTTGTTGTTGATGGTATTGCCTAGGTTGGTTACTTTGGCGTCTTTGAGGATCACACTGGTATCCATTGCTACTTGACATGCTTGAATTACAATGGGCAAACGCTCTAGATAGCCTTGCTCTAGGCTGACTTCTTTTTCACCATTGACGGTGAAGGACAAATCATCCAAAAGTTGTAGCCGCTGAAATTGGGTAAAATAGGTGATCGCTCTTTGTTTTTGCCCTTTTTTATAATACAAATCGCCGATTTGGAAATAAATGGCGCGGGAAAACTTGGGATCTTTTTCCACTATTTCCAGATAGGCCTTCAGGGCTTTATCAAAATCTCCTTGCATTTCATAGCACAGCCCCATCCCCCGTTGAGCAGCCCTTAATTCCGGCTGGATGTCCAGCGCCATTCGATAATTGCGGATGGCTTTGGAGAATTTTTTCTCTAGCAGCGCTTGTTCTCCTTGCCGACAGTATTCAATAGCCAAGGGCGTATCCTGGGCTTTTAATACCTGTGGCCCAAAAAAAAGCAAACCAAAAAACAAGCAAAAAAAGGTTTTGTAGATACTTCTCATAGGGCTGGGTTTTCTAGACTGATGATCGATGGTATTTGTTCGCCTTAAAATTAGGGCTTAATAAGATCATATGCACAACAAAATCTATTCCCCTGCCTGATGTTTCAACATTTGCCCCGGGCGTTTTCCGCTATGTTTTCCTTCATCAACGACGGTAACGCCATTTACCATTACTTTTTTGATCCCCGTGGGGTATACATGGGGTTTATCGAAAGTCGCCTTATCCCCTACTGTTTTGGGATCAAAAATTACCAAATCGGCTGCTTTTCCAGCCTCAAGTACCCCGCGATCCTTTAGTCCAAACCGCGTGGCAGGTAAACTTGTCATTTTACGAATGGCGTCTTCCAGGGTGATGACTTTTTGATTGCGTACATATTCCCCCAGCACGCGGGTGTTGGTGCCATAAGCGCGGGGGTGTGGCAATCCGCTTCCAAAAATTGCTACCCCAGCATCCGAAGCCACCATGCAATATGGAAAAGCCATGATTTGCCGAATATCGATTTCATTCATTTTGTGGAAAATCATGTAGGTCGCCTGTTTGCGGTTAGTAATGTCAAAAATAGTGGCAATTTGTCCATCTACATCTGGAGTACGGCCTTGGATTTTGGCTACTTCAGGAATTGTTTTCCCATTCAAACTCGGATTCCAAGGACATCCTGAAACAACCGCCCAAGTGTAATCTTCAAACCCGATCGCCACTAGGTTTTTTTTCATTTCGCGGATGATGGTATCTCGCGTTACTGGATTTTTCAACCTGATGCGCAACGAATCCTTGCCTCCGCCTTTTGCCCAATCGGGTAATTGCGTATCCAAAATGGTGCTGCTTGCGGTGTAAGGGTATTGATCCGCCATAACATCCAATCCTTGGGCCCTATAGCCTTTGATCTTTTCGATGATCTGCGCGCTTTTTCCCCAAGAAGATTTTCCAGTAATTTTGAGGTGAGAGATCTCCACTGGAACACCCGATTCCCGCCCAATGGTCACCGCTTCATCGATGGCGTCAAATACCCGGTAATCTTCGTTGCGGATATGAGAGGCATAGACGCCGCCATAGTTTTTAACCACCTTGGCGAGTGCTACAATTTCGTCCGTTTTAGCAAAAACGCCCGGAATATAAATCAAGCCAGTAGATAGTCCAACGGCGCCATCTTGCATGGCTTTCGCCGTCAATTGGCACATTTTTTCTAGCTCTTTGGGTTTTGGCGCACGGTTTATATTGCCCATTACAGCATTGCGTACAGTGTTGTGACCATACAGCG
>JBBRGN010000115.1:0-13746 GCA_038240665.1 Chitinophagales bacterium | reverse complement strand
TGGGTCTCCTGCTGCATTGGTTGAAGCGGCTTTCCAGGCCATCCGTGTCGCAGTATTCCAAATCGACATGCGCTCCCAGCAGGGTACTCATCCAAGAATTGGCGCTACCGACGTTTGTCCACTGGTTCCAATCAGCGGTATTTCCATGAACGAGGCCATCGATTGGGCGCGGCAATTGGGTGCGCGCGTAGGCAAAGAGTTGAACATTCCGGTCTATCTTTACGAATATGCGGCGACTCAGGCACAACGCGCCAATCTAGCCGCCATTCGCCACGGAGAATATGAAGGTCTTGAAAAAAAAATGACCGACCCCTCCTGGAAGCCTGATTTTGGGCCCACTGTTTTCAATGCACAAGCTGGCGCGACGGTCATTGGCGCCAGAAAGTTTTTAATCGCCTACAATGTCAATTTGGCTACTTCCGATGTTACTATCGCTAAACACATTGCACAACGGGTACGTGAAAGCGGCTACACGCTAAGCGATGGGCAAGGTAAAACCCAACGTGTTCTGGGTAAATGTAAAGCAGTAAAAGCCATCGGCTGGGATATGCCCGAACATGGCATCACTCAAGTATCAATGAACATCACGGATATGGACATCACCTCTGTTCACACCGCCTTTGAGGCATGCAAGGAAGTAGCTGCTGAATTGGGCGTTCGGGTGACCGGTTCAGAGCTCATCGGGCTAGCGCCTGAAAGGGTCTTCCTCGAGGCGGGCACATTTTTTTTGCAGCAAAAAAATCAAAACAAAACAACCTTTACCACAAAAACCGATCTATTGGACGCAGCCGTTCAGAGTCTTGGTTTGGCTGATTTAGCACCTTTTAGCATCAATGACCGCGTACTAGAGTATCGCTTGAAAGCTCCGGCGCTAAAGGCCATCGATTTTTTAACCTAGCCCACCTTTTTTTAGCCAATTTGCCGTTTTAAGTAATTGCATACCCCTTTAAGAAATGATTCAATGACACACCAGATGATTCGGTATTTTTTCCTGTTGTCCCTGTTTTTCTCGCTCAATGCGGCGCTTTTCGCCCAAACTAACTATACCACTAAAGCTACGCTAGCGCCTAAGTTGCTCAAGCTGTACGAGCAGGCCAAAACCCAAGTCAGCACGCGAAAGCTTGACGAGGCGAGCAAAATTTTAAAAAAATTGTTGACCGAGGATTCCCGGTTTATTGATGGCATTATCCTCTTGGCGAATGTCTACCACGATCAAGAAGATTTGAAAGGGGCGGTAGCTGGCTACCAACAAGCCATCGCTATGGATACAGCTTACCAGCCTCGATTGTATTATCAACTGGCATTGACGCAATACAAATTGCAGCAATATTCGGATGCTGCCAGCAATTTCGGACACTTTCTTTTGGTTGAAAAAAAGAGCGAGGACATGCTTAGTCGCGCCAAAACCTATCAAAGGAACGCGCTTTTTGCTGCCCAAGCCATCCAACACCCCGTTCCTTTCACCCCAGTTAGGTTGCCAGAAACGATCAACTCCAGTAGCGATGAATATTGGGCAACACTAAGCTCAGATGGGGGTTCCATGATGTTTACCCGCCGAGTCAATAATCAGGAAGATTTTTTTCACAGCAGACAAGAAAATGGCACTTGGCAGGAAGCTCAGCCCATCGCCGAATTGAACAGTCCCCTCAATGAAGGCATTCACTGTCTGTCGGGTGATGGGCACACACTTATTTTTACTGCCTGTCAACGACCCGACGGGCTAGGTGGTTGTGATTTGTATACCTCTACTTTAAATGGCGGACATTGGACGAACCCCATAAACCTCAAGGCACCCATCAACACGGCCAGTTGGGAAACGCAACCCTCACTCTCTGCTAATGGGCAAATTTTGTTTTTCGTCAGCGACCGACCAGGAGGACTGGGCGGGCTGGACCTCTGGATGAGCCGCAGGCAAGTGGATGGATCATGGGCGGCACCGACCAATCTAGGAAAAAACATCAATACCAAGGAAGACGAACAAGCCCCTTTTATCCATCCCGATGGTCGAACGCTGTATTTTATGTCGAAAGGGCATCCTGGCATGGGCGGATATGATTTATACCTCAGTAGGATCGATGAAAAAGGGGAGTGGAGCGAACCACAAAATTTGGGATACCCCATCAATACCACTGCCAATGAAGGCGCTATTCACTTAGATTTGGAAGGAAAAACAGCTTACTTCGACAGCGATCAATTCTCAAAAACACCGGGAACTGCAAATACCCGCGCCGATATTTTTCAGTTTGAATTACCAGAACAAGATCGTCCACTAGCGGTAACCTATGCAAAAGGGATTGTTCAAGATAAGACAACTCAAAAAAATCTGGCTGCATTGGTGGAGATCATCGACCTGAGTAGTGGAAAAAGAATATTTAGCGCCAACACCGATTTGGATGGCTCTTTTTTGGCATGTTTGCCAATGGGGTACAATTACGCCTTGAACGTATCGAAAAAAGGGTACCTCTTTTATTCCGAAAATTTCGCGTTGCAAGAACAGCGGAACCGCCACGAACCCTATCAATTGGCAATAAAGCTACAACCCGTTCCTGCTGAAAATTCAACCACTACCAAACCAGAACCCGTCATTTTACGCAATGTATTTTTTGCGCTTGGCAAAGCAGTCTTAGAAACAAGCTCTTTTCCCGAACTCCAGCGCTTGGTACAATTGTTGCAAACCTACCCCAATCTTCGCATTCAAATCAATGGCCATACCGATGATATTGGCGCTGATGCCGACAATCAAAAGCTTTCCGAACAACGCGCCAAAGCCGTTTATGAGTACTTGATACAAAATGGGATCACTGCTCAGCGCTTGGCCTTTAAGGGTTTTGGCGAATCCAAACCCATTGCACCCAATACAACAGCGGAAGGACGTCAATTGAACCGGCGAACTGAATTTGTGGTGCAATGATCCTTGATCAACTAAGCAATGGTCTATTTTTTTCGCGCAGGGGCAACATTTTTTAATACAATTACCGCTGGGGGAGTCTTGGATTCCCGGGCTTTACCTTGACCAAGACCTGGTTTAAAAAAACTTCCAAGTACAATATCCGGTTTTTTATCGCCATCCAAATCTCCGACATCCATAACCAACCATTTATCTTGATCGGCATGGGCAAAAGAGCTTACTTTAAATTTAAGCTTTCCTTGATTTTCAAAAAATAAAAATCCGGAATTGGGCTGGGTTTCTGGTTCATTGAAAAAGGCGATCATGGCGATATCCAGATCCCCATCTGCGTCAAAATCGGCCGCTATTGCTTTGCTGGCACCATAGGCAGGATAGAAATATTGTTCCTTAAAGTGATTTTTTCCATCATTGAGGTAAATGCGCAAGCCATGATAGGGCTTCAAAGAATAAGAATAATCTGCATTATCGCCATTGGTGTAGAGGATATCCAAGTACCCATCCTGATTCATATCCGCTAAATCGATAAAACTAGATCCATAAACCGGCGGAAATTCCAAGAGTTTTTCTTCCTTAAACTTTCCTTTACCGCGGTTATAAAAAACCAAAACACTTTCGCGTGCCTGGCACATTAGCACAATGATGTCTTTTTTACCGTCCTGATCCAGATCTCGGATGTATACAACCCGTACTCCAGGCAGTTGTTTGATCACCTGCTCTTGGTGGGTTTTGCCATCGTACCAAGCAAGACGTCCCAGTTCATTGCCATAATTGCAGAGTAAAAAATCTAGCGTGCCATCCTCATTGCAATCAAACTGAGCGAATTCTACCGGCCGCTGGAGCGAATCCAGTAAAACTGCAGGTTGTTGGTTAGCTTTTATCTGAAACAGCTTTCCTTTGCGTCGATCATTTGGATCCATAATGCCCATTTCCAATAACAATAGTTCATGATTGGGCCCTTCGGCTATTGAGGAGATAGAGCTTTCCAATGGGATGGAGTCCATTTTTAGTAAGTGTGGATCATAGATTTCCAAACGGCCATTATCCCTTCGGCCTACAAATAAACGATGCTGAATGGTATCAATTTTTACCAACGTTATTTTGGGTAGTCTACCAATAGGAGTGGGCAGATTTTGAACTTGAAAAAAAGGTAATCCTATTTTTACCGCTGTTTTTGGGGGCTGAGGAATTGGGTGTTCAGGAGCATTTTTTAAGTAAAATTCAATGATTTTTTGCCAATCTTCTTCTACCAATACTGGCCCTGAAGGATAGGCATCAGATTGCACCAGGGGGGCAATGTCTTCAAAGTCTAACCCCATCATCTTATCCGAAAGCGGTTTCATGCCTAAGTGATAAGCCATTTGTGGCAACACGCCTTTTTCCCATACCGATTTATCAAGCAAGTTGGGTTCCGGAAAAAGATGACAACTGCCGCAATGAATAGCCGCTAATTCTTGGCCGGAAAGATGAGTGGGAACTGGTTTTTGAGGCGTTTGAGAATCCTGATGACGCGTACAAGCAAAAAGAATCCAAAACAATAGGCCTAAGTAGGGTGTATTTTTCATGGCATCAATCCTTGGTGGCGTTATTTTTTCAATCATTACAATCGATATGGTAAAATACCCGTTCCTTTGCGAGTCGCCTAGGTATAAGGTGTGCCAAATTACTATAATTACCGTATGGATAAAAAAGTTCCATTTTTTTATTGCCTCCCATTTATATTCACCTGCTTGCTGGGCGAAACTAAATTGATCGCTCAAATTCGGGATACCTTACCCATATCACCCATAATAAAAACGGAAGAAACCATTCCTGAACCTTTTGAAACACGGGAAACGCCCACTCAAGATGCCGTAGATGTAGTCGATATTATCAAAAGAATAACTAGAACCAAGACTCCTGCTCGCGATGATGTGGGCGTGCTACACATTTCTGCTATCCCCGCTGTGGGTTATTCTCTACAGACCGGATTTGCTGGCGTGATCAGTGCCAATGTTGCTTTTAAATCCAAAGATCCTTTATTGCAAAATCCGAAGACTTCCTTCATGACCACCAGCTTGGCTTATACGCAGTACAAGCAGATTATTTTTCCCCTGCGTGCCAGCATCTGGACAGCAAAAGGAAAATTCAATATACAACTCGATTGGCGGTTTATGCAATACCCCTCTAGGACTTTTGGATTGGGAGCCTATACCAATTTTAATGACGGCTACGGAATACGATTCAACTACCTTAAGTTCCATCAAACCGTGGTCACGAAGATTTCCAATAATTTATATGCTGGTCTGGGGTATTACATCGACCGTTTTTGGAACATCAGCGAACTGGGAACTCCGCCCAAAAGCCCTACAGATTTTCAGCAATACGGGTTAGCTCAGACCGCTACAGCTTCTGGTTTTGCTTTCCAATTGTTCAAAGATACGCGCCATAATCCCATCAACCCGAACAATGGCTGGTACGGAAATTTTGTTTTACGTCCCAATTTGGCCATCCTTGGAGCCGGTTCCAACTGGACATCGGTACAATTGGAGTTCCGGAAATATTTTCGATTTCCGGGAAATTCAAAAAATGTATTGGCTTTTTGGAACTACAACTGGTTCTTGGTAGGTGGCGGCAAAGCGCCTTATCTTTTGTTGCCTAGCACCGGATGGGATGATAACTTTAATACGGGTAGAGGCTATATCCAAGGGCGTTTTCGAGGCACCAGCATGGTGTACCTCGAGGGCGAATACCGGTTTAAAATTTCTCGCAAAGGCTTTTGGGGCGGGGTTTTGTTCGCCAATGCACAATCATTTGCGCAGTCACCGGATCATCAGTTTAAGGTAATTAGTCCTGCTTTTGGCGGCGGTTTGCGGATAAAATTGAATAAGTTTTCTGGAGCAAATCTTTGTATTGATTATGGCATCGGCCTCCAAGGCTCTCGAGGGATATCAGTAAACATTGGCGAGATTTTTTAAAAAAGGCTTGAGCTGTGACCATCACATTTCAAGCCTTTTTTTACCCCGATTTTAATTTCTATAATCCAAAGCAGGTTTACGATCCCCCAGCAGCGCTTCATAGTGATAATCTTTACCGCGTCGTTTTTGTAACTCGGCTTTAGCTTTTTCACATACCGTAGGGTCATTGAAAAGATCCATCACCGTAAGCGCCATCGTTTTGGCGGCTACCACCATTCCTTTTGTACCAATGCCCATGCCCCCAGCAGCTACGGCTTGCCAGCTGTGCGCTGAAGTTCCCGGCACCCAAGTAGCGGCGCTTAGCCCCGCCGTAGGAACGGCCCAACTCACATCTCCCACATCGGTAGACCCCGAGCCGCCACCTTCCGGAGCATCAAAAGGCTGAATTTTGTTAGCGGAATTGATGTCCACATTTTTGATATCGTAAGTAGTCACGATTTGCTCTGCAAATTTTTTCTCCTCGGGCGTGTAAACGACTCCGCCCACTTTTACGAGGTTGTCGTACATCAATTTAGCCAAGGTTTCATTGGGTAAAAGATTGTAAACACCGGCAATGACTTCATATTTCATGGTAGTTCCGGTTCCCAAAGCGGCTCCTTCAGCAGCCTTCACCATGCGGTCAAAAATCTGTTTTACGATGTCCATTTCAGGATGGCGAGCATAGTAAAACACTTCGGCAAAGGCCGGAACCACGTTTGGCGCTTCGCCCCCTTTGGTGATTACATAATGAATACGCGTTTCCTGAGGTACGTGTTCCCGCATCATATTGACCATGTTGTTCATTGCTTCCACACCGTCTAAGGCTGATCTGCCCCGCTCAGGCGCTGCTGCGGCGTGCGAAGCAATACCATAAAAACGGAATTTAGCCGATTTGTTGGCCAATGAAGAGGAAGCGCTAGCTGAGTTTTCTGCTCCAGGATGCCAATGAATCACCGCATCCGTATCATTGAAAAGACCAGCCCTCACCATATATACTTTTCCGCCGCCACCTTCTTCTGCTGGGCAGCCATATAAACGAATGGTACCTTTTTTTCCCGTTTTTTTCAACCAATCCTTAATGGCAATGGCAGCATCAACGGAAGCTGTACCAAAAAGATGATGACCACAAGCATGTCCGGCCTTTACACCAGCACGCTCTTGTTTGTAGGGCAAGGCATCTTGCGAAACGCCAGGTAAGGCATCAAATTCTGCTAAAATACCAATTACGGGTTTTCCTTCACCAAAGGAAGCGACAAAGGCAGTCGGAATCTCCGCTACATTGGCATCAACTTTAAATCCTGCGGTTTTCAATTGGTCTTGCAGCAATTTCGAGCTTTTGTATTCTTGATAGCCAACCTCAGCAAATTCCCAAATTTGGTGCGCCAGTTTCCCATATTCGGCAGCTGTAGCATCAATCCCACGTAGCAATTCCGTTTTTTCAGCGCTTTGAGTGGTTTGCGCTTTGAGCAATACTGGAAGTGAAAAAGCCAAAAAAATGAAGGCGAAAAATTTATTCATATTTATTTGTTTATGGTTATAAAATACAGCACTAAAATAAGAACACCCGCTTACTCTCCGCCAAAATCTGTTTCACTAGGTAGTCCTTCGATCAGTTGCAGCAAAGAAGCAACTGCAATACTCAATAAACTCGGCATTTGGATGGGGCGAAAATCGCGTAAGGAGCGGCTTTGCAGCAATTTGGGCAGCGCTTCGCGAAGATTCAATTCACTTTGCGACTGAACAGTAAAAAGGCCTTGAGCTTGCAAGTGTTCGGCGCAGTATTCTTGCTCTGTTTGGCCAGGAGTAGGCACTAACAATGCCGGTGTTCCGAGCATAACCAAGTCCATGATGCTGCTGTATCCTGAACGACAGATCACGTATTTACTTTGCGATACTGCTTCTTGAAGCTTAAGAGAAGATAGGTGTGGTACGAAGGTGATGTTGTTCTCTACCTTTTCATAATACTCCTGTTCCGGGTTTCCCAACACAAAAAGAAAAGAATGATCATGAAATTCCGCGGCTTGTTGGCGCAATTTTTCAGCAAAATAGGTTCGTTGGGGTTCAGGCCCTGAAATAATGGCAATAAATTCGTATTTTTTGGGCAATTCTTGGTATTGGAATCGAGACAAAGGCCCTACGTAGCGGGTGATCACGCGCGGGAGAGAAGGATGCCCTAAATGTCCAGATAGATTGGGCTCATCTGGAAAATCGGGAACCCAACATTCGTTAAATTTGCGCATCTGAGTCCAGTGAATCGATTGTGTAGCCAATTTCATGGGGAAAAGAACTGGCAAATGCAGCTGGTGCGCCATAATAACGTTGATGCCATGCCGAATACGACATCCATAGCGGTGATCCGAAACGATGGCCTTTGCATTTTCTTGACGTTCTATTTTGGCAATCACCCGTTGTTCTTGGAGGATTGCAGCAATAATTTTGGGCATCTGCTGCGCCACGTTCAGGTAGATATTTTCACGCGGGTAAAGCACGTCGTATGCAGGTAGTTCCCAATTGCGAATTTTTGGAAATTCGGAACGCAGCAGCGCCAGCGCCTTACCATTGGATGCTATGATGACTTCCGCTCCTTGTTCTTGCAATTCACGTATTACTGGAATGCTTCTAGTGGCATGTCCAAGACCCCAATCAAGCGGAGATACAATTACTTTGTGCGGAGGGTTTGCCATTGTTTCTATTTTAAAACGAGTTGCTTATCATTGGGAAAAAATAAGCAAAAAATACTGAAATTTTATGCGCTTAAAAAACTTAGTTATTCGAAGCCTATTTTTAGGTTTTATTTTATTGACCCTCAATTCCTGTAGAACCGACTGTGGCTGCCCGATGGCCAAAAAAGAGACCAAACCGCGAACCTCAAAAGCATAATCGGAATGGGATTGAAACACTTATTAAAGGAAGGAGCCATCCACGTTTCTGGTAGGCTTCGCATTGAACTCCCGGAGGAACCTTTTTTTTGGTCAATGGAACCGTTCCTTCTTTTACTTCAGTTGATGGTTTCATCAGTTATCGTATATCAGATTTGAAGGTGAATCTGAAGCTAGGGGGGACAAATTTGCTCAATCGGTACTATTATTCGATCCTTAGGGGACCCAGTATTGGCGGGTTTTATTACTTGACTTTGGCCTGGAACATAAAATAAAAATTCCCTCTGGGATTCTTAGCAATGAAAAAGCAGCTGTCCCTACAAAATGGGCAGCTGCTTTTTTTGAACCTGACACGTTGATAATCAACAAAGTCAACTTTCTTAGTTTTTTTGATTAAACCGCGTTTAAACGAATCTCATCATCGTGTTCATCAAAAAAAGTATACTTGGTAAGGTGATAATCTGGATCAGAATCAACATTTACCCAGCGGTACTGTTTGCGGTACCATTGCCATTGAATGCTCCTCAAAAAACCATCTTTTTTGAGGTAAGCAGCCACATATGGATGTACCACTAATTTGACCTTTACTTTTGGATGCGATTGTTGGATAAAGTTTAGATCCCGCTCAATATCGCTAACCAGCAAGATAGAAGCATTGATGGTACCGGTGCCGCCACAAGTAGGGCAGATTTCAGTCGTATCAATTTTCACTTCTGGTCTTACCCGTTGGCGCGTGATTTGCATCAAGCCGAATTTACTCAAGGGCAAAACGGTATGCTGCGCTCTATCTTTTTTCATGGCCTGGCGCATGGCCCGCAACACTTCCTTTTTGTGCTCGGCATTGCGCATGTCGATAAAGTCGATCACGATTAATCCGCCAATGTCTCGGAGTCGAAGCTGACGAGCAATCTCATCAGCCGCTTCCATGTTTACCCGCATCACTGCTTCATCCGCGTTGGTGCTCGACATTTTATGCCCGCTGTTGACGTCGATTACATGCATCGCTTCTGTAGAATCGATTACCAGATAGGAGCCACTGGGCATGGATGCCGTTTTTCCAAAAGAGGACTTGATTTGTCGAGTAACGCCAAAATGTTCAAAAATCGACTTCGTTCCTTTGTACAAGCTGACAATGTTCACTTGGTCAGGAGCAATGGTCGAAAGATAGTTTTTGATATTTTGGAAAAGCTCTTTTTCGTTAACCTGAATCTTGTTAAAAGAGTCGCTTAATAAGTCGCGAAGGATGCTGGACGTTTTATCCAACTCGCTCAACAATTTAGCCGGTGCTTCTGCACGGTGCATTTGTTTGAACATGCCTTCCCATTTATCCAGCATGTAAGAGAGCTCTTCATGAAGATCGGCCACTTTTTTACCTTCCGCGGCAGTACGCACAATGACTCCAAAGTTCTTAGGCTTGATGCTTTCGATCAGCACTTTGAGGCGTTTGCGTTCTTCAGCGTTGGCAATTTTCTTAGATACGGCTATTACATCCGAAAAAGGAGTCAATACCAAATAACGACCAGGAATGGTCAATTCACAACTCAAACGCGGACCTTTGGTAGAGATAGGCTCTTTGAGCACCTGCACCAATACATTTTGTCCTTTTTTGAGTACCTGATCGATTTTACCATTTTTATTGATCTCTGGTTCGATCGTAAAACTTTCTAAGGTCGGCACATTAATTGCGCCGCCCACCGCTCCATTGGTAAACTTGATGAGGGAACGGAGTTTTGGCCCAAGATCAGTATAATGCAAAAAAGCATCTTTCTTATGGCCAATGTCCACAAAAGCAGCGTTAAGCCCCGGCATTAAACGGCGGACTTTACCCAAAAAAACATCGCCAACCGTGAAGTTGGTATTGGTCTTTTGATAATGAAGTTCTACCAGTTTAGAATCTTCCAATAAGGCGATCTCTACTTCTGTGGGGGTAGAATTAATAATAAGTTCTTTTTCCACAGGACACCATTTTAAGGGCGTTGGGATCAAAAAAAGAGGCTAGAATGCTTACAGTTTGCAAGGTGTTGGAATTCCTGAGTGTCCTTATCGGTAGATCAAATAAGAGAGCATCTTATGGGAGAATAAACTGGGGAAAATTCTTTGAATGACAATGCAATCTCTTTTCAGCTTAACAATAGCTCTTACTTGAAGACCCTAAGAGGAACGAGCGGGGCTTTACCCTTGCTAATGCGAACCGGATTGATTGTATGTGTTATGAAGACAAATACATGCTACCATAATCACAAGACCCAGCTTGGCGCGCATCTCGTCGCTCCAAGCTGGGAAGACCCGGTGGGCGGAAAAAACTGGCAACAGTGAAGTACCATTTAATGCCTCTTTCCTTAGCCCAATGCCGCTATTTAAAAACTATCTGCTCTTCTTCTTATGGCGGTTCTTACGCAGTCTCTTCTTCCGCTTATGCGTCGCAATCTTATGTCTTTTGCGCTTTTTTCCACACGGCATAGTGCAAGTTTCTTTAATAGGTTAAACCATTTTATTTCCAAGCCACTTACTCAACAGATGATGGAAACGACCACTTAAAATAATCGAATGAATCATCTGCCAGCGATTGGCTATTGTTCCTTACTGTTGCGCTGCATTACAGCGCTGCTCATAACTCTTGGCTTTGTCCATTTGCCCCAAGCCTGCGTAGGCCTGACTGAGCATGCAAATGGCAGGTACCAACGTAGGATCGAGGGTTAAAGCTCTTTCCAAGCGTTCCACGGCCTTGTCCAACTGGTTGGTTCGAATAGCTAGGCGTCCTAAATTCATTAGGATGTCCGGGTTGTCCGGGTTAGCTTTGTTGAGATCAAGGATCATTAAAATACCCTTCATCGGATTATCGGCTGGAGGGTTGTCGGTATACAACAACGCTAAATTCAATTTATACCCCAATTCCTTAGGGTTAATAGAAATGGCGTTTTCGAATGCCTTTACTGCACGACCAGTAGCATAATCACGGATTCGCTGACTCCCGCCACGCTGAACAGCAATGGCGTAAGTAGTACCTGCAATTGACCAACTTCCTTCAGTACTGGTAAGCTCGGCAACTTGCTCTGCATAATAACCTGATAAAGCTGGACGCTCCAAATCAAACCACTGACCTGATAGTCGCTTTAGCACCGTTACTTTTCCCGTATCAGTTGGCTGTGCCGCCAGTTCGTCTTCCAAAGTGGTAATCAATGCCAATTCACTAGGCTTAATGCTGTCTTTGGCCTCTTGTAATAAAACATTGATATCCGTAGACTCGATCACCAAAGATCTGGACTTCTCCACATCTTTCATTTTACGAGGCTTGGTATCACATCCTATATAAAGTACCAGCAACAACAACACCGAAGCTCCAACAGTTGCAATTTGCGACTTAGTCATGATTGCTTTGGATTAATCCTCGTCTTCGTCGTCCTCTATACTATCTTTTGGCAACGAGCTTACTTTACTTTTTACTTGCTCTACAAACACTTTAGCAGGTTTGAAAGAGGGGATAAAATGCTCAGGAATTTCAATCGCTACATTCTTTTTGATGTGGCGGCCAATCTTCTTTGCCCGGCGTTTGATTACAAAACTGCCAAAACCACGGATGTAAACATTTTCGCCGTCTGCCAAAGAACCCTTCACTTCTTTGAAAAAGGTTTCTAGTGTAACCAGTACGTCGACCTTGGGCACTCCCGTCTTTTCAGATATTGCTGCAACAAGATCAGCTTTTCTCATTGGTATATACTTGGTTTATAATAAGTTATGAAAGATGTCGCTATTTCGAAGCGAGTGGCAAATTTCGTAATTTTATTCATTAAACCGAAAAAAAAGACAAGTTTATTTTAACTCTTTGCATTAATTTTCAATTGATTAGAACTTTGGATAGGTAGTGATTTAGCTAATTAGTGGTCTATTCAAAACAAAAAATGTATTTTAACCATTTTACAGAATTTAATTCTCTAAAAATACTAATTTACTTAATTAATTAACCTACAGCATTCAATGCATAATTGAGCATTTTTTAAATCCTTTGTCTATCTTTGTTCGTAGACAAGTTGTATTGGCAAGCTACTTGGCTCAAAAACGATCTTTTCCTTGCTTTTTTGTTTATTTTTCGCGCAAAGTTTGACTGTGCGCTCAAAATAAGCCTCACTCAAGAAAAAAAATTTGTTGTTGACCAAGTCCATTATTGGAATAAGTCCAGAAAATTCAAAATGACCACCTTTTAAATAGTTGGTCATCATTCAACACCACAAATCAGCAATACCAGGTTACTATGCTTTTATCCATGACTGGTTATGGTAGGGGAACGAAAACCTACCTAGACAAGACCATTGTTACAGAGATTCGTTCCTTGAATAGTAAATTTGCCGACTTGCGCATGAAAGTGCCGCAAAACTACCGCGAAAAAGAACATGAAATTAGGCGGATGATTTCTGAGCGGTTGGAAAGAGGTAAAATTGACTTCAGCATCGACATTCAATCCGTCGCTGGTGAAGAGGGTTTTAGCCTTAACAAGCCCTTGTTTAAAAAATACCATCAAGAACTCAGCCGTTTAGCGGATGAACTCGGTCTCAATGAAGGTGATTTGTTGCAATCCATTTTGAGGTTACCCAATGTGGTAGGCAGCAACAGCGATAACCTAGACAAGGAAGAATGGCTTTCGGTTCAACAAACCATCGAAGAAGCCATCAAAAACTTTGATGCCTTTCGATTGGTAGAAGGCGCTTCGATCGAATCAGATATGCGGCTGCGCATTGCCATCATTCAGGAAAATCTGGAAAAAGTGAAACCTTTTGAAGACGAGCGCATTATTAAATTACGTACTCGCCTTTTCCAAAACCTAGAAGAATATCTCGGTAAGGAAAAAATTGATGAAAATCGGTTTGAGCAGGAGATCATCTTCTACCTTGAGAAAATGGACATTTCAGAAGAAAAACTGCGTCTTTCTCAGCATTGTCTTTTTTATTTAGAGGAACTGGATCAAAATCATACTCAAAAAGGGCGGAAATTGAGTTTCATCAGTCAAGAAATTGGTCGAGAAATCAACACC
>JBBRGN010000114.1:0-14185 GCA_038240665.1 Chitinophagales bacterium | reverse complement strand
ACCACCAAGGTACTGATCCTTTGGCCTTTTTTAGAGCCCTGCTACAAAACCTTCGCCAAGGCAGAGTGGTAAGCGGTGGTAGTACCATCACAATGCAAGTAATCCGCTTGGCGCGGGGTGTAAAATCGCGTAATGTATACCAAAAAATAATCGAAGGCATCCTCGCCACTCGATTGGAATGGGGCACGAGCAAAAAAAAGATCCTCCAGCTTTATGCTGCCAATGCCCCGTTTGGAGGAAATGTAGTGGGATTGGAAGCAGCTTCTTGGCGATATTTTGCCAAATCTCCGAATTTGTTGTCTTGGGCGGAGGGCGCTTTATTGGCCGTTTTGCCCAATAGCCCTTCCTTAATGCACCCCGGCCGTAACCGCCGATTATTGCTTGCCAAACGCAACCGACTACTCGATAGATTGGCAGTTCAAAGGGTGATTGACCAGCAAACTGCGGCGCTGGCTAAAGAAGAACCTTTACCCGAAGCGCCTTATCCCCTACCCCGTTTGGCACCCCACTTGATTCTTCGGGCTGCAAATGACGGCGCGCCAGCCAGATTAAAAAGTTCGTTACAGGCTAGTCTGCAACGACAAGTTACCGATATCGTCAGCCGCCAACAGGGGATCTTGCGCTACAATCAGATCCACAATGTTGCCGCCATCGTTGTGGAGGTTGCCACTGGCCAGGTACGCGCCTACGTGGGCAATGCGCCCAATGCTGGTAATGCCCATGGGGGCGATGTGGACGTCATTGCTGCTCCGCGCAGTACGGGCAGCATCATGAAGCCTTTCCTTTATTCGCTCGCTACCCAGGAAGGACTCATCCTACCAGAATCCTGGTTACCTGATGTGCCCATGAACATCAGTGGATACCGACCGGAAAATTTCAATCTCGGTTTTGATGGTTTGGTTCCGGCCAATGAGGCCCTTATTCGTTCCTTAAATATTCCTTTTGTCGACTTACTTCGGAGCTACGATATCAATCGTTTTCATTATTATTTAAAAAAAATGGGGCTAAGTACCCTCCATCAGCCGGCAGAACATTATGGTCTATCTTTAATTTTGGGTGGAGCAGAAGCCAATTTATGGGATTTGACCGGAATCTATGCTTCCATGGCGCGTACCCTCAATACGTTTACAAGCTACAGCAGCCGCTACGACCCCCGTGATTTCCGAGCACTGAATTATCAAAAAGAGGAAGTACTACAAACCAGAAATCGCCTGTTTATGGAAAAAAACGCACCTATCCTGGGTGCTGGCGCTATTTGGGCAACCTTCAAAGCCATGCAAGCACTTCAACGCCCTGAAAGCGAAGGCAATTGGCAACAATTCGGCTCAAGTAGACAGGTTGCCTGGAAAACGGGTACTAGTTTTGGTTTTCGCGATGCCTGGGCTATTGGCGTTACGCCCGAATATGTGGTAGGTGTATGGGTAGGTAATACCGCTGGCGAAGGGCGACCAGGCCTGATTGGCGGGCAAGTAGCGGCTCCTATTCTTTTTGAAATTTGCGCGGCGCTACCGCATACAACTTGGTTTTCCCAGCCCTATGATGACATGCAGGCCACTTCAGTATGTAGGTCATCTGGATTCCGAGCGGGTACCAATTGCCCAAGAGATACCGTTTGGGCGCCAAAAGGGGGTCAAAATACCCCTGTTTGCCCCTACCACCAACTGATACACTTGGATGCCCGTGCTCAATATCAAGTAAACGCCAATTGTGAGCTTCCAGAAAAAATGATCCACCTCCCTTGGCTCGTACTTCCACCTCTGGAAGAATATTATTACCGACAAGGACACCCAAGTTATCAATCTTTACCTCCGCTGCGTGCAGATTGTCAGAATACCAGTGTTGCCGCAGCTGTGAACCGCACCATGCAACTCATTTATCCCCGCGAGGCGACCAAAATTTTTGTCCCTATTGACTTGGATGGAAAAATGTCGAAAACAGTTTTTCAGGTAGCGCATCGCAAACCAGAGACGACAATTTATTGGCATCTGGATCAGGACTATATTGGTTCCACTTCTACATTTCACCAATTTTCATTACAACCTACCGTAGGGAAACATTTACTTACGTTAGTTGATAAAGATGGTAACCGTCTGGAACAAAGCTTTGAAATCATTCGTAAAAGTAGTCCACAGCAATAAGTAAATCCTAGGATCTTGTTTACTCGTTTTTTTTCAAAAAAAAAGCTCCTACACCTGGAGACTAATCTTGGTGTAGAAGCCTGGAACATACTATGAGAAAACTACGTCGTAAAGATACTGGCAATTTATGGTTCTTGAGATGGTCAATTAGGGAGGGACAAGTATTAGCTTTATCCGGTAAGGACCGCTGAGGAAAAGGCAAAAAAAAACCTACACTTGGCCGAGCAGGTGTAGGAGAATTAAACATACTATGAGAAAACTTTCGTAAAGATAGCTTTAAATGACGCGTGCTGCGCCATCCGTTTAGGGAATGACAAGAAAGAATTAGGGAACGGTAGCTTTTCTTTAGAATACGGCATATTTTTTACTAAAAATGTGAAAAAAAGTCCTCATTTTTGACTCTTCGTAAAAAGCTTTATCTTTGAAAAGGTATTGCTCCCAAAAACATTAAAAATTGTAAACCATGAACAAAAATTTTTTACTTGTAGCCTTCCTTGGGCTAGCCCTCACTCATTGTAGCCCTGGCCCGGAATTCCCAATCGTAAGCACCGATCCAGCTGCCAATGCCAATTGGAAATTAGGCATCGTGACTTTCAAGCAAGTCCTAGGTTTTAGAACCGATGATGGCCCAAGCGCAACAACCATTGCCGGTACCGATGGCATTACTTCCAGCACCGTTTTAAATGTTAACTCTTGGTCTTTTCAATTTACCAAATTACCAAGTGTTGATGGCAGCTACAAAATTCATCCCATTGATGTTTCAACCCCTTTATTAGCTGACGAGGTAATCGTGACTGCTTCTTTGCCTTCCTTGAGCAAAGTATACATTGCTACAGGAAAAGACGCAACAGCGGTGAGCATCAAAGTCACGATCAGTGGCGGTAAAATCAGCATTGAAGTGCCAGAAATCATCGTGCAGGAAGTTACGGATAAAACGACCATTAAGCTGAATGGCTTACTGGTTGAAAACTAGACTTACTCCGTTTACTAAAACAAGAATAGTGTTGTTGTGATGCGCTAAAGTTGCAGCAACTTACTTAGCACAACTGTCTAAAAGAGTCATCTCAAACGTCCGGCCGCTTTATTTGGATCGCTTGTTGGAGATGACTCTTTTTTTATTGCCGGTCATTAGAATTGTCGCCACCGTAACATTGAGAAGTAACAAGTCAACAAATTTGATGGTTTCCCCATCTTTTTTGTTAATTAGCTGTTGATAAATTTTTGAAGAATAATAGACCTCTTTTGACCCATTCCAAAGGAGAAAAAATATAGCAGGAGATGAAAAATATTGGCATTATCTTTTTGTTGGGTCTTGTTTGGCAATCTTGTAGCAAACCATTTCCTTCCATTCAAAATCCGACTGTACAGATGATGGCAATGTTCAAAAAAGATACAGTTGGCCTAGACCAGTATTGGTATGACGGCAAGGCGGAGGTAAGTCGTTACCAATTAGAGCAAAATCGCTATAAAGAAGTACACCCTGGCGAAGCAGTCTTGGTTTTTGTAACGGAAGATTTCTTGACCGATAAACAGGTTAAAAACGAAAACGGCCAAAAACGTAATTCTACTTCGGTGCTCAAATTGAATGCTCTGGAACGGTTTTCCACCGGCATCTATGATTACTCCTTAATGTCTTCCATTTTTTGTCCTACCGATATAGACAAATTTCCGCATGCTTTAAAGATCACCAACAGCAACCAAGACTGGTGTGGTCAAACTTTTATGCAGCTGAATTTTGAGAAAGATCACTACCGAGTTGAATCGCGATCGTATTTTGAAAAGGAGGGAGATCAAAATTTTCAGCTCCCGCAAAATTATTTAGAACAGGAGCTGTGGACACGACTTCGCCTATCTCCAGAGACATTGCCCGTAGGAAAGCTGTTGATGATCCCTAGCCTTACCTACACCCGACTCATGCATGTGGAGTGTAAGGCTTACTCCGCAGAGGCTTCCATTGTCCCATATGCTGGTATGGAATTCATTGGAGAAGGGCTTCAAAAATACCATTTGCGTTATCCAGAACTTGACCGAGACCTCGAAATCGTTTTTCAGCCCCAAAAGCCTTATTTGATCGAAGGCTGGATAGAGTCCTACCCATCTCTTTTTGACAAAGTAAAACGCAGCACCATTGCGAAAAGAACCAAGACCTTACATATCGCTTATTGGCGAAACAATAGCCTTGCTGATAGAAAAATCCGCGAAGAGCTGGGCGTACAATGGCTTCCTTAATGCCTGCTTAGGCCTCAAAGGTCAAATGGCCCGACCAAAGAATTTTGTTTTTTGATCCAAAATCCAATAGGACCAACTACGCTTAGACAAATTTGCCTATGGGCATTTAAGCATAATTGGTATTTTTTGTCTTAAAAAAATGTAATAGCAAAATATTATATGGATTTAGAAAACCAATCAATGTTACTCCCCTTTTTTTGCTAAAGAACAAGCAACTATAAACAACTGGAAACAAATCAATTGCCGCATTTTGAGGCTAGTGTATTTTTTACACTAATAAATCCTTGATGAGATTGCAATTCCAACATTTATTTTCTAATTTTCCCCGATTGATAAGTTTAAGGTGTTTTTTGTCCCCGCTTAAATAGGATACAGCAGCAAATGGCAAATTTGGATGAATTTTTCAAGTCGGCATTTACAGTTGATAATGTCATTTTTGGATTCGACGAAGGTGATCTGAAGGTGTTATTGATCAAACGGGGGGAAGATCCCTACTTTGGCTATTGGGCATTGCCCGGCTATTTTGTATATCCACAGGAAGATTTGGATTCGGCTGCGATTCGCGTGTTGCGGGAGTTAACGGGGTTGAACAATGTTTATTTAGAGCAAGTCTCCACTTTTGGCGCAGTTCACCGCCATTCTTTTGGTAGAGTAATCACGGTAGCTTATTGTTCCTTGATCAAAATCGATAATTATTCCATCCAACCCTCTTCCATAGCTTTACAGGCGCAATGGCATCCGGTATCGAAAGTGGAAAACCTGGCTTTTGACCACATTGCCATTTTACAGGCTTGCTTCGCTCGCTTAAAATGGTTGATCCGCTACCGACCAGTTGGGTTTGAGTTATTGCCCCCAAAATTTACCCTGACGGAGTTGCAACATCTATATGAAGCCATTTTGGAAACAAAACTTGAAAAGCGCAACTTCAGAAAAAAGATACTTTCCATGGATCTCTTGATTGATTTGGTTGAAACACAAGAGGGAGTTGCGCATCGGCCAGCTCGGCTGTATAAATTTGACCGCAAACGCTACCAAAAATTCCTGGCAGGCGGATTCAGTTTTGAATTAAAAGAAACCCGTAAAAAAGAGCGCTTTACAAAAGTGGTTACCAATGGTATCGGTAAGGAATGAGTCAATTTTAAAGGGTCAATTTAGATCCCGGAAAATGATTCTCTATTGCTGAATCATAGCTGTTTGGCTTTAAAATTCCTTCCCATCTGTATTGTAGATCTTAAAGGTCATGCCATTGTTATTTTGAGCGCGGTATTGAGCAATTAAGCTCTCCAGCTTACTGGTTTTATCCTGAAATGACCGTACAAAAGCTACAGAAGGCGCATCAGTGGGCTGATCAAGTAAACTGGTTCCGCTATCGGAAATGATAAATTGGCCATAGTACCCTTTCCTTAACCCCTTATCTGATGACAACTTGAACAAATCCTGAATAAATTTATCAGCAACCGAGCTTGAAGTTTGCTGAAAACTTACAAAACCCCAAATAACGCCATCTGGTATCCTCAACAATTCATTTTGCAAAATTTTAAAGCCATTCTGTACATCCATTTTCATGGTGTAAGCATCGTTATTCACGGCAAACCGACCTTTACTGGTTACTGTTTGCCCTAAGCTAATGTTTAAAGTATAAGAACCAGGATCTAAAGGATTGGTAAAAACTAAGCCCATAGCAGGAGATGTACCCGGTTTGCAGTTTTCAGGTGCTACTATTTTGCTCAGATTCAAATCTAGCACATTGCTATTTTGATACCAGTTGAAATCAATGGTATAGTTCTGACAGGGTTGGTTTTTGATCGTGGAGATCAAAAATTGTAAATCGCGTTTGCCGGGTTCAAAACGCTCAATCATGCTAACGTTGAACTCTTTTTCAACATCTGCAACGACTATGGGATCGCCGGTGTTTCCAAATTTGCAACCGCTCCACCCACTACAAAATAACAAAACCACCAAGGTATATAGGGTGTATTTATGCTTCATCGGCTCTAATTTTTTTTCTCGGAGCTATTATGCCAGGATTTTAAGCGCCGCTGTAAATTCAAATCCATTCCTTTACAGAACGGGATTAATTAAAAAATGCTGCTTCATGCAGGCAAATATACAGCTTTGAAATCGTTCCTGTATAATGCTTTTTTTTGAAAAAGTTACAATAACCCCCTAATTAATATTTCGTATCTGCAAAAAAAAGAGAAAATATTGCTGAATTTGGATCATGTCCTTAGCATATTTATAGAAAATAAAAAGATAAGTAATGGGCCCATACAAATTCCTATTACTTACTAGCGAGATCAAACCAAAAATTGAGTCCACCTGCGATTGGATAGACAAAAAAAAGGAGCGACGTTTTGGCTGTTCAGCGATTCTCCTAATTCTAGAAAATCGAAGCACCCAAACGTCGCTCCAAAAAAAATCAGTTTGTTCACGCTGGAATTTTTGGTTTAGGAGTAACTCCCAGCGCAACAACTCTATTTTTTACTTAGATAGCAGCAAAAGCTTGCTCCAAATCTGCTTTGATATCATCGATGAACTCGATTCCTGCTGACAAACGCAACAAGCCTGGTACTACTCCCGCAGCCGTTTGCTCTTCAGCCGACAACTGTTCGTGGGTAGTAGATGAAGGATGGATGATCAACGTTTTCGCATCCCCAACGTTGGCGAGGTGACTAATCAATTTTAGGCTGTCCACCAATTTATCCGCAGCTTCTTTTCCACCCTTTAATTTGAAAGAAAGAACGCCGCCAAATCCATGCTTTAAATATTTTTTACCCAAAGCGTGGTAAGGGCTCGAAGCCAAACCAGGGTAACGAACGTACTCAACTTGGGGGTGCGCTTCGAGCCACTGTGCCAAGGCCAAGGCATTTTCAACCGTGCGCTGTACACGTAGCGAAAGTGTTTCTACACCTTGAATCAATAGGAACGCATTGAATGGACTAAGCGCTGGGCCGAAATCGCGCAGCCCTTCTACCCTAGCACGGATGGCGAAAGCAACGTTTGGCATCCCTAGCGGGTTCCCCTCGCCAAATACCGCCCAGAAATTAAGCCCATGATAGCCCTCAGAGGGTTCGCTAAATTGTGGAAACTTGCCATTGCCCCAATTGAAGTTACCACCGTCCACAATGACGCCGCCAATGCTGGTACCGTGACCGCCAATCCATTTGGTGGCCGATTCTACTACTACATTCGCACCGTGCTTTAAGGGCTGGAAAAGATACCCTCCAGCACCAAATGTATTATCGACAATCAAAGGAATATCATGTTTTTTTGCCAATGCCCCAAAAGCTTCAAAATCAGGAATATTGTACTCCGGATTGCCAATGGTCTCCAAATAAATGGCTTTGGTGTTGGCGTCAATATGCGCTTCAAAATCAGCTGGATTGTCGCCGGTAACGATTCTAGCTTCGATACCCAAGCGTTTGAATGCTACCTTAAATTGATTGTGCGTACCGCCATACAAAAACGAGGTAGACAAAAAATTGTCGCCCGCCTGTAAAATATTGTTGAGGGCCAAAAACTGAGCCGCTTGGCCAGAACCTACAGCAACCGCCATAACCCCACCTTCCAAAGCAGCAATACGCTGTTCGAAAACATCGTTAGTGGGGTTCATGATCCGGGTGTAGATGTTACCAAACGCACGCAGACCAAATAGATTAGCAGCATGTTCAGAGTTGTTGAACAAGTAAGAGGTAGTTTGGTAAATCGGCACTGCGCGCGCATTTGTAGTTGGATCGGCGCTCTGACCAGCGTGAAGCTGTAGGGTGTCAAAATGTAAGTTGGACATAAAAGGATGGTTATTGGTTTTGGTAAATTATGGGTTCATATCCAGGTTTTCAACCTGGATGTTTAAGTCGCTAAGCTATTATTGACAAACAAAACTATATAATTTTAATAAAGTTTATCAAGTTTTGGTTCTAAATTGGTCAAACATTTTTCATTACTTCAAACTGTTCCTAAGGCTCCGTCAACTCTTTTTCATCTTAATCGTTACAGTAGCGCTAACTCTAATGGCTTGGGTACAAAATGGCAACCCATTTTGCTGATTCTTAAGGTTAGCAAAACGGAGAAAAAAGATCTTTATTGAGCTGATTAAAGATCTCTCACAACAAGTCTGATGAAATATAGTTTTTTCAGTGTACCCCGATCTTTTTTTTCATTAACTTGCGCTCAAATTTGCGCTCAAAGTACAAAGACAGCATTGGGTATTGTTTTTTAACTGCCTCATGCTGTTTTTGCACTCAGAATCTGAGGTAATTATTATGAAGCATATCAGGAATTTCTGCGTTATTGCCCACATCGACCATGGTAAGAGTACCCTTTCGGATCGACTTTTGGAGTATACCAAAACCATTTCCAAGCGAGATATGGTCAATCAAGCGCTTGACAATATGGATCTGGAACGTGAACGGGGCATCACCATCAAAAGTCATGCTATTCAGCTGTATTATAATGCGAATGATGGGCAAAAATATACGTTCAACTTGATCGATACCCCTGGTCACGTTGACTTCTCTTATGAGGTTTCTCGCTCTATTGCTGCTTGTGAAGGCGCGTTGTTGCTGGTTGATGCCACTCAAGGCATTCAAGCGCAAACGATTTCAAACTTGTACTTGGCCATAGAGCATGACCTAGAAATCATCCCCATTTTGAACAAGATCGATATGGAAAGTGCCATGATCGATGAAGTTTCCGATCAAATCATTGATTTAATCGGTTGCAAAAAAGAAGACATTGTACTGGCGAGTGGAAAAACCGGAGTTGGCGTCGACAACATCATGGAAGCCATTGTTGCTCGAATCCCAGCGCCCAGCGGCGATCCTGAAGGGCCATTACAAGCTTTGATTTTCGACTCGGTTTTCAACTCATTTCGCGGGGTAATTGCTTATTTCCGTATCATGAACGGAACCTTGAAAAAAAACGATAAGATCAAGTTTTTCCATACTGCTAAAGAATACAATGCCGACGAGGTGGGTATTCTACAGCTTGCGCAAATTCCTAAACCCGAATTACGCGCTGGTGATGTAGGTTACATCATCACTGGGATTAAGGAATCCAAAGAAATTAAAGTTGGCGATACCATAACCCGCGTGGACAATCCTTGTTTGGACTCCATTCACGGATTTGAGGATGTAAAACCGATGGTTTTTGCTGGTATCTTCCCGATTGATAACGACGACTTTGAAGACCTCCGTGATAGTTTGGAAAAACTACAACTCAACGATGCTTCTTTGGTTTTTGAACCCGAGACTTCTGTTGCTTTGGGATTTGGATTCCGTTGTGGTTTCTTGGGCATGTTGCACTTGGAAATTGTACAGGAACGTTTGTCGCGTGAGTTTAACATGGAGGTGATCACCACGATCCCCAACGTATCCTACCGCGCAAGAACGACCAAAGGAGAGGACATTGCCGTACGTACTCCGGTTGATCTACCAGATCCCAGCAGTTTGGAATTTGTGGAAGAACCCTATATTCGGGCACAAATCATCACCAAACCCGAGTACATCGGGGCCATCATGACCTTGTGTATGGACAAGCGGGGCAGCTTAACCCGCCAAACTTACCTTACGCCAGATCGAGTAGAATTGACTTTTGAAATGCCCTTGGCGGAGATCGTATTTGATTTTTACGATCGTCTCAAATCAGTATCTCGTGGTTATGCTTCTTTTGATTATTCGATGATTGAATACCGCCAATCCGATTTGGTAAAAATGGACATCAAACTAAACGCTGAAAATGTGGATGCACTTTCGGCTTTGGTGCACCGCTCAAAAGCCGAATCTTTTGGTCGCAAAATATGCAAGCGCCTCAAAGACCTACTTCCACGCCAGCAGTTTGTCATTGCTATTCAAGCTGCAGTAGGTGCAAAGATAATTGCTCGCGAAACCATTTCTGCTTTGCGCAAAGATGTAACGGCGAAATGCTACGGAGGGGATATTTCTCGGAAACGTAAATTGTTGGAAAAACAAAAAGAAGGTAAAAAGCGGATGCGCCAGATTGGTAGCGTAGAAGTGCCACAAAAAGCCTTCTTGGATGTATTGAAGTTGAGTGATTGATCTTTGCAATCAATTGACTTTATGGCCACTTGTAAAAATAAGCGCCAATGTTTTTAAATTTCTTTTTTGCACTGCGGAAAAACGGAATACCAGTAAGCTTGCACGAGTACCTGGCACTGATGGAAGCTTTACAAAAAGAAATTGGCACCAACGATATTGAAGAATTTTATGCCCTGAGCAAAGCCATACTGGTCAAACAAGAAGGACATTTGGATCGTTTTGATCTCCTTTTTGGCCAGTATTTTCGCAACCTAGGTACTATAGGTGATGCGCTGCTCCAAGCCAATATTCCTGATGAATGGCTCCGCGCCAATTGGCTCAATAACCTAAGTGAAGAAGAAAAAGCCCAAATTGAAAAATTGGGCGGCCTTGATGCCTTGATGGAAAGGTTGAAAACCTTACTAGAAGAACAAAAAAAGGCACACACCGGTGGCAATCGCTGGATAGGTACGGGAGGCAGTTCGCCATTTGGTTCGGGTGGCTACAATCCGGAAGGCATACGGATGGGGAAACAATCCGCTGGAAACAAGACCGGAGTAAAAGTATGGGAAAAACGCGCTTTTCGGAACCTAGACGACCGCGTAGAACTCAATACCCGCAACATCAAGCTTATCCTCAAGCGTTTGCGCATCCTCACACGCGAAGGCATACCCAATGAATTAGACCTGAACGGCACCATTCGCAAAACCTCGGAAAATGCAGGTTTGTTAGACATTGCAATGCACCCGGCTAAAAAAAATCGGGTAAAAGTATTGTTGCTTTTGGACATTGGCGGCTCCATGGACGAGCATGTGTCCCTCTGTGAGCAATTGTTCTCAGCGGCAAAATGGGAGTTCAAGCAATTGGAATTTTTCTATTTCCACAATTGCGTGTATGAATACGTTTGGAAAGACAACCACCGTCGTTTTCAGGAAAGGATACCCACCCTTGAATTGTTGCATAAATACAATAGCGACTACAAATTGATATTTGTAGGAGATGCAGCCATGTCAACGTATGAGATTTTTTACCGAGGAGGAAGTGTAGAACACTACAACGATGAACCAGGAATGGTATGGTTACGTCGTTTGGAGAATCACTTCAGACACATCGCTTGGATTAATCCTATTCCGGAGTACGAATGGGATTATTACGAATCCGTAAAATCCATCCGTTCATTTACTGGAAATCGAATGTTTCCAATGACCGTAGAAGGTTTAACCCAAGCTATGCGCAGTCTGAAGAATACAAAGTACAAGTACACCAATCAGGTGTGGGAGGACGAATAAAGTAGAGTTCTGTTCCAAATTAGAACGCTCTTCTTCCACTCCGCTGTGTTGCAGTATTCAACACAGAAAGGATTCCGCCGCCGATTACGAAAGCTACTAGCATAATTACGAGCACCAGCATGACCAATAGTTTTTTTTCGTTGCTAAATGGATTTTAATACACACTAACTGAGATTTAAAGCAACGTTCATGGGTAAGTCCACTCCTGAAACGGTAATGGAATGTGCTAGGTACATGGGAAGTGAAAAATAACTTAGGAGAGGGTATCTTTGTTCAACCTACTGATAAAAAACCAAGAAAGATCTAAATATTTGTAGCCTCATCCGAAATCATTTGTAAAATGCGAATTCTTTTTCGAATCTATGCTAACTTTTATCTAAAAAATTACGTCTTTTTTGAACTATTTCTTATTTGCTGTTGTAAGCTCTCTTAAGTAGCTGATCAACAATAAATTACTATTTTGAAAAAAAAATGCTAACAAAAATCAGTACGCATTAGCGGCTCATTCCTTAAATCAAACCATTGGCTAACAGTTGTTTAACATTAGGCGCATTGCTTCCGCCCATTGGCTCGATGGTAATATTAAGGCTAACAGCTCTGTCAATACGCTTAATTTCCTGTATATCAGATCCTTGGGGATTTATCAGACCCAAGTTAATCATTTTTCCATCTACATCTGCCCAGATTTGGTATTGCTTTCCGTGAGGTGGTGCAGGTAAAGCATAAGGATGCAGATAAGCATGATTTTCTGTAGGATTCCAATACACAATAGCCTTGGCAGCAGGTGAAAGCGCCGAACCATTTAGGTAAATCGGTTGCGTCATTTTATCCTCGATAAGCGCGGCTATAGCGATCTGTTTTTTTACTTGCTGACTTGACGTTTGGCAATTTTGTATTTCCTGTAAAAGTTGATTGTTTTCTTTTTTGATGGCTTGGTGACGCAAAGTCATGATCAGGCCAAAAAGCACATAAACTCCAAGCAATAAAAAAGAAGCCCAGCGGGGTAGCGCTCTCGACGGCTTAGTAAAAAAATTATTGGTTGCTCGATTTCCTTGGGCTTCAAGCTCCTCAATTTGCTTCATGATGTCTTTTTTGACATTTGAAGGCGGAGGAACAGCATACTTCTGAGCGTACTGTTCTAACCCATTGCGCATCTCCTCCATTTCTTTGGCAATCTCTGGGAAACTTTCTGCATATAGCTCTACCATCTGATCCTCCTCATCGGTGGTCAAGTGAAGAACATATTGTTCGAGAAGTCCTGAAGCAAGAAATTTTTCCTTATCCATCATCTATCGTCCTAACCAAAGAAATAAGCTTCTAAAATTGCCCTAATTGGTTTTGTTGTACAGATAGTCCAAAATGCAACCATGCCTACAATGCCAATTAACGGCGATCCAAAAACACGGCGCAATTCCCGTATGGCAATGCGCAACCGCGATTTTACTGTACCTAAGGGCATCCCTAATTCTTGACTGATTTCCTCTTGGGTATAACCTTTGAAATAAATCAAATCAATCATCTCGCGGTACTTTTCCTCCAAACCATCGACCACCTGGATTAAACCAATTTGATCTATCTGTAATTCAGCACTTGGGTGCTGCCCTTCTTTTCCAAGTAACGCATTGTAATCACTTAACTGGGCTTTTTTTTTACCGTTTGCCGCTCGAACCTTATCAATCGCGGTATTTCGAGCTATATTGAGCATCCAGGTAAAAATGGTTCCTTTTGCCGAGTCATACGAAGATCCGTTACTCCATATCTTTACAAACGATTCTTGTAATGCATCCTCAGCGACTTCATTGGACTGTACGATTTTTAGAATAATACCAAATAACACAGCGCTGTATTGATCGTAGAGCTGCTCAATGACCTGTTTATCCTTTTCTCGTAATTGTTGTACAATATGTATCTCTGAATGCTTCATAAAATTGCAAGGAAGGTAAATTGGAGAAAAACCTGTTTTGGTCGAATCTCATTTTCACTCTTTGCAAATGTATTATTTTATTGTTGAAATTCATTCTTTGAACAGAGTAGCAGCTGAAAGGTTTACCAGGGACTTGAATTATTTCCGGCTCCAACCTTTGCTGCTTAAATAAATGCTTAGTTTTGGTCTTTGTTTGGTCTTGCTAAATTAAAATCTTCGATAAATCAATGAACATCAAAGAAGAAAGACCGTTGTCATGAGATAATTTGGAGTAAATAAGGAGACAATGCTTAAAACGAAAATCTTATTCGATGTACTTTATTCAAAATTTCTTTCTGAAGAGGCTAAGCGAAAAAGTGAGTTTATCATTATCGTCATTGCGATCATCAGCTTTTTTATCCATTTAGCGCTTATTGGGTTGATAGATTTTAACATCTTGAGCGTCAAGGATCATTCGAAATTGCTGACCAGTCCAATCGCTGCCATTTATACGCCTTTTTCTTTCATATTGATTTATGAGGTTTATCTCCTGGTATATTACCTTCCCAAGTCAATCAGCAACTACATCGG
>JBBRGN010000113.1:0-14200 GCA_038240665.1 Chitinophagales bacterium | reverse complement strand
CTACTCCACTCAGCGGGTTGCAATCGGCGCATCGAATGTAATCGACCTTCAACTGTCTGCTGGTCAGAATTTGGAAGAAGTGGTGGTAACCGGTTATGGTTCACAAAAAACGCGGGAAGTATCCAGCGCCATTGTGAATGTCAATGCTGACAAGTTCAACGGTGGTAACATCACCAGTGCTGCTCAGTTGCTGCAAGGTAAGGTTGCTGGTTTGACGATTGCTCGTCCCGGTGGTAACCCCAACGAAGGCTACAACATCCGTTTGCGCGGTTTGTCAAGTCTTGGTGCCAACGCTCAGCCGCTGATCGTAATCGATGGTATCATTGGTGGTACATTGGACAACGTTGACCCCAACGACATCGCCAGTATTACAGTGCTAAAAGATGCCTCTTCGGCAGCGATCTACGGTTCTCGTGCATCTTCAGGAGTACTCCTCATCACTACCAAGAGTGGTGCGCAAGGAAAATCTTCTGTAGATTACAATGGTTACATCACTTCTGATCAGGCTTTCCGCCAGACCCAAGTAATGGATGCTACTCAATGGCGTGCTTTGGGTGCTTCTTTGCCGGCAAACGACAAACGTGGTTGGAGCGACAACGGTTCTGCTACTGACTGGCAAAAATCAGTTACTCGTTCTGCACTGACGCAAGTTCACAACTTGTCAATCTCTGCGGGCAACAAAAACACTTCTTTCCGCGTATCGGCTAACTACCGTGGTATTCAAGGTGTCGTTATTGGCAACGACCAAAACCGTATCAACGCCCGCGTTAGCTTGGCACACAAAGCATTGGAGGGTCGCCTGCGTTTTAACTCTAGTTTGACCATAACTTCTCGTCATGATGTAGGTGCAAATGGTAACGGTTTGTTCACCGCTCCATTGCGTCAAGCCAACTTGTTCAATCCAACCGCACCGATCCTTTCTAGTGCACCGGAGAACGTAAAATTTGGCGGTTATTTCGAACAGGATAACTTTGACTATTTCAACCCGGTTTCTACTCAAAAGCAGAACAACATCAACCAGGATTTGAGCCAGTTCCAAGGAAGCTTGCAATTGGAATACGACATCTTCAAGAATTTGACGGCTTCAGCCTTCTATTCTGAAAAACGCGACAATAGTTTGGGTGGCGCTTATGCCAATAGAACAGCTAAGTTTGGCGGTTTTGGTGCCCAGGGTTCTGCCAACCGTCGTCAAGACCAAGAACGGAACCGTCAGGCTACGTTCAAATTGTCTTACAAAAAAGACATTGGTAAATTGAACCTGAATGCTACCGTTGGTTATGACTACAACTACTTGAACTTCCAAGGCTTTGGCGCTACAGGTGGCAAATTCTTGACTGATGCCTTTGGTTACAACAACTTGGGTGCCAGTTTAGATTTCCCTTTAGGTTTGGGTTCAGCGTATAGCTACCAGAACGACTATACTGTTGCTTCACAGTTTGGCCGCTTAAGCTTGAGCTATGACAACACTTACTTCTTCAACGCTAACGTACGCCGTGACGGTAACTCCCGTTTTGGTGAAAACAACAAATACGGTGTTTTCCCAGGGGTATCTGCGGCAGTTGATTTGGTTAAAGCTGCTGGCCTTAAGTTTGCAGATCAATTGAAACTACGCGCCAGCTACGGGGTAGTAGGTAATGCTCCGGGATCTAGCTACAACTCTTTACAGTTGTTCTCTCCAGGTCCTCAGTTCTTTTACAACGGTAGTTTTGTACCTAGCTATGGTCCTTTTCAGAATGCCAACCCCAACCTTCAATGGGAACGTAAGCAAGACTTGACCATTGGTTTGGACTTCGCTGCTTTGGACTACCGCTTGACTGGTTCGATCGATTTCTACAACACGACTACCAAGAACTTGTTGTTCCAAATCAACGTACCCGTACCACCAAACTTGGTAAATTCTACTTTGACCAACTTGGGTCAATTGAACAACAAAGGTTTGGAATTGGCTTTGAACTACAACGTCATCAAAACGCCTACCTTTAGCTACACGGCATCTTTGACTGGTACCTACTACCTGGATTACCGCATCGTTTCTTTGTCTACTCCGGAAGCAAAATTGGGTGAAGTATTCTTAGCTGGCGTTGGCTCGCCTGGTTTGAACAACTTCAACATGATTCGGGTAAAAGAAGGCGAAAAAATTGGTAACTTCTGGGGTGCAGTTTACCAGGGCTTTACTCCTGAAGGCAAGTGGATAGTACAGGATTTGAATGGTGATGGTAAAAACAATGACCCAGGTTCTGAAGGTGACAAAAAAGTGATCGGCAACGGATTGCCCAAAGCTGAAATCGGCTTTGGTAACCTCTTTAAAATGGGTAATTTTGATTTGAACATCTTCTTCCGCGGCGTATTCGGTCATGACTTGATCAACCAATACCGGACTTTCTACGAAACCAATAACACCCTAACTTGGAACCGGGTAAATACCAAATACTACGATCCCAAGAACTCTGCAGCAGCATCTTTTCACAGCTATTATGTGGAAAGCGGTTCTTATCTGAAATTGGACAACGCTACTTTGGGTTATAACTTTAAGTTGAAGCCAGGTAGCTCTTTCAACAAGATCCGTGCTTATATCACGGGACAGAACTTGTTTGTAATCACCAAATACACGGGATCTGATCCAGAAGTTCGTTTTACCGACATCGAACAAGGTGGCGCAAATGCAGCTTTGTCTCCGGGTATCGACCGTCGTAACACTTACTTTATGGTTCGCGGTGTTACTTTTGGGGTAAACCTTGGATTCTAATTAATTATCTTATTCCCCCTTTTGGGTAAAGGCTTGAAGAGAAGGAATAGGTTTTTTGTCGCATTCATTGCATTTTATCTACTGTTTTTTGAAATAATTCAAGATTTCACTGAACAAAACAGTTTAACTTTGTTTCAAATCAGTACAGATAAATGCTCATCATTAATGGATTAAATTCATTTACTATCATGAAGAAATATTGGATCAAAGTCCTGTTAGCGGGTCTATTTGTGATCACTTTTAACCAATCCTGTAGTGACCTGAAAGAAAAGGTCTACAGCACAGTGCAGCCGGAAAACTTCTTCAAAAACGAAGATGAATTCGTGGCAGCACTAGGTGCAGCTTATACCAGGCTGTACTTTTTTGAGTCTCACAATACCTACATGTCGGTTCAGGAAATTTCCTCCGATGAAGCCATGATCCCCCAGCGTGGTGGAGACTGGTTTGACGGTGGTCAGTGGCTGCGTGCACATCGGCACGAGTACGATTCCAACGACGAAGGTATTGGTAATGCCTGGAACAGCCTTTTTGGCGGGGTAAACACCTGTAACCGTTTGATTTTCCAGTTCAATGACCTGATTGCCAAAGGAGCGGTTAGTGAATCTTTGGCTAAGCCTTTCTTGGCAGAGTTAAAGGTATTACGGGCGCTTTGGTACCTGTGGTTGCTAGATTCTTTTGGTAATGTTCCGATTGTAGACCGTTTTGATGTAGCTGCTGATTTCAAACCAGCTACCGCTCCTCGTGCTACTGTTTTTGCTTTTGTTGAGAAAGAATTATTGGAAAACGTTCCTTTGTTGACAAAGGCCGTTGGTTCAGCTACTTATGCACGGGTACACTACTATGTTGGTCAGGCGATCTTGGCCAAAATGTACCTAAATGCTGGCGTTTACACCGGTACTCCACAGTGGGCAAAAGCAGTCGCTGCTAGTAACGAAGTAATCAATTCCGGTTTTTACAGCTTGGAAGACAACTACTTCAACAACTTCAACTCTGACAATGCTTCTTCTAAGGAAAACATTTTTGTGGTTCCTTACGATAAAGTATTTGCTCAAGGCTTCAACCTGCCGCAAATGACTTTGCACTATGGTAGCCAAGGTACATTCAACCTTACTGACCAACCTTGGAATGGTTATTGTTCATTGCAAGAATTTTATAATTCTTACGACAATACCGATGCCCGTAAAGGTATTTCTGGGAATCAAAAGATCCGTGGTAACTTCTTGGCTGGTCAGCAGTTCCTCTCTGATGGTCGTACCCAAGTGGTTGACCCTAGTGCTGATGACCCCGATGGTCCACCATTGAACTTCACTCCGGTGATCAACCAACACTCACCCAACTGTCATCGCCAAGCTGGGGTACGGGTAGGTAAGTTTGAATTCCCGTTGAAGTCTACTCCAAACTTGAGCACTGACTTCCCGATCTTCCGCTATGCTGACATTTTGTTGACAAAAGCTGAAGCACTGTGGCGTCAGACTCCAGGCGATGCCTCGGCATTGGCGTTGGTGAATCAAATCCGTACCCGTTCAGCAGTGCCAGCATTTGCGGCATTGACTACTGATAACTTTTTGGCAGAGCGCGGTCGTGAAATGTTCTTCGAAGCATGGCGTCGTTCGGACATGATCCGCTTTGGTCAGTTCACAAAAGCTTATGGATTTACACCTGCTGCTGTTGCAAGCAAGCAGTTGTGGCCGATTCCAAAAGCACAGTTGTTGGCCAACTCTAACTTGGTACAGAATCCAGGGTATTAATCGATCAATTGAATTAGCTTCGGAATTTGATTCCTAAGTAAAAATAATTGTGACATAAAAAAAGGCAAGCAATCCTTCGGGGTTGCTTGCTTTTTTTATGGTGGGGTAGACCCATTTTGCTACCATTGTATCGATTAAGTAATAGGACACTTCAAAGACGTACACTTTTTTATTTTACAGAAAAAAATTGAGTACCAATAATGAACTTACCCTACTGTTAATCAAAAATTTAAGTACGCTCTACTTCTATTTTTTATAGCTTCTAGTTGGTTGGTTTTATTCACTTTTGATTTCAATTCCCCAGCGGCAGCGTCGCAAAACGTCTGTAGAAAGTTAATCGCAAGGCTTCAAAGGTGCGTAGCACCGCAACATGTACATCTGGATTTAGTTACGGTGCTACGCACCTTTAAAGCAAGATGCAGAATATTCTACCGACGTTTTGGCGGCGCTGCCGCTGTGGTTGTTACTGAGTTTTTTCTAACCTATTGAGTTTTTCAATATTGTAATCCCTACAAAAAATCCAGAGTAAATGTATGAATGCCAGCAGTGACCTCGGAGAGGTCTAACGTTTGTAGCAATTGCCCCGTTTATGCGTGTTTTAGACCTCGGAGAGGTCTAACGTTTGTAGCAATTAGCCCATTTGTACATGTTTTTGACCTCGGAGAGGTCTAACGTTTGTAGCAATTAGCCCGTTGGTACGTGTTTTTGACCGCGGAGAGGTCTAACGTTTGTAGCAATTAGCCCGTTTATACGTGTTTTTGACCGCGGAGAGGTCCAACGTTTGTAGAAATCGGCCCGTTTGTATGTGTTTTTGACCGCGGAGAGGTCTAACGTTTGTAGCAATTAGCCCGTTTGTATGTGTTTTTGACCTCGGAGAGGTCTAACGTTTGTAGCAATTAGCCCATTTGTACATGTTTTTGACCGCGGAGAGGTCTAACGTTTGTAGCAATTAGCCCATTTGTACATGTTTTTGACCTCGGAGAGGTCTAACGTTTGTAGCAATTAGCCCGTTTATACGTGTTTTTGACCGCGGAGAGGTCTAACGTTTGTAGCAATTAGCCCGTTGGTAAGTGTTTTTGACCGCGGAGAGGCCTAACGTTTGTAATATGCCCACCAACACGCAAATGTTAGACTTCTCGGAAGTCAGTACTCATTTCATGCGTTTGCCCTAGAAAATGGAACCCTAGTAAATTCATAGAAATCAACTTGATCTTTTGAATTTGTAGTATCCCATTACTAAGTAGGTCATAAGGAATGAATCAACCATAAGATACCAATTGTGTCTGCCTCTTTTGTTGTCATATTACCTTTCTTTTTCATTAGAAAAGTAGGCAGTCAGACATAATCAATGGCTTTTAATGTTGTGACCTACTTAACCACAATAATTTTGCATCTTTGATCTTTGATACAATAACCATTAAAAGAGCAAGTAGGTGTATAGTTGGGTAAATAGAATCGCTTTTATTCTCTCTATTTTATGGGTTACAGCCTGTCAAAAACCACGGGTAGAAGCTGGCAGCATCCCCGCCAAGCTGCTGTTCAGTTTGCTTCCCGAGAACGTTACAGGGATTGATTTTGTCAATAAAGTCACCTATACCGAAGATTACAACCCCTATACCTTTCGCAATTTCTTCAACGGCGGCGGCGTAGGCTTAGGCGACATCAACAACGATGGCCTCATCGACGTTTTTTTCTGTGCCAACATGTCGGGCAATCAATTGTACCTCAACAAGGGCAACTTTCAGTTTGAAAACATCACCAATAAGGCTGGATTGGCTTCTAAAAACGTGTGGTCATCCGGCGTTGCGATGGCTGATGTCAATGGCGATGGGCTACTCGACATTTACGTCTGCAAATCTGGCCGCCCAGAAGGAAAAAGACGCTACAATGAGCTTTTCATCAACAATGGTGATCTTACCTTCAGCGAACAAGCCAAAGCCTATGGTTTAGCGGATCTTGGTCTGTCCACCCACGCCGCTTTTTTTGATTATGACCGCGACGGAGATTTGGATTGCTACCTGCTGAACAACTCAGTAAGATCCGTTGGTGGATACGATTTGATCAAAAATCAACGCCAGGTACGCGATAAAAAAGGAGGAAATCGGCTTTACCGCAACGACGGTAAAAAATTTACCGACGTGAGTGCCGCCGCTGGAATTTATGGCAGCAACATTGGGTTTGGTCTTGGCGTAACCATCGGAGATACAAACCGCGACGGCTGGCCGGATATCTATGTCTCCAACGATTTTTTTGAACGCGATTACCTGTACCTGAACAATCAAAACGGCACGTTTACAGAAGTACTGGAAGATCAATTTCAGGAGATCAGTCAAAGTTCTATGGGTGCAGACATGGCCGATTTAAACAACGATGGTTTTCCTGATATTTTTGTTACTGATATGCTCCCCGAAAAGGAAGGTCGGATGAAAACTAAAACCAATTTTGAGGATTGGAACAAGTACCAGCGCAATGTGCGCAATGGTTATTTTCACCAATTCACCCGCAACGTACTGCAAGTCAACAACCAAGACAATACTTTTAGCGAAATCGGGCGCATGGCGGGTACTTATGCCACTGACTGGAGTTGGGGGGCGCTGATTGCCGACCTCGATAACGACCGCAACAAAGATATTTTTGTCGCCAATGGTTTACTACGTGATCTGACCGATCAGGATTATGTCAATTTCTACTCTAATCCGGCGGTAGTACGTGAACTAATTCATGAAAAAAAAGGACAAGCGGTAATTACCAAAATGGTAGACGCCATGCCTTCTGCGCCGATTGCGAATTACGCTTTCCAAAACCAAGGAAATCTACATTTTAGCAACCAAGCCCAAAAATGGGGCTTGGCGCAACCCAGTTATTCTAATGGGTCTGCTTATGGCGACCTGGATAATGACGGCGACCTAGATCTCGTTGTCAACAACATCAACATGCCCGCCTTTGTCTACCGCAACAATACCAACGTACTGCGCAAAGGCCAAGGCAATTTCCTTAATCTCCAGTTGATCGGGATGGGTAAAAACCCTTTTGCCATTGGTGCTCAAGCAACCATTCGGCACCAAGGGCAAACCCTTTTTCAAGAATTATTTCCCATGCGGGGTTTTGAATCCTGTGTAGATGCCCGCCTCAATTTTGGTCTGGGCGATTGGAACATCGTTGACACTTTGGTCATCGCTTGGCCCAATGGGCAATATACCCTCAAAACACAGGTTAAAGCTGGGCAGCGACTCAAAATTAGTCAATCTGAGGCCAGTTTAAGTGTTTCTCCTTTGCTACATTCTGATTCCACACAACCCATTTTTGCCAATATTACCAGTGCTTCAGGGGTAGATTTTCGACATCAGGAAAATGAATTTTCTGATTTTGATCGTGACCGCCTACTTTTTCAAATGTACTCTTCCGAAGGCCCCAAGATAGCCGTTGGCGACGTCAATGCCGATGGTCGAGAAGATTTTTATGTCGGTGGTGCCAAAGATGAAGCCGGAGCGCTATTTTTACAACTGCCCAACGGCCAATTTAAACGCAGTATCCAGCCGGCTTTTGAAAACGATAAAGTCAGCGAAGATACGGATGCAACCTTATTTGATGCCGATGGCGACCATGACTTAGACCTGTACGTGTGTAGCGGAGGCAATGAATTCCCCAGCAGCTCTTTTGCTTTGGTCAATCGCCTGTATTTTAATGATGGCCGGGGCAATTTCACTCGATCGAGCCAGATTCTTCCTACTTTTCAATTCGAAAGCACCTCTTGCGTCGACCCTGGCGATTTTGATCACGACGGCGACATTGACCTGTTTGTCGGCGTGCGGTTAAGGCCATTTTTATACGGCGTGCCGGTCAATGGCTATGTATTAAAAAATGATGGTCGTGGTAATTTCCAAGATGTTACTGCTGCTGTTGCACCAGGATTGATCAAATGCGGTTTGATTACCGATGGCCGCTGGGTCGATATTGATGGCGATCGAGATCTTGACCTCGTGGTAAGTGGAGAGTGGATGCCGATCAAAGTTTTCCGTAATGACCAGGGTAAATTAACCGAGACTACTCAAGCAGCAGGTTTAGAAAAAACCAATGGCTTCTGGAATTGTGTAGAACCCGTTGATATTGATGGCGATGGCGATCAAGATCTTGTTTTGGCCAATCTAGGACTGAATTCAAGATTTAAAGCCAGCGCTGCCGAGCCCATTGATTTTTATTTCAACGATTTTGATGCCAACGGTACGGCAGAGCAGATCGTCTGCGTCTATCAAGATGGTAAATCCTGTCCGGTTACCCTCCTACCCGACTTGATCAAACAAATCCCCAGTTTGCGAAAAAAATATTTACAGTTTACTGCTTACCAAGGGCAGACCATGCAAGATATTTTTGGTGCGGACGCGCTCAAACAAGCCATCCATTGGCAGGCATTTATTACGCAATCTGCGGTTGCAATTAACGATGGGAAAGGTAAATTTGTGCTGCAAATATTGCCCAATGCCGCGCAGGTATCCCCGGTGTACGGAATTTTGGCCAAAGATTTTGATGGCGATGGAAAAATCGACCTTTTGCTTGGCGGGAACTTATCCCGTGCCAAACCAGAAACCGGTGTCTATCTGTCGAGTTATGGCCAATATCTCAAGGGACTAGGACAAGGACAATTTGAACCCTTGATCGCTCGGCAATCAGGGTTTCGTGTTAAGGGCGAGATTCGCGATATTAAGTTGATTCGTACTGGAGCTTCGAAGAAAGTAATGGTTGCGAAGAACAACGATAAGATGGAGGTGTTTTCCGTACAATAGCAAGTAGTAACGCCTCCGTTGACGGTTTTTTTTCATGTTAAACAATGTACAAAATGACCTTTAAGCTATTTTTTCCATTCCTCCTCTTCAGCAGCATCAGCTTTTCCTTGCTTTTTTTTACCGGCTGTGGATCAAAATATGAGGTCAAGGTGCAACAAGAGCTAGCAAAAGGAGTGCGGTACGACAGCCTATTTTTGGGTCTTTACCTCGGTATGCCCCGACAAGCTTTTTTTGATCACTGTACACAACTCAATAAACAAAAACTCATCACTACCGGGGTAGCTGGCATGGTGGAATACAAAATCACCGAGTTGGATAATCTGGTGATCATGCACTTTTATCCAGATTTCGCAAACGGGAAGATCAGCTCCATGAAAGCGGAGTATTCCTACCAGGCATGGGCTCCCTGGAACAAAGAATACTTTTCCGATAAACTGCTTACCAAATTGCTAACGCTATTGGAAAAAAAATATAGCGCTGGCTTTTTTAAACTAGAGGAAACCGAACAAGGATCCGTTTTTGTTAAAATTGACGGTAACCGGCAAATCACCATTGCCCCCAAAGATGAAACCATCGTTCAAGTCCTGTTTACCGATCTGACGAACAAACCGAAAGCCGCAGGATCTGAAGAGAAATGAAAACGTTTGAACGTGTTCTTTAAAATTGATTGACCTACCTATGAATAAAATATTTTGCCCAACTGGTTGTTATTGCTGGTTGCTGTTGTTGTTCCTGAGCGCGTGTACCAAACCGCTGCAAAAAGCGGAGGATATTCCGACCGCCACCCTGTTTTCGGAAATGCCGACTTCGGTCACGGGAATCGATTTTATCAATCAGTTGCGCTACGATCGCAATTTTAACGTCTTTACTTACCGCAATTTTTACAACGGCGGCGGGGTGGCTTTGGGCGATGTCAATAACGATGGTTTGATTGACATCTATTTTTCAGCCAATATGGAACCCGATCGCTTATACCTCAACAAAGGCAATTGGCAGTTTGAAGATGTGACGAAAAAAGCAGGGGTAAGCGGAAAACGAGCCTGGTCAACGGGAGTAAGTATGGCCGACATCAATGGCGATGGTTGGTTGGACATCTACGTTTGCAACTCTGGCGACATCAAGGGCGACGACCGCCAAAACGAGCTTTACATCAACAACCAAGATGGCACGTTCAAAGAAATGGCGGAACAATATGGATTGGCTGATCGCGGCTATTCCACCCACGCTGCTTTTTTTGATTATGACAAAGATGGCGACTTGGACATGTACTTGCTCAACAACTCTTTTCAAGCCATTGGTAGTTTCAATTTGCGCAAAAAAGTTCGCGACAAACGCGACCCTTTGGGGGGCCACAAGTTTTTTCGCAATGATGGCGAGCATTTTACGGACATCAGCGAAGAAGCAGGGATCTATGGCAGCGTGATCGGTTTTGGCCTTGGAGTAACCGTAGGCGATGTCAATCAAGATGGTTGGCAGGATATTTACGTATCGAACGACTTTTTTGAACGTGACTACCTCTACATCAACAACCAAGACGGAACTTTCCGTGAAACTTTGGAACAATCCATACAGTCTACCTCAGCGGCCTCGATGGGTGCGGATATGGCTGATTTTAATAATGATGGATTTCCCGACATTTTTGCAACCGACATGCTTCCGGGCGATGACCGCCGCTTAAAAACCAAGACTACCTTTGACAACTGGGATCGTTACAAGTACAACGAGGAGAATGGTTATGGCCACCAGTTCACCCGGAATACCTTGCAGCTCAACAACGGAGATGGTAGTTTTAGCGAGATTGGCCGCTTGGCTGGCGTAGAAGCTACCGACTGGAGCTGGGGAGCGCTTTTTGTAGATTTGGACAACGATGGGATGAAAGATATTTTTGTCGCCAACGGCATCTACAACGATTTGACCGATCAAGACTATGTCAATTTTATTGGCAATGAAGGTACCAAACGCTCGGTAATCACCAGCCAAGGGGTTGATTTTAAAATATTGATCGACTCTATGCCGGTAGAACGCATACCCAATTATGCTTTCAAAAACGGGGGCAAACTCCAGTTTACCGACAAGGCCAAAGACTGGGGACTGGGCAAACCCAGCCATTCCAACGGCGCTGCCTATGGAGATCTGGATAATGACGGCGATTTGGACTTGGTGGTCAACAACGTAAACATGCCCGCATTTATCTACCGAAACAATACCAATACCCTACAAAAGGACTACAATTACCTTAAATTACAACTTAAAGGAGAGGGAAAAAATACGTTTGCCTTGGGAGCTAGGGTAAAAATCAAATACCAAGGTCAACAGCAGTACTTGGAACAGATGCCCATGCGCGGTTTTGAATCGACGATGGATTCAAGGTTGAATTTTGGCCTTGGAAAAGTTAAAGTCATCGACACGGTATTAGTAGACTGGCCGAATGGCAAAAGAACCCTTTTGACAGGAATAAAAGTCAACCAAACCCTAAGCCTTAAACAACAAGAAGCCAGTTTGGTAACGCCTGTATCCGGAGAACCCACCAATTTGCATTTTTTCCAAGCCATTAATGCGCTCAATGGCATCAACTATAAACACCAGGAGGACAATTTTTCTGATTTCGATCGCGACAAATTGACGTATTTGATGCAATCCACTGATGGGCCTAAAATTGCCAAAGGAGATGTCAATGGCGATCGATTGGACGATTTTTACGTAGGTGGCGCTAAAGACAGTCCCGGCCATTTGTTTGTACAGCAAGGCGATGGCAATTTCCACGAAACCAACCAAGCACTTTTTGAAAAAGACAAGGAATGTGAAGATGAGGCTGCCTTGTTTTTTGATGCTGACCAGGATGGCGATCTGGATCTCTACGTTTGTAGCGGCGGTAACGAATACCCAAATAGCTCCACTGCCTTGATCAACCGTTTGTATTTCAACGATGGTAGGGGGCGTTTCAAAAAATCCGAGCAATTATTGCCCACCTTCAACTTTGAATCAACTTCCTGTGTAAAAGCTGCCGACTATGATAAGGATGGCGATTTGGATCTGTTTGTTGGCGTACAATCGCAACCCTGGTTGTATGGGATACCGGTGAATGGCTATATTTTGAACAACGATGGTCAGGGAAAATTCACTGATGTCAGCAAACAAATTGCGCCAGGCCTGACCAAAATCGGTATGATCAAGGATGCTTTGTGGACTGATTTCGATAACGACAAAGACTTGGATCTGCTGGTGATTGGGGACTGGATGCCGATTAAAATTTTTGCCAATAACCAAGGAAAGTTTACCGATATCACCGCAGCGGTAGGGCTAACAGCTACCCAAGGGTGGTGGAACTGCATCAAAGCTGCCGATTTGGATAAAGATGGCGATATGGATTACATTGTGGGCAACCAAGGTTTAAATGCCCGTTTCCATGCTACGCCTACCAAACCGCTCAAGATGTACGTAAATGATTTTGATCAAAATGGAACCGTCGAGCAGATCATTACTTCCTATCAAGGCGAACAGGCTTACCCCTTGGTTTTGCGCCACGATCTATTGACAGAGATCCCACAGCTAAAAAAGAAATACCTCAAATACCGCAGTTATGCCAATCAAACCATCAGCGATGTATTTACTCCCGCACAGCTCCAGGGAGCGCTGGTGCTCGAAGCCAAATACATGGAAACTTCGCTGTTGATCAACGATGGGAAAGGGCATCTAACGCTCCAAGCATTGCCGATACAAGCCCAGTTTACGCCCAATTATGCCATCATGATTGAAGATTTTGACCATGATGGCAACTTGGATATCTTGTTGGGTGGCAACTTATTTGCTGTCAAACCCGAAGTTGGGCGCTACGATGCCAGTTATGGCTCTTGGTTGCGCGGAGATGGCAAAAATCACTTTATACCCGTAGCTGCTATGGATTCAGGTTTAAAATTGGAAGGTCAGATCCGCGATTTTTCTACAATCAAAATCCGAGGAAAAAACAAGCTTTTAGTGGCCCGCAATAACGATTCCATGCAGATTTTTGATTGGAAATAGCCTTTGTCTCTCAGCAGGCATTAAAACCCCGATTTTTCCATCGGGGTTGGAAAAAAATGGTGTACATTTCCAGTAGACTTGTTGGCAGATCCTTAAAATCAGTGAGTTATCCTGCCCAATTCTTGGTATTGAAGCTATTGCAGCCATGACGAAGACTACCAAAAAAGCTTTATTCTTTTTGCTGAAGCTGTTGTTTTTTTTAGGCTATACCAACCAAGCAGTTGCCCAGAATGCAGCCTGTGATGGATCGTTGTATCTGATTGTCTACAATGACGAAAGTAGCGTTTTACAGCGCATTCGTCCTGCCTCAGGCAAACAGTCCACCCAAGTCGAAAACATCCCTTTGAGCACCCCTAAACGCCGCATCACTTGTCTCGGCTTTAATGTAACGGACGGTTACCTGTACGGCCTAGATTTTAATACCAAAGAGCTCCTACGCGTTGATGTTCAAGGTCAAGTACTCAGTTTGGGTACGCCGCGCAACATCAATATGAGCGACGAATATTGGGCGGGAACGATCGATGCCTTGGGAAGAAATTTAACCGTGATTGGACGCAATCCAATTACTGGCGCTGATCATGCGATTTTCAACATCAACATCAATGCCCGTAATACCCCTTTTTATGCAGGATTTTCGCCGTTGCTCAGCGATGGCCCCGTGAGTTTAACCGACTTGGCCGTTGATCCCATTTTAGGTGTTACTTACGGATTTGATGGAAAAAACCGCCAATTAGTAACCTTAGGGGGGAGTGGGGTAAGTAACTATGCTTTTCGTGCCGTACCTGCCAAGCTTAGCTCTTTGTTTTTTGATAAAAATGGGCAACTGTATGGATATGGCGCTATAGGAGAAGAAAATGGATCGATCCTGTTTAAAGTCAATAAATCAGATGGCAAGGTTACTCCTA
>JBBRGN010000112.1:0-14353 GCA_038240665.1 Chitinophagales bacterium | reverse complement strand
ATTACTACCGTCATCAATACCCATGATATGAACTCGGTGATGGAAATCGGGGACAATATCATTCTGGTGCATGAAGGTAATTTGGCTTGGCGAGGCAACAAAAATGAGGTATTGGAAAGCGATAATGAGATCCTCCAAAATTTCATCTTTGCCTCTCCTTTTCTTCAACGTTTGCGTAAGTCAGCACTGGAAGGATTAAAGGGTTAAAGCTTTGGTAAATAATGACCGTCGAATAATTGCTTTTCTCAATATCCTGATATAGATTTGCAGCTCTTTTTTGGATAACCTTTTTTTGGTATTCCAGTTATTGCCCAGATGGTGAAATTGGTAGACACGCTACTTTGAGGTGGTAGTTCCGCAAGGTGTGCAGGTTCGAATCCTGTTCTGGGCACTTTTTTCTAATTGAATCCTTGAAACCTAAAAACTCGATTCAATTACTTCACTTAAGATTGCTTATAGCGCATACAGAAAGGGAATGGCGAATAGTCATTCCCTTTTTTTCTTTCCAGCCAAGAAACAATTCGAGCCAGCCAAGTGTAGTTTTTTGAGAATATTTTGTGTATACTTACGATACTTGAGCGCAGATTGATTGAAAACACTTTTTTTATTCACCTGCCGCTATTTTTTGAATACCCTTTGGGGGATATTTTTCACTGATGGAACTCGGACAACATGGACACCATAAAAGCAGGAGTCATTAACGATGCGGAAGCCGAAAAACTGGAACGCATTGCTTTTATCCTCAAAACCATAGCCCATCCGACACGGTTGGGGATCATACATTTGCTGGAGCAATATCCAAAACTTTCGGTTACACAGATCTGTGAAATGCTCAATAGCGAGCAGTCGCTCACTTCGCATCACTTGCAAAACATGCGTTTAAAAGGGATTCTTTCCGTAAAACGCGATCGACGGAGTATGATGTATTCCCTGAAAGAGCGCGATGTATCACTCATTATTGAGTGTTTGTCGAATTGTCAATGCAATATGTAAGCTCCTTTTGGCGACCATAGCAAAAAAATGCAATGATGTCTTTGAATAAAAAACCAGCGTTATTACCCATCATGTTGAGGCTTAAATGCCCGCAATGTGGGAAGGGTAATCTTTTCTCAACGCCAACTTTTTCTTTTCGGGCACCTTTTGAAATGGAAAAGCATTGCTCCAATTGTGGCGAATCATTTTTTCCTGAGCCTGGCTTTTATTTTGGAGCAATGTTTATTTCTTATATCATTTCCGCTTGGTTCTGTATTGGGTTTGTGATGCTTTTGCACTGGGTGTTCAAGTGGAGTTTGGCTACTTCTTTTGCCCTGCTTATTCTGGTGTCCGCTTTATTTTTTGTGTATTTGTTTCGGGTGTCGAGAGCAATTTGGCTTGGATTGATGGTAAAAAGAAAGCCTAGCCCTTCAAGAAGGTAGCAGACGTTCAAAAAAAAGAATTTTATGCTCCGCTATTTACGCTAATGGATGACTGTGATTTAAGATCGCAACAAACTTAATAAGTTGACCTTATTGTTGACTCATTCCTAAGAGAGTCTAAAATCGATCCCATGGAAAAAAAATTCATTCAACATCTGTTCGAAACCCACCTCAATGCTCAGGAGATGCCCGCGCCGACCGCAGTATGTAGCTGGTTAAACGGTTTATTGGGGATCATATTTCCAGAGTTTTCTGAAAATCGATTCAGTTCCATTCGCGTATTTGAACAGTATTTTCAAAACCTTCGCGTGGAACTTTTTAAAATCATCGACACTGTTGATGATCCCAGCCATAACAAAGCCCAGGAATTAGAAGAAGCTTTTATGGATCGCCTCCCCATGGTTCGCGAATCTTTACTCAAGGATGCATCCGCAATTTTAAAAGGGGATCCCGCTGCTACTGGACTCACTGAAGTTATCCGTACTTATCCAGGTTTTTATGCCATTGCGGTTTACCGTTTGGCACATGAGTTTTTGCAATTGGGTATTCCGCTCATCCCCCGCATCCTTACGGAACATGCCCACAGCAAAACAGGCATTGACATCCATCCTGGCGCGCAAATCGGCGAATATTTTTGCATCGACCATGGTACAGGAATCGTTATTGGCGAAACTTGCACCATTGGTAGCCATGTCAAAATATACCAAGGCGTTACCTTAGGCGCCCTGAGCGTCAGGAAAGAATTTGCCCAAATCAAAAGACATCCGACCATTGAAGACGGGGTAGTCATTTATTCTGGAGCAACCATCCTGGGGGGTGAAACCATAATTGGTCAGGGCAGTATCATTGGGGGTAATGTTTGGGTAATCAAGAGTGTTCCGCCTTTGAGTAGGGTCTATTACAATGGTTACATGAACCAGCGCTATGAAGATGCCAATGCGCTGTAAGTGTGTCTGGAAATTTAGCCTTGGAACTCCTAGTAAAATTAAATATTGAATCTTCCCTATCGCCTCTTTTTATTTTTTAAATCCTTTTTTGTACGACAAATAAACACCTAAATGGCTACCATTTTAGACCTTATCGGCAACACGCCAAATGTTGAAATTCAGCACGTTATCAACAAACCAGGCATCACGGTATATGGAAAACTTGAAGGCAACAATCCCGGCGGAAGCGTAAAAGACCGAGCTGCTTATAACATGATCAAATGCGCGATTGATCGCGGAGAGTTGATCAAAGGGATGAAATTAGTAGAAGCCACTAGTGGGAATACCGGGATAGCCTTGGCCATGATTGCCAGTCTGTTTGGCTTTGAGATTGAACTCATTATGCCCGATAATTCTACCCTAGAACGTGTACAAACCATGCAGGCCTTTGGAGCAAAAGTAATCCTCACCCCCGCTGAAAAAACCATTGAATACTCGCGGGAGTTGGCCGAAGAAATGGTTAATCAAGGCGGTTATTTTATGTTAAATCAATTCGCTAATCCCGACAATTGGGGCATGCACTATAAAACAACCGGACCGGAAATCTGGAAAGACACCGATCATAAAATCACCCATTTTGTCGCCACCATGGGCACAACGGGTACCATCATGGGTGTTTCCCGGTATTTAAAAGAACAAAATCCTGACATTCAAATCATTGGCGTTCAACCTACTGATGGTTCCAACATTCCAGGCATTCGTAGATGGTCTCCAGAATACCTACCAAAAATTTATGAACCCAGTCGGGTCGATCGCATTATTGATGTTTCTCAAGAAGAAGCCATTGGCATGACTCGGCGCTTGGCCAGTAAAGATGGTATTTTTGGCGGAATGAGCAGCGGAGGTTCAGTTTTGGCGGCGTCCAAACTAGCGCTGGAGCTGGAAAATGCAGTTATCGTCTGCATCATTTGCGATCGTGGAGACCGCTATTTGTCGGCTGGAATCTTTGGTAAATAAATCTATTATAAAAAAAATGCTAAATGTTACATTAAACACAATAAAAAAAAATAAATACCACCAAACTGGTATTTTTTGCAAATTTATGGGCAAACCGTTTTACGGTTTAAGATTTTCTTATTATGTTCGTGACATCATAATTTCATGAGAAAAAAAAGCTGCACTTTTGTGGTGCAGCCTCACGCTAATAACAAATCATAATCTCATGAAAAAATAAGACGACCTAAATTCTTTAAGGAAAAACGACCTAACTATCTTTTTTGTTGTGATAACGTTTTCGTTATTGATGGTTCCCCGTAGGAAATTCTACAGGGAACCTTTCAAAGTTTATGGGATTATATTACCGCACCAACAGCTTACCTGAATTAATCAATTTCCCTCCTGATTCCAGTTTGTATACGTACATTCCAGCGGTAAGCTCGTTGCGATGAATCAATATAAAGCTGCTGTTGTAAACTTCATGTCTTACCAATTGTCCTTTCAAATCATAGATGCTCATTTGCAACTGATCATATTGGCGGCCTTTCAACTGAATGGTTACCGATTCAGAAAAAGGATTGGGATAAACATCCACGCTCACTCCTTCTACAAATACTTCCTTGCTTGACGTAATCACCTGTACAAAATCCGGAAAAACCCCCACTTGGTGCTTCACTGAATTACTTGCAATTGGTTTTTGGTAATCAAAGAACACCGTTGCACGGTTTTTAATGACGGTACCTTTGGGGGTATTGGCTTTTTGGGCGACCTTAAATTTAATAAACCCGTATTTTGGCGCGGCATTACCGGCTGCGGGCAACTGAATGCTATCAAAAGTGATCCGCAAAACGCCGTTGCTATAAACCTCGAAACGGTAGGGGTAGTTGCTTGCGCCCGGCTCGATCGAAGTAAGATCAAGCGCCGACGATAAGGTATCGCGGATTACGATACGTTGAACCGCTTCGGTGCTCGTGTTTTTGAATAGAACGGTGTAGAATAAATCGGTTTTGCTGTCGATTAGCGCAGCATCGCGATAACCTTTGGGATAGCCTCTTAATTCTACTGGTAGCAAAGCACTTTTTATTTCTTGTACGTCAATCGAAAGATTCGAATTGGGATCATCTTCTGGAAACTGTGTCACCGTTCCAGTAGTGATCGGGGTTCCATCATTTACACAGCCTTCTACAAAAGCTGTTTGATAAGCTGCGCCGCTAGGATGGCCAGTTGCCTGATCGGCAAAGACCCGATAAGCAGAACCATTGGCTGCGAACCTAATTTCTTTGATCTGCTGAGGCTCTAACTGAAATTGTAATTCGCTTTGTGGTAATCCCAACATAACGTCGTCTCTTACCACAATCGACCTGCCTGGTTTTTTCATGGCGCCCTTCCCCACATTCTGGATGCGAAAAGCCACAGTATCTTTTAAACACTGACCGATCACCACAATGCTGGAACCATCCCAGTCTGCGCTAGGCTTCAAGCAAGATGAATCAGGATAAATCTGCGCAGATACCAACGCAGCTTGACCATTGGCAATTCCTTGGCAAGCCAGGGAGGCTTGGAAAGTAATTTTACCAGCACCGCCAGCAGCTAGGGATCCCAGCTGAATGCGACGTTTGCCATTGGGCAAGATTTGCGTGGGTACTGAAGCAGATTTGAACGCCAGCTTTGAGTCTAAAAATAAATCGATATAACTTTTGTCAGCCGTACCTGTACCTGTATTGGCATAGACCAAGGTGTATTCCAAGTCACTACAGGTCGCTAAGAAAGGCGTGGTGACATTTAATTCTAGATAAGGACATCCGATAGCGACCTTTACGGGGAAGTCAACGCGGATGGAGTCGTATACCGTTTTGAGGCGAATGGTGTTGCCGGTAGTGCTGCATGGTCCCCAATAGACATTGGCAGGAACAACCGATACGATGTAAACCCCAGTGTCCACCAGCAAGCTATAGTTTCCTTTGGCATCGCTTGTACCGTAGTAGGTATTATTGGCCCCTTTGGCTTGAACGATCCAATTGCTCAATAAACGCTCGCCATTGTCATAATCACACTGTGCATCACGATCTTCAAAAACACGGCCATTGATGCGGTTAGAAATAACGTTGCCCTTTCCATCCGTTTTCAACAAAATCATGTCATTGAATGAGCTGAGCAGTTTGCCATTGTAGCCAGCGATGATAAATCCTCCGTCAGCGGTTGCTTTGATATCGCGGCCTTCTTCAGTGAACAAAGGATCACCTTGGGTGACATCCCAAAGTATGTTACCACGGCTATCCAATTTAGCAATGTATACATCTACATTGACTGGATCAACCAATTTCAAACCTACTATCGCTAGTGATCCATCTGGCAGTTCTACAATGTCGTTGGCTTCTTCTTCTTTACCTGCTTCACCTACCGAACGTGTCCAGATCTGTCGACCATTCGCGTCAAATTTCACGACAAAGGCATCGGTATTGTCATTTACTACCCCAGCGATTGCGATGCCGCCATCTTTGGTGGCTATTAATGCCCTACCTTCTTCCCGAAAGCTATTGGAGATCCGGCTTTGCCAGATAATTTCACCTTTGCTATCAATCCGGAAAAGAATGATGTCGTTGTTGAATCCAATTGAATTTTTAGAATCCCCCACAAAAGCGTACCCATTTCCAAAGGCAATCATCGCATTCCCTTTGTCAGATTTAGGGGTGCCATAGGTTTTGAACCATACAGGACTTCCGTTTTTGTCAAACTTCACTACCAAGGCATCATCCTCGCGATCGGTAGTTTCCGTAGCGCCAATGACCGTAAAACCGCCATCCGCATCCATCACAACATCGCTGACGCGCTCGGCCAGATTTACTGTTCCAAATTTGGTATGCCAGATTTGGTTGCCTTTACGGTCTATTTTAAGCAAATAAATGTCTTCTTTGCTGCCTGAAAGGGTTTTGATGTTTCCTATGATCAGGAAATTACCATCTTTGGTAGGCGTGATGGCTCTGGCTTGCACTTGAAAACCGTCATCGTAGTAGCGCGACCAGAGCACAGTGCCGTCCACATCAGTGCGAACAACAAAAATCTTTTGATCGTTATCGGTTCCAAAAGATTCCCCAAAACCTACTACCAGAAAACCTTGATCCTCCATTTGAAGCACCGACCAGCCTTCATCCGTTTTGGCCGATCCATAATTCAATTGCCAACCTTGTGTGTATGCTTTTTCAAAAATGCCGTTCAACAAGACGGCACAGGCCACTAGGAGGAGTAGCTTGATTTTTTTTAATGTCGTCGTTTGTATTGATTGGGCCTTCATGAGTTGGTATTGATTGTGCCTCATTGCTGATTGCCCTACAAAGATGTCACCGTTTTCAGGAGAGAACAAAGACAAAAAAAGCCTTTTGTTGAAAAAAAAAGTGTATCTTTCCAAGGCAAAAACCTTAAAAAATAAATCTAAAAACTTGATTATCAAATTTTTCATACTATTGATTCGTTTAGCAATTTGTTGAAAAAAAAATAAAAAGGCCTTCTATGCGCAACAGTCAACTATTCCATATTTTTTCTGCGCTCAGCAAAAAAGAGGTGCGCGAACTACGCAAATGGTTACTTTCTCCCATCCACAATCAACGGGATGATGTGTATCAGCTTTTTGAATACCTCTCCCAGCACCTTGGCGAAGAAAAGGACAAGTTGCTTACCAAAGAACGATTATTTGCCAAAATATTTCCCAAGGAGACTTTTGATGACGCCCGATTGCGACAAACCATGCACTTTTTACAGACCGCCATTGAGGAATACTTTTTTTACATCAAAATTAGGGAAGAGCCCTTTCGTGAAACCATCACTTTGGTAAATGTCTACCACGAGAGAAAACTAGATAAACTCTACGAAAAGGCCATCAAAAAACTCGAAGACGAGTACGAAGCTTTCCCTTTTAAAGACGATGAACACTTAGAAAAAGGTTACCTGATCGTCAAGGAAAAATCGAATCGCATCAATGAAAAGACCCGCGCCACCAAACTGCACTACCAAGAGATGTCCGATAGTTTGGAGAATACTTTTATTGCGCGGAAAATAAAATTGGCTTGTGTCATGCTCTCCCACCAGCGGGTGTATAAAACCGAGTACGACCTTGGTCTAATTGACGCTTTGATGGAATATGTAAGCAATAAAAAAGAACTACTGGACATCCCAATTATTAAAGTATACTATCATTTGTATAATTTGTTTCGGTATCCAAACGAAGAAACCCACTATTTTGAAATGAAACAAGCACTAAAAGGTTATAACCGCTTGTTTAAACCTGCAGAACGCAGTGACCTTCACTTAATTGCCATCAATTACTGTATTGGAAAAATGAATACTGGTGTTCAAAAATTCCTAAGGGAAGCTTTTGAAATGTATCAGGAAGGAATTGAGTCACATTTTTTAATCATCAATGGTGTTCTTAACCATCTTGATTTTCGAAACATTGTCAGTATCGGCACCACCCTTAAAGAATTTGATTGGGTAAGCAATTTTATCGAGCAATACCAACAGTACCTTGCTCCGGATTATCGAGATAACTTCGTGCAGTTCTCTTTGTGTAAGCTTTATTTTGAAATGGGTCATTACGATAAAGCGCAAAGTCTCTTGATTCAGTTCGATATTGACGACTTGCTCATCAACCTCAGCGCTAAGTCTATGCTGGTACGCATTTACTACGAACTCAATGAAATTAATGCCCTGGAATCGCTATTGGATAGCCTAAGAACTTATGTCAATCGCAACAAAGCCATTGCTTACCACAAAAATAACGTCAACCTACTGATCCGTTACATGAAGAAATTGACCAAATTAAATACTTACGACAAGGATCACAAGGAAAAACTTAGGGAGGAATTGGTTACTGCACCTTCATTTCCAGAGAAAAACTGGATCCTCAAACAATTGGATGCATTGTAACAAGGCTACTCTGGCCGGAAAAGAACAATATTAAAGCCGCCCCATAAAGTAAATGTTATCTAATTATCATTGGCCACAAAACAAACCAAAAATCAGGACAAAAAAAAAGCCGCACTCTACGGTGCGGCCTCACGCTAATAACAAATCATAATCTCATGAAAAAATAAGACGACCTAATTCTTAAAGGAAAACGACCTAACTATATTTTATGCTCGTGAACATGCTTGGTATTGGAGGTTCCCCGCAGCATTTTCTGCAGGGAACCTATCAAAGTTTATGGGATTATGATTACCGCACCAGCAACTTACTTGAATTTGGTTGCCCTTCATTTCCAGTTTGTATCGCTACGCTCTGGGAGCAAGTTGGTTACGATGAATCATTTTAACGCTGTAGAAAAAAAACGCTGTTATAAAATTTCCGTGTTTCCAATCCGTCATTTCAAATCATGCTGCTCGTTTGCTGCTTTTCATTTAGACGACGCTCAGTTGATTGGTTACATTTTCAGAAAAAGGTTAGGGTAGATGTTCATTTTTTTCTGATGCTGACCTCCTTTGAGATCAAACCATAAACCCATATATTTTTGTGTTGAGCTGCCGGTAGAATGGTACTGAACGCTGTCATTTTTGATCCGCAAGAACCGTTTCAAAAAAAATTGAAGCAGTTTGGGGTAGTTACTTTTTTCAGTCGCTATCCTTTTGAGATGTTGAACCGACTAAAGTAGCGCGGAAGCAAAACGTTTTCAGTATCAGTGCCAGTGTTTTTGATTAGAACAGTGTAGAATAAATCGGTTTTTTTATTGATCACCACCACAACGTGGTAATTTTTGGGATAGCCTCTCTTCCACCGGCAGCAAAGCACGTTTTTTCTTGCATGTCAATCTGAAGTAGATTCCTGAACTTTTTCAGGTATCCGAGTCGCTCGACTCTCAGTTCTTTTTGTTTTGATTGTGCATCTCGTCTGATTGCATTACAAATATGCGATCGTTTTCTGCCGAGAACAAAGACAAAAAATGACGTTTGTTGAAAAAAAAAAACCCTTTTGTCTGGAAATTACCTTTATATGTATCATTAAAATAATTGAAAATCAATGCATTAAACTATGTAACAGATTTGAGGGAATGTTGAATAAAATCAAGTTTTTTTGCTTGAAAATTGCTGAATTTTTTTTTATTTTTCTTAAAATCACTCAAAAAAAGGTAAAAAAAGCCCTTTTCCAGCTCAAAAAAACCAATCCGGCGCTGGCAAAAAAACAAGCTCATCAATGCCTATTCTTATTTTCACACGCCTACTTTCTAGATTTTCTCTAATTTCGTGGACGATAATTTCATTACTATGACCATCCTTGAAGTACAATCCGCTAAAGACTGGAAGCTGTTTCATAAAGTTCCGCATCGCATTTATCAAAACGACCCCTTATGGATCTGTCCGCTAGAAGGTGACGTACAAGGTACTTTTACGCCAGGCAAAAACAATGCGCTTGACCACGGCGAAGCCAAATGCTTTGTTCTTCTGGATGAAAAAGGCCTTCCTGCTGGTCGTATCGCCGCTTTTATTGACCACCGCAACAATGAACTCCAAGCCTATCCTGTAGGTGGGATCGGTTATTTTGAATGTGTGGATAAGGATATTTATGCCCGTGCGCTGTTTCAGACAGCTGAGGCATATCTGCATGAAAAAGGCATCAAAGCAGTGGACGGCCCGATTAATTTCGGAGGTAGGGATAAATTTTGGGGACTTTTGGTCAAGGGCTTTTTTCCTCCCCTTTTTCAGGAAAACTATCAACCAAGGTACTATCACCCTTTTTTTGTCGATAATGGCTACCTACCCTTTGAGCAGATTCTTACCATGAAAGGTAAAATGGATGTAGACATGAGTCGGTTTAAAGCCGTGATTGACCGGATCAGCCGCAACAATAATATACGTGTAGAAACTTACAATCCTAAAAAACTGGAGCAATACGCCGATGATTTTACCATCGTTTACAATGCTGCATTTGGAGGAAGTACGCATTTTCGTCCAGCCGACCCTGCTGGTTTCAAAAAAATCATACAGGAAGCAGCCTTCGTCCTGGAACCAAAATTATTGGCCATTGCCTATTGCGAAGAGGAGCCAGCTGGATTTTGCGCCTTTTTTCCGGATATCAATCCCATCATCAAACCCCTTAAAGGAAAAATGAGCTGGTGGAAGATTCCTGGGTTTTTATACCGCATGCGTACGGCAAAAACCATGGGTTGTAAGGGAACGGGTTTTGGTGTCAATCCGAAATTTAAAACCAAAGGAATTTTTGCATTTATCGTCGACTTCATGAACACCGATTATTTAAAGCGGCGGTATCCGGATTTCTATTGTACTACGGTAAGGGCACACAATACGGAGGCAGTGACCATTTATTATAAGATGGGAACTTTTATTGAGCGGGTACACATCGCCTACCGTAAGGCGCTTGACCCGGCGATAACGATTGTTCCCAATTTATTTTTGGATGTTGATGCGCCGCAGTAGAGAAACTAAGTACTCAATTTTTCGATCAATAAGCCCCCTATCGAGCATTCCGTAGATCCACTAGGTATTTTTCCAATTCTACTTCATCGTAGATAAGCACTTCGCGCGCTTTACTGCCTTCGCTGGGACCAACTACCCCCATGGCTTCCAATTGATCCATGATGCGTCCAGCGCGGTTGTATCCTAGTTTCATGCGCCGCTGAATCATGGAAGTAGAGCCATGTTGATTTTGTACGATCAACCGTGCAGCATCTTCAAACATTTCATCCAGGTCAGAGTATTTCAAATCTGAGCGACCAGGTGTTTCGTCCTCGCCATAAAACTCTGGCAAAAAGTAAGGTTCTGGATACCCTGATTGTTTGGAGATATAGTCAATTACTTTTTCCACCTCCGGCGTATCAATAAATGCCCCCTGCAATCGAATCATTTCACCGCCTACGGAGAGCAACATATCTCCTCGGCCAATCAGCTGTTCTGCGCCACCGGCATCAAGGATGGTTCGGGAGTCAACTTTTGAGGTTACCTTATAAGCAATACGTGCTGGAAAGTTCGCCTTGATCACACCCGTGATGATGTTCACCGATGGACGCTGGGTAGCGATGATCAGGTGAATACCTACCGCTCGAGCCAACTGCGCCAATCGACCAATCGGTAATTCCACCTCTTTACCAGCTGTCATAATCAAATCCGCAAATTCGTCGATGACCAATACGATAAAAGGTAAAAAACGGTTACCTTTAAGCGGATTCAAACGTCGCTGAACAAATTTATCATTGTATTCGCGGATGTTGCGCACCGAAGCTTTTTTCAGCAACTCATAGCGGTTGTCCATTTCAATACAAAGCGAGTTCAGCGTATTGATCACTTTGTTGGTATCCGTGATAATGGGCTCATCTTGATTAGGTAAAAAAGCCAAAAAATGATGCTCTAACGCGGCATAAGGGAAAAGCTCCACCTTTTTAGGGTCAATGAGTACCAGTTTAACCTGCGAGGGATGTTTTTTGTACAACAGGGACATCAAAATCGCATTGATACCAACCGATTTACCTTGCCCAGTAGCCCCAGCAAGAAGCAAGTGCGGCATTTTAGCCAAGTCTGCTACAAAAACTTCGTTTGAGATGGTTTTTCCTAAGGCGATAGGCAGATCCATTTTGGCCTTTTTAAATTTTTCCGACATCAACACTTCCTTCATCGATACCATCTGCTTCTTCTTGTTGGGTACTTCGATACCGATGGTTCCTTTACCAGGAATAGGGGCAATGATACGGATACCAAGTGCCGAAAGGCTGAGCGCGATGTCGTCTTCTAAATTTTTTATCCTAGAAATACGTACGCCTGGGGCGGGTATAATCTCGTACAAAGTAACCGTTGGCCCAATCGTAGCGCGAATTTTGGTGATCTCAATCTTATAATGAAGCAAGGTTTCAATGATCTGGTCTTTATTGGCTTCCAATTCCTCCCGATCGATTTCTACTTTCTGATCCGAATAATCTTCCAACAACATGATGATTGGGTGCTCATAAGAAGACAATTCTAGGGTTGGATCATAAGGTTCGCTATGGTCTAAGTTTTCTTCAGTAGCCAAATGAATGGCATCCATATCTCGTGGCGCTGGAGGGGCATCAACAGGAGGAACAGAGGCAGGAACAATGGCTTCCAATTCCAACATTGCCGATCCAGGAGTAAGCGAAGTCGGTTTGTTGGGCAAAGATTTTTGCGCCAAATCAAAAGCCAACTGGCTTCCAGTTAGCGGGGGCAGTGGCACAACTGGCGTAGCATCGCCTTCCTCCGTTTCAGGGGCGGCTGCGGTACTACTTGATGCGGGTGCTGATTTTGCTTTATAACCCGGCCTCAGGCTGGCTTGCTCTTCTCGGATATCGCGAGCTACGGGTTTGCGCCGATACAGTCTTCCCTGAATAAACTCTTCCACATAATTTCTAACTTCCTGCAAAGCTTGCGTGGGTGTGAGCCCATCAAAATTGGGATTGAAACGCCAAACCACCAATCCAAATCCAATGGCTAAAAACAGCACTACCCTACCCGCAGTACCTACAAATTGAAACAACCACAAGTTAACAGCTTCGCCTATAGCGCCGCCCCAAGGGAATCCGGTGCTGTTGAATAAAAACTCTAGAAATACCGATAAGCAGACCATCAGGATAAGTCCGTAACGTAAGTTACTTATATAGGTGTCAATGCCATTGCGGCGAATTACGGCAAAACCAATAAGTACCAGTAAATACACGATGATAAAAGATGGTAGGCCAAACAACCAATAAAAAAAGAAGTTAGCAACAATAGCGCCCAATCGCCCCAGCCAGTTGGCCATCTCAATGTCGCTATGCAACAGCAGCTCCCAGGAAAAACGCAATACCCGATCCTGATCGATGTACCAGGTAAAAAGGTAGGAGGTAAATGCTATGAAAAAATAAAGGGCAAAAAACAACAAGAGTACCCCAAATAGCTTGGGAACCCGTTCGTCATTTAAACCCAATTTTAGGGATAGTTGGCCTTTTTTCTTTTTTGCTGACATGTATGCTTTCGGTTCGCTACAAAAAACAAAAATAAACGGTATTTATGAAAAGGTAGTTAAAAATGAAAGCGGACATTACAAAAACTTTCTTCTACCCAAAAAAACGCCCTTATTTTCGACCTGCAAGGTGGCTTATTTTCATCAAAAAAATACTTTTTGTCGCAAGAAAAAAAATAAGTTACAATATTTTGTTTAATAAATGTTTTTGTTTTATCTTGCCGGAGAAATGATTAATATTGTTTTAAAGATAAAAAATAACCTATGATTCGCGATGACCGTGTCCAGTTAAATGAACGTTTCCGTAAGGTATTTGACCTATTGGTAGAACGCGGAGATATCATTCCCAATGACCGTGGCGGAAAAGGAATCGGTGATTTTGCGGATAAGATCCTGGGCAATCGCGCCTACGGACACATCATCCGCGCATTCCTTAATGCAGATGACAAACGTTGTCTTGATTACCGTCATGCCCGAACCCTTTGCCAAGAATATGGCATCAATGAAAATTACCTATTGGATGGCATGGGCACACCTTTTGGTTTTGACATTTCCGAAGTCGTTAAATCCGATGAATCCAAGGAAAGCATTCGCCGAACCGGAAATATTCTTTTCACTACTACTGAAGCCTTTGCTGGTTCAGCTGTCGAAGCAGGAGGGTTCGCTGTAGAAGACTATGAATTATTTAGCCTCCCAGGATTAAGTGGTAGCGGCTTGGTAGCTTTCCCAATCTCAGGAAACAGTATGGAGCCCATCATTTTTGATGGCGACATGGTGATTTGCCGAGAATTACAGGGCGTAAACGAAGTAAGAGACAATAAAATCTACGCCGTTAAAAACAATGGCTCGATTTGGGTAAAATATGTCCAAAAAATATTTGACCGTCATGGTCGGGTTGCTCATCTGAAATTGATTTCTGCTAACCATCTGGAACACGATCCGTTTATCGAAGATGTAAACGAATACACGCGTTTGTATCTGGTGGTACGCAAAATCACGGAGTTGGAATAACAACCCATTTGTCTTGTGACTACAATCAGGAATAAGCTCATTGCTATTCACATC
>JBBRGN010000111.1:0-14359 GCA_038240665.1 Chitinophagales bacterium | reverse complement strand
ATTCCCTATTTTCGCGCGGTTGCAGCATGGTATGAAAAAGTTGGAATTGGCGTCACGGGCGGGGAGTTGTACGATACCATACACGGCATTATTGGCGATCCATTTTTTGGGGTAAGTCTTAATCCTGGTCATTACCTGCACTTGGATGAATGGGTTCATTCGCCAGTGGATAAAGGTTCAAAAATTCAACTCCGTTCGGGTATGGCCATACAAGTGGATGTTATCCCAGCTACGGGTTCCATTTACCACACCATCAACATCGAAGATGGCATCGCTCTGGCGGATACCGAATTGCGTGCAGAAATAGCCAGCAAATTTCCGGAAATGTGGCAACGTATTCTAGCACGCCGGTCTTTTATGGAAGAAGTTATTGGGATTCGCCTCAAACCTGAGGTATTGCCGTTTAGCAATATTCCAGCATATTTGCCGCCTTTTATGTTGAGTCCCACTCAGGTTTTGGTGGGCAAAAAATAGTTGATCAAACCACCGCAGAATAAAGCAAACACATGGGGTCTTTTTTGGTGATGCTGGGATGGTATTTGTTGGCAACGCTGCTGGTTTTGCTGTTTATTGGTAACCTATTGACTGGTGTTTTCCAAGCTCAATTTATTTTTCGACCCCGGCGTTTAAAAAAGGATTACGTCTACCAGTTTGAAGAGCGGTTGGAAGAATTGGACATTTCTACCGATCATCACGGGAATCTCAATGCCCTATGGTACAAAATAGACGAGGTTGAAAAACGTCGCGGGGTAGTACTTTTTTTTCATGGTAACGCCGGTAGCTTGGCTCGCTGGGGACATTTATACCACTATTTTGCCCAATTTGGTTACGATTACTTTGTCTACGATTACCGTGGATACGGAAAAAGTACGGGTCCAAGGAGCCAACGGATCATGTACGATGACGCCCTTGCGGTGTACCATTACTTACGACAATCTTATGCACCCGAAGACATTGTGCTGTACGGTCGCTCCATGGGGTCGGCATTTGCCACACGCGTAGCCGCGGAACAACCCGCTCGCTTGCTTATTTTGGAAACACCTTTTTTTAGCATGCGTGATCTTTTTTACCAATATTACCCTTGGTTGCCGCGGGTTTTTCTTTTTCGCTATCCGTTACCAACTTATCAGTACCTGAGCGAAACCTCCTGTGCGGTGCATGTTTTTCAAGGTACGCGGGATTTTGTCGTTCCATATGCTAGTGCCAAAAAATTACGTCAACACCTTAAACCTGACGATACATTTACCACGGTTTCTGGAGCGGGGCACAACAACTTGGTCTTTTATGACGTCTTTAATCGCAAAATCCGGGAGATTTTGACCAAAGATCCAGTTTGATTTTTTTGGTATTTCATTTTCTTCGCTTGACTTTGCAAAAACCGGTACTTTTGTGGAGATAGGAATAACAAGGTTCTAAACAATTGGCTAGATGACCCAAAACATCGATTATATGAAGACTTTTTGGTTCTGTTTGCTGCTCACTTTGACAGCATATGCTGCTCAGGGACAAGATTTATCGGGTCGTTGGGAAGGCTCCGTTACCCAAACGGGAAAAAATGTGACTTACACCTACCAAATGGACATCGTCCAAGAACAAGATAAACTAACGGGTACAGCTACAGCAACGACCAGCGACGGGCTGGCCACGGCACAATTTAGCCTTGCCGGTGTTTGGGAAAACGGACGCTTGATACTTCAAGAAGTTTATCAAATTGACGCCAAGGGCGGCGCTTGGTGTTTGAAATACGCAACGCTACAATTGGGTACTGGCGGCGATGGCGCTTGGCAATTGCAAGGCTCCTGGGAAGCCAGAGGTTGTGCGCCTGGGATGATGAAATTGCGAAAAGTAGGCGTCGTTGTCCCTGGCGCGGAGACCGCGCAATTTGGTGTTTTAGGCACTTGGATCGGACAGATCGATCAATCAGATCGCGATTATACTTTTTTATACGAAGTGAATTTAGAACAGGGCGGCAAAGGTTTTGCCCGCATTGTTTCGGAGTCGGCTGGCGGTAGCGGTCGATTGGCGTTGGAATGGGATTTCAATCCCGCCAATGATTCTTTGACCATCCGCGAAGATCGGGTCATTGAAAAAACCGATCCCCAATGGAAATGGTGTTTGAAAACCTTAAGGCTTAAATTGGAAAAAGACAGCAGTCACTTTGCTTTTCGGGGCAAATGGACTGGTTTTATCGAAGGCACCACCCCGCGTACAGGTGCTTGCGCGCCTGGGAAAGCTTATCTGGAAAAACCGATTTTAGATACCGATTTACGCGCCAGCATCCAAGCTTTGCAAAAGGAAAGCCCCAACCAGCGGCGCATCAAATTGCAACGCACCATTCAAGTCAATCGTTCGGAACTTACCTTACGGGTATGGGACAACGGAACCATCGACGGCGACGTGATCTCCATTTTTTTGAACGGCCAGCAAGTTGTCCAAAAACACCGCTTGACCAAGGACAAAGTGATCTTTAAAGTGCGTCTGGATCAACAGGATAATTTTTTGATTGTGTTTTCGGAAGACCTCGGCGAGATTGTACCCAATACAGTGGCCATTTCGGTAGAGGACGGCAAACGGGAACAAGTGTTGATCTTGAGTTCCGATATGAAGGAAACCGGCGCGGTTTTGATCCGTCAGTTTAAGGTGAATTGAGACATTTGACCTCTTTACCACAGCAATTACTTAATATTCAATTCATAATCAGGGATTATGAATTAAATATTTGTTGGAGGAGAATATGAATTCTGGTGTGAAAAATATCCGTAGCCCAGGCTACTTTGCCTAATTGTAATTCTGAATCCTGTTTTATAGCAAAAGAGATTTTCGGCATCTGAATTTTAGAAATGGAACTTTTGCTATAGCTTTCACTATATTCCTTTTGTAAATGATCATTGAGTAATTGTTCGATTAATCATTTGGAAGAGAATTTCGAATTTTTGAGGATTTCCTCTTGTTGTTCCTTTGACAATACTTTTAAGTCTATATGGTGCAACAGCAACCAAAATTCGAAACATGGAGAGGTTAGGCAAAAATCATAATTTTTTTTGTTTACATCTTTTGAATGCTTGTGCAATATTACCAATCGGCCAATTGTCGCGGTCAATTAAGCACCAAAGCTGGTCGTTAGCTCCCCAGGAAAATTCTTTTTTGTAAGCGTCCAACATCCCTAGCACCCTAATATAATCACTAGGATTATCAACACGTTGTAATGTTTCAACTTTGACCAAACGACCTCTTGGTATAGATTTTACTAAGTCAGCAATATGGCTAAAGTATTGAGGTTCACTTGCCCTGCCTTCAGTAGCGATGATGAAAAGTATTGTTGGATTCTTCCTTTGTCCGCCGCTTTTGCGGATGATTCCTTTTTTATCTCTTGGCCTATTTTTAAGGAGTAGTTTCCGAGTTTAACTTCTGATAATCTGAAATATAAGGAATAGCTCCAAACCGACCTTGTAAATAAGCTTTGCGGATCTCTTTGTCAAACCGTGGTTGAAACTCCTCTAAGGAATACAGATGAGATTCTCCGTGTTTGTTTTTTTCTACAAACCATACTTCGTCTCGGCGTAAGAGCTTAAAATCGAGTAGACTGGATTCGTGCGTGGTGACAATGAGCTGGCCGTTGGTATTGGCAATTTCATTGGTTAAAAAGAGCTCAATAAAGTTTCTAGTTAATTCAGGGTGTAAACTTCGGTCTATTTCATCAATAATGATTGTAAAATCATCACGATTAAGCAATTGGAGTAAAGGTACAAAATCAAATAAGCGTTTGGTACCGTCTGATTCGTCTTCAAAATCAAAATTTACCATTTCATTTTCATCTTTAAGTTTATGTTTGGTAATTACTTGAGAGACAATTATTTTTCCGGCTTTATTTTTTGAAAAATGTAGTCTTTTTCTTTCAAATAAAATTTTAGGGTTACGACCCTTATCAAGACTTTCGAATAATCTATTTTTTTTGATCTTCGCTTATTTTATTCATAATTTCATCCGCATTCTCGCTTCTAAACTCTATTTCATTTATGCCAGTTCGAAGCATATGAAGTACTTTGCGATAAAATTCTTTATCATCTGATTCCTCTAGGTCAATAAAATCAAAAGGGTAGATCTTTGTTGTTGGGTAAAATATCACCAAGTTATGGTCAAACCAATCGGAAATGGTTTTAAAAATCAAAAAACTTGATGCCATATTCCACTCTTTTTGGCCGAGAGTCGTAATTAATAACTCGTGTGCTCCTACATCTTGGGAATAAATTGAAAAACGAACTGCATTGTCGCCTTTAAATTGAGGCTGGGCTTTCATAATAGTAGTGCCATTCTTGTTAACTACGCGCTCGAAAATGGCCTTTTGAATGGTCTTTCTTAATTCAAAAGCCATTCTTCAACTACTTTTTTTTCATGTAATTGAATGATAAACCCATAAGCATAATTTTTTCTATTTACTTCAAATTCAAATTTTGAAGACTTTTCTTGGTTGTCTCTCTGTAGCCTAAAATGGCTATCTAGGTAAAATCTATTCTTTAGACCTTTACTATTACTACTTTTTCAAAATCGATGGCTTTAACTAAATTAGATTTCCCTGAAGCATTTGCTCCATATATTACAGCTAACCTTAAAGCCTCAATACTTGTTCTGCCTTCTTTAATTGGTACTGCAGGCCGTACAGGTTTGCGAACCTTACCTGCGAGCATAGAAAATTCTTCTTCCTCGTTAAAGGACAAAAAATTGGAAACTCGAAAAGTGATTAACATTCTTTTTTTTTACAAATAAGAGAATGTTAATCACTTTTAATGCAAGTTTTTTTTAAAAAACTGAATAAATATTAAAAAAGTAGAACATTATGCAAGGTAAATTGCTCAATGCTCTATTTTGGCTTTAATAATCGAATATCAAAATTCAGAAGATGTTGTTGAATCATTCCTTAGCCTTCACTACCCTCGACTTACCCTGAAAATCCGTAATTTTTACCTCCACGGCATTTTCCGGCACATTCAAGCGGCGCGCTGATTGCGACAAAAAGCCATTGCCGTGGTAGAGTTCAACATGCAACGTTTTTCCTGTAGCCAACTTGATCTCTGCTTGAACATCGTTTTGTAGCAACGCCAAGGATGTTCCTATAACACCGTTTGGTCGGAAGGCGAGCAGCGGACCACGGTTTTGCCCTACGAGATACAGCGGTTTGTTGTTAGGGCCATTCAGTTGCACCAAACTTTTGGCATCACCAGGGGCATAAAAACCAGACTTGGTTAGCGTTTCGGGGCTAAATTTCCCATTTCCTTGTCCTAAAAACAAAAAGCCATTCTGGGCATCCATATGACCCATGGTAACTTCTACCCCATAATCATTTCCTACACCGATCAGGTCTAGCTTGCCATCATGGTTGAAATCGCCAACCGAAGTGCCAAATAGGGGCGCAAATTGGGCGGGCATAGGCAAGGGTTCAACGGCAAATTTTCCGTTCCCAAGGTTGCGGATCAAACTGCTTTGGAGGTGATTGGCAGTCAGGTGTAGCGGTTTGATGTCTTTAAAATTGCTAAGGTATTCTTTCATGTTGACCTTCCCAAAATCGGCGTGTAGCAAGTAGACCCTTTTGCTCATGATCACCTGTTTGTCCAGATCCAAGCGGCTGTTGTAGGGAAATTCTTCCGGTACGCCTTTGAGATTGGGAAAAAACACGGAGGGTATGGCATCAATGCCTTTATTGCCATCAAAATCGGCTACGTACATGCTTATTGGTTGGTTATCCGAAGCTTTGTAGATGGTATTCAGACCCAAGTTCCCCGCAACATAGTCCATATCGCCATCGCCGTCAAAGTCTCCGCTGGTCAAGCTATTCCACCAGCCTTTGTATTTGTCCAATCCGCTGTCGGCAGTCTTGTTTTCCAACTTACCGTGGTTGTTTTTCAACACCATTAGCGGCATCCACTCGCCCGCGAGTAGGAGGTCTACCCAGCCGTCCTGATCGTAATCAGTCCAAAGGGCATCACAAGTAAGCCCCAAATCTTTGAGCATGGGCGCTACCTCGGCGTTGGCGATGGTAAAGAGCGGTTTGCCTGGCTTGCTGTCGTTGCGCAGCAGGTAGCTGCTAACCGGCAATGGGTATTGTGCTGGTTTGTTGCGACCCCCGATAAAAAGATCCAAATCGCCATCGCGGTCATAATCGGCGGCTTTTACGCAAGAACCGCTTTTGGTAAAGGCGGGTAAAACACCAACGGAAGCTTTGAATTTACCTCCCTCATTGAGGTAGAGTACATCTTGATAAACGGGGTTTTCGGCACGGAATTCCGCTCCGCCCCGCACGAGGTATAAATCTGGATCGCCATCCTGGTCGACGTCAAAAAATAGCGCACCGAGATCTTCGCCTTTTTTCTCTTTATCAGCCGGGCCATCAATTAAATCAGCCTCTTTGAAAGTCCCGTTTTTTTGCTGGATAAAAAAGCGCCCTTTTTGGAAATGACCACCAGTGACAAAGAAATCGTCGAGCTGGTCGCCATTGACATCGGCTACTGCTAACCCGGGCCCAAATTGCGACAGCTTATGCGGTAACAAAGGCTGGACGTTAAAATCAATAAAATCGGTTTCTTGGTGTAAGAAATTAATGCCTAGAGCCTTGCTTTCTTCACTAAACCAAGGCGTAAGCGCTTGAGTTGGCGTTGCCGGAACAGTTTTGGCATCCTGGTAATTGACTTTTAGGACTTGATTGGCTTTTACATCATGGAGGGTTTGTACGGTTCCGTTTGGCCAGCTGATGTTAATGGTCTTGATTTTAGATTGTTTACCCAAACCAAAATAAGCCAAAGGCTGCACAGAGGAGAGGTAACCGCGGTAGATGGTATGTTCCCAAACTTGTTTTTGGCCATTGTCGTGTTCTAGATTGATCCAAGCGCCTAGACCCATGGGATTAAGAGAATCCCCTTTGAGCTCGATGCTGATCCAATTGGGGCGATCTTTGAGTTCTTTTTTGGCCGCGTTTTCCAGGGCATTGTTGCGGAAAATAGAAGCCGGATCATTGATGTTGTTGACCACATAATCCAGGTCACCATCGTTATCGAGATCGCCATAAGCCGCACCGTTGGAAAAGGAAGTATGGGTAATGCCCCATTGCGGGCCTACATTTTCAAAAGTAAGATCGCCTCGGTTGCGGTAAGCATAGTTTTTGAGTTTAACCGAAGTGATTTGGTCGCGCAGATGTTCAGGAGAAGCATAATAGCCGCTGCTGGCATTGTACTCGACAAAATCTAGATCGGTAACATCTTTAGGGAAACCATTGGTGACGATCAAGTCGCGGTAACCATCCAAGTCAAAATCAGCGGAAAGCGGTGTCCAACTCCAGTCGGTGGAGCTGATGCCTGCCAGCATTGAGATTTCGCTAAACACCGGTTGGTTGGTACCCGGCGCATTGCCTTGGTTGATCTGGAAGGTATTGCGCACATATTGGTGCTGGTAGTTGAATTCTTCGTTTTTCTGAAAAATATTGTAGTTGTTGGCCGAGAGCATGGTTTTGCGGCGGTAGTTGTCTTCCGGCATCATGTCGACCGCTACAAAATCCACCAAACCATCGTTGTTAAAATCCACCACATCGTTGCCCATCGCCGAATAAGAGGTGTGCTTGAAATACGAATCCGCTTTATCGGTAAAAGTGCCATCGTGGTTGTTGATGTAGAGGTGGTCGTTGGTGAGGTAGTCATTGGTGACGTAGATGTCTTTCCAACCATCGCGGTTGATGTCGGTGATGTTGACGCCTAGTCCGTACCCTTCACCCAGGATACCTGCTTGCAAAGAGACCTCGGTAAAAATAGGATGTTTGAGCTTGGGATCCCAATCGTTGCGGTATAGGCGGTCACGATTAGGAGAAGAACCATCTTTGGATTTGGTGTGAAATGAACTCGGAATCTCCCGTTCTTCCTGATGGTTGACGGCCAGGTAAAGATCTTGATCCCCGTCATTGTCATAATCTAAGAATGCGCTAGTAGTGCTATAAGTAGTATCAGCCACCCCATAGCCTGCAGCAAGTTCTTTGAAAGTAGGCGTACCCTCTTTGTCAAGCCCCTGGTTAATGTAAAGCAAATTCGCCCGACGAGCACCTGGTTTATAAGTCATACAAGTAATGTAGATGTCCAGGAGGCCATCATAGTTGAGGTCAGTGATGGCTACGCTAGACTTCCAGCGACCTTTGCCTTCAACGCCCGCCTTGGTCGTAATGTCTTTAAACTTCCAGTTGCCCTCATTCAGGTAAAGCTTGTTATCGACTTGATTACCAGTAAAAAAAAGATCCTGTTTGCCATCGTTGTTAAAATCGGCGATGGCTACCCCTCCACCATTGTAGATGTATTCATAGGTGACGATATTGAAAGTATCGTTATCGGTAATGGTGTTGTTGAAGGAAACCCCAGTTTGATCAGGTTTGAGCTCTTCAAATAAAGTAGGTGATTTTTTTTCGCAGCCCCCAAAAAGGAGCGAAACGGTCAAAAGTAAACCGATGAGCTTCATTGCGTTAATTTTTGGCCTAAGGTAAAAGACTTTTTGATTTTTCGGATCAGCGAAAAAAAATCTTTTTTCTGCAATCAGTATAAATTGTGTCTGGAATACAATATTTATAAGGGGTTTCGCATCCCGTACAATCTTTGGAATGGAGGGGGTAATTTGAATTTTTAATAATTATTTCACAAAAAAATCCGAATTTTAATCCTAAATGTTATTTTTGCTGAACGGAATTGTAAACGGGATAGAATTTTATCATTGATTACGATTCTATTTAATGCATAATCATTTTATCATCAAAAATTCACTAGTTCATGACCAACACCTATCATGCTCTTTTTCAAAGAGTTGTGTTTAGTGCTATCTTTTGCCTATCGGCAATTGTCGCATTCTCGCAGCGCACGGTAACGGGAAAGGTTTCCAACGCCGGCAACGAAACCCTACCAGGGGTTACTGTTCTTCTAAAAGGTACTGTAACGGGTACAATCACCGATTTGGATGGTAGTTTCTCCTTGAGCGTTCCGAACACGGGAGGCTCTTTGGTAATTAGCTCCATCGGTTTCCGTACTGCAGAAGTTTCCTTGGAAGGACAAAGCTCATTCAACATCGTTCTACAAGATGATGTATCATCACTGAAAGAAGTTATCGTAACTGGTTATACCGTTGATGCTCGACGGGAACAGACGGGTGCGGTAGCTACGGTAAGTTCAAAGGCTTTGGGCGTAGTTCCATCCGGTAACGTAGAACAGCAGTTGGCTGGTCGCGTAGCTGGGGTAACTGTAATCACCAACGGACAGCCAGGTACTTCTAGCCAGATTCGCGTACGTGGTTTTGGTGCCTTCGGTGGTAACGAACCATTGTACATCGTGGATGGGGTTCCAGTAGGATCTACTGACTTCCTTAACCCTGCCGACATCGAATCTACTACCGTATTGAAAGACGCTGCTTCGGCATCTATCTATGGTGCACGTGCTGCGAACGGGGTAATCGTTTACACCACGAAGAAAGGTACGAAGAACGCCCGCAAATTGAGCGTTACTTATGACGGTCTTTATGGCGTAACTGATCCAGGTAAAGGAATTCCTTTGTTGAATCCAACAGACTTCGCTACTTGGACTTGGAATGCTTACAAAAACGATGCTACTCAGAACAATGCTGCACCTATCTTCAACCACCCACAGTTTGGAACGGGTTCTACGCCGGTTATTCCTGATTATCTCAGCGTTGGGGGTAGATCTGGTGTAGTAGGTTCGGTGGATTTGAATGCTGAAAAGGCTAAGTACAATGTAGACCCGACTGCGGGTTCTATCTATCAAGTGACAAAAGCCAACAAAGAAGGTACCGACTGGTACAAAGCGATTACCCGTACTGCACCGATTATGCGTCATTCTTTGGGCTTCTCTGGCGGCAGTGAAAACAGCCGTTTTTATGTAGGTCTGAGCGCGCAAAACCAATCGGGTATTTTGAAAAACAACGATTTCACCCGTTACACTTTCCGTGCCAACAGTGAATTCAATGTAACCAAGCACTTGCGCATCGGCGAAAACTTGCAGTTCACTTACCGTCAGGTATTGGGTCAAGGTGGCGGCAACGGCGGTCAGGGTGTTGCAGCGGATGAAAACGACATACTTTCGGCTTTCCGTATGCCTACCATCATTCCAGTATACGACGAATTTGGTGGATATGCAGGTACGGCATCTAAAGGTTTCAACAACCCACGTAACCCGGTAGCTAGCCGCGATGGTCAGAAAAACGACCGCAACTTCAACTTCAACGGTTTTGGTAACTTGTATGCAGAATACGACCTACTTCCTGGTTTGACTGCTCGTACTAGCCTCGGTGGTCAGTACAACAACTATTACTACAAGTTCTATAGCCGTTTGCAGTACGAAAACTCGGAAAACAACTCTGCATTTGGTTTTGGCGAAGGCGCTGGATTCAACTTTGCTTGGACGGTGACCAATACCTTGAATTACAAGAAGAAATTCGGTATTCATGACATCGACGTATTGGGTGGTCAGGAAGCGTTGAACACCGGTAGATCTCGGAGCATTGATGGCAACGGTTTGAACCCCTTCTCTACGGACCCGAACTACATCACTTTGAGCAACGTAGATTCTCGTCAGGTTAACAGTAACTTGTTCCCTGGAGTTAACTTTGCTTCTTACTTCGGTCGTTTGAAGTACACTTTCAACGATAAGTACATCATCACTGCGTTGGTACGTCGCGACGGTTCTTCCCGTTTTGGTGAAAACAACCGTTACGGGGTATTCCCAGCCTTCTCGGCTGCTTGGCGTTTATCGTCTGAGGCTTTCATGAAGAATATTACTTGGATCGATGATTTCAAAATCCGTGGTGGTTATGGTATCATGGGTAACTCGAACAACGTTAACCCATTCAACCAATTCAGCTTGTATGGTGGTAGCCTTGGTGCATCTTCTTACGACATCAATGGTACTAACTCTAGCGCACAGACTGGTTTCTTCCGGACACGTATCGGTAACCCAAGTGCAAAGTGGGAAACTTCGGTAACGAAGAACATCGGTATTGACGCGACCTTCTTTAAAGGCAAATTGGACATCATCGTTGACGTATGGCAGAAAGACACCAAGGATTTGTTGTTCCAAGTTCCAATTCCAGCAACCAACGGCCCAAGTGCTTCACCTCCATCAGTAAACATCGGTAAGATGTCGAACAAAGGGGTAGATATCCAAGTCATCAGCCGCGGCAAAATTGCGGGTGATTTGAAGTATGAAGTGAACGTTACTGCTGGTTTCTTAAAGAACAACATCGACTACTTGGCACCAGGTTTGACTTATTTGACTACCGTAGACCCAGGTTTCCGCGGTATCAACCCGATCCGTAACCAGTTGGGATATTCTATCTCTTCTTTCTACGGGTACAAAGTACAAGGTTTGTTCCAAACTAAGGAAGAAGTAGCTGGAGCAGCTACTCAAGCTGGAGCTGGTGTAGGTCGTTTCCGTTATGCCGACATCAACGGCGATGGCAAAATCGATCCTAGCGATCGTACTTATTTGGGTAGCCCAGTTCCTAAGTTTTCAGGTGGTCTTGGTTTGACTTTGACTTACAAAAACTTTGACTTGGTTACTTATGCTAACTTTGTTACAGGCAACAAAATTTGGAATCAATCTCGTTGGTTTACGGACTTCTTCCCATCCTTCTTGGGTGCTGCTAAGGGCGAGCGCGTGAAGGATTCTTGGACACCAACCAACACCGGAGCGACTATTCCAATTTTTGAAAGTGCTTCTAACTTTAGTACCAACTCGGTAGCTTCTTCTTATTATGTAGAAAGCGGTGCTTATTTCCGTTTGCAGAATATTTCGATTGGGTATACCCTTCCGGCAAGCATTTTGTCGCAATTGAAAATAACTAGATTGCGCATATTTGCATCTACCAACAACGTTTTGACCATCACCAAGTACCAGGGTCTAGATCCATCTGTAGGTGGTAATGCAGATACTAACTTCGGTATTGACGTAGGTAACTACCCGATCACCCGTAGCTTCAACTTTGGGGTGAATGTTGGTTTTTAATTTTTAATTGCCTATTTTTAGGTAAATAAAACAAAATTTTAAAAAATGAAGAATAGAGTTATTCTAGTTAGTTTTTCCCTACTGGTACTTGCGTTGCTCGCATTTGCCTGTAAGGACTCTTTTTTGAACGTACCCGCTACTGGTCAGTTGGCCAACGCGCAGTTGACGTCAAAGAAAGGGATTGACGGCGCACTGATCGCCGCTTATTCTCAAATAAACGGTCGTGGTAACCGTATGGCAACTCCTGCCAACTGGGTATGGGGTAGCATCCGCGGTGGCGATGCCAACAAAGGTACCGACCCTGGTGACTTTAGCGACATCAACCCGATCCAGCGTTTTGAAAACCTTTCTACTCAGGGAGTTATCTCTGATGCTTGGAATGGTCGTTATGAAGGGGTTGCTCGTGCCAACTTGGTTTTGCGCCTGCTTAAGACGCCTCAAGCCGATGTGTTGCCAGCTGATATTACCAGCATTTCTGCTCAGGCTCGTTTCTTGCGTGCGCACAACTACTTCCAGTTGAAGCGTGACTTTAACAACACTCCTTATGTAGATGAGAACATCGACTACGGTGGAGGTATTGAGAAGGTGAAAAACGATGTAGATCTTTTTCCAAAGATCGAAGCCGATTTCAAGTACGCTTTTGACAACCTTCCTGAGACTCAAGGTCAAGTAGGTCGAGTAAACAAGTGGGCTGCAGCAGCTTATTTGGCTAAAGTTTACTTGTATCAGAAGAAGTACACCGAAGCTAAAGCTTTGTTTGACAACATCATCGCCAACGGTAAAACCAGCAATGGTAAGAAGTTTGCTTTGGAAGCCAAGTATGGCGATCTATTCAAAGCTAGCAATGACAACAACGCCGAATCAGTATGGGCTTATCAAGCGGCTGCTGGTACCGGTAGCGTAAACAATGCCAACCCTGAATTTGACTTGAACTTCCCTTACAACACTGGCCCTAACGGTCCTGGTAACTGCTGCGGATTCTTCCAGCCAAGTTTTGAAATGGTTAACTCTTTCCGCGTAGATGCTAATGGCTTGCCTTTATTGGATGGTAGCTACAACACGGGCGCTAACCAAGTAAAGAACGACCAAGGTTTGGATACCAAAGCTGCTTTCACACCGGATGCAGGTACTTTGGATCCACGTTTGGACTGGTCAGTTGGCCGTCGTGGTATTCCTTTCTTGGATTGGCAAGATCACCCTGGTAATGACTGGATTCGTAACCAAAACAACGGTGGTCCTTACTCTCCTAAGAAGTATACTTACTACAAATCTGATGTAGGTTCTTTACAGGACAACAGCTCTTGGACTCCTGGCTACACCGCTTTGAACTACACCATCATCCGTTTTGGAGATGTGTTGTTGATGGCTGCTGAGTGCGAAATCGAAGTAGGTAGCTTGGAAAAAGCGCGTGATTATGTCAACCAAATCCGCACTCGTGCTGCTAATCCTGCTAGCTGGGTGAAAAAAGGCGGTGCTAATGCGGCTAACTATGTTCTCGGGTTGTACAATACACCTTGGACAGACAAAGCTACTGCTCGTACTGCTACTCAGTTTGAGCGCAAATTAGAGCTTTCTGGCGAAGGTCACCGCTTCTACGACTTGGTTCGTTGGGGTACTGCTGTAGCTGTTGTTAACGCTTACTTGGCTTACGATGGCGCTAAATTGCCTTCTACGCTTGGCGGTGCTAGAATGACTGCTAACAAACACGAATACCTGCCGATCCCACAAGGTCAGATTGACTTGACGGGTGCAGATATCTTGAAGCAAAACCCTGGCTATTAATCGATAGCTAAGTTTTTGATTCAAAAAATCGAATAGGCAAAGCCAATCAGAGCAATCTGGTTGGCTTTGTCGTGTTTAGGGGAAAGGGGTTACGCTCGCTAGGAATTTACTGGTTGGTCTTTTGGCAGAAGCAGTGTATGAATGTTTCAAAATTGTAGTCAATCTCGCATATTTTGGCCTTAAAATAATAAAACAAAATATTTTATAAAATAATAAAATTGGCGAATCGGCGAAAATTGTTTTAAATAAGCCTGATCAAAGAGAGCAGGCGAAGGTAGATTTTAAATGTGTACATGTTGTTTTAGAGTTAGATAACTTTTCTGAAAGTGTTAAAATTTTGAAAAAAAAGAGATATGAATGATAGATGACACTTCCTTTTTTATAATTTGAAAATCAACTAGTTAATCTGTTTTTTGAAAATGTACCGTATTTCATACTACTGGACATTTTTGAAAAAGGCGAGAAAAACGGGATATTTGAGTTTGACCAAAAATCCAAAAATCCATGTCTTCCTCGCACTTCCACAAATTTACAAAACAGTATGAAAA
>JBBRGN010000110.1:0-14422 GCA_038240665.1 Chitinophagales bacterium | reverse complement strand
GCCCTCCTGGGAGCGTAGCCAGTGCTACCGCTCGAGTATTGCCTTTGCCATCAAGCGTTTTTATCCATTGCACGTCACCTCTTGCGCTGTATTTTGCCAAAAAGGAAGCGCTGATGGCGGTTGTAAACAATTGCTTTTTTTCAATCCGCAAAGAATCGCTAAAATAACCGCCAACGTAAAAACTTCCATCAGAAGCCAGAACAAGGTCGGCAGCATTTTTCAAACCGGTACCTTCGATGTTTTTAATCCAGATCAACTTCCCTGAAGGGTGATAACGCGCCAGAAAAATAGCTTTCGCGCCATCCCGCGATGACAATACAGCTTCGCCCCCCAGTATCAATTTCGACCAATAAGTCCCCACGCAGATCAAGCCGCCATCTGGAGTAGCGATTTGGGCAGCAACTTCGTCATCTTGAACACTTCCGCCATGTACAAAATAATGGTACTTGTTGTCTTTTCCCCGCAGGAGCAACAGAAAATCTTCGCCCCCCTGACTGGTCAACTCCTGGCCATCAATGGTCAATTGCCCCCTAAAAGCGGTGCTCGCAAAACAATTTGATTGTTCATTGCAAGCTATGCCCGTCAATAAATCGTTTTCTTTACCGCCCAATGTCTGTAGCTGTTGCCACGTTTGAGCAGAAGCAGCTGGTAAAAAAAGACAACTGATCCCAAAAAACACAAAAACTGCAATAGCTTGCTGGCTCATTGGTTAAATTTCGAAGTTATATTTGCAAAAAAATACGACATTCCACCATGAAAAATAAAGGATTTCGCTGGCTTTGGCTGGTCATCGGCTTGACAATAATGGCCATTGGCTGTAAAAAAAAGGAGCCCACCGCGGTTGCGATTGCACCTACTGGCAACCCCACCATCGACAAGCTCTCCGTAGCTATTGCCAACAACCCCAATGATTCCAAGCTGTTTTTTGCGCGCGCAAAAGCATTTTATGAAAATGAAGGCTATGACGAGGCGATCCTGGATCTGCAAAGAGCGCTGAGCAAAGATTCTACAAATGTGGATTATTTGCAGCTTTTGGCGGATGTTTATTTGGATTATTTCAAATCTTACCCCGCTCTAAAAACCATGGAAAAAGTGGTCCGTCTTTACCCGGATCGAATCCCTTCTTTGTTGAAAATGTGCGAATTTCAGTTGATATTAAAAAATCCCGATGCTTCGCTCAAAACCCTTGACCAGGTACTCAAAATAGATCCCCAAAATGCGGATGCTTATTTATTGATGGGCATGAATTTTAAAGAAAAAAAAGACACCGCCCGGGCCATCAATAGTTTTCAAACCGCAGTAGAAAATGATCCTGATCTCATTGATGGCTGGATCAACTTAGGGCAATTACATGCTGGATTAAAAAACGCCATTGCCGTTCGTTATTTTGATAGCGCCATTCGCATCCAACCTGATAACCCTGCTGTCATTCACGCTAAGGCTTATTATCTTCAAGAAAAAGGCGATCTTAAGGGTTCTTTGGCGTTGTTCAAAAAAATGGCCAACATTGATGCACAAAACCAGGATGCTTATTTCAACGCTGGTTTACTTTACCTGGATATGGATTCCATCCAAGCAGCCTACCGCCAATTTGACTTGACCCTAAAAGTTTCGCCTTTGCACATCCGCGCTTTTTACTTCCGGGGGGTGGCAGCAGAAATGTTGGGAAATAAAAAACAAGCACGCGCCGACTATTTACAAGCTTTAAAACTGGCCCCTGATTATGAAAAACCAAAAGAAGGGCTGGCTCGCTTAGGTATGAGTCAATAACAAGTGCACACTTTTGTCTGGTTTTTTTTGGCGCCAAAAAATGACAACTGATCATTGATTGATTCCAGAGAGAAAAAAATTACGGATTAAAAATTTATTTCCCTTGCAACCTTTTTTAACATCTTCTGTCCCTAGTGAAGTATGAAAAAAAGGAGGTGAATTGAAAAATAAGATCAGGAAAGTAGTTCCCATATCAAGGGGAAATCCGTCTATAATCGACGGCGAAAGCAAAACTGGTCATCACCAAACCCATAAGATCGTACGCTTGGATTACAACAACACACACCGAGAGCTGGTAGAAAAATGCAAACGAGGCGACCGACAAGCGCAGTTCGAGCTTTATCGCCTTTATTCCAAAGCCATGTACAATGTATGTTTGCGCATGGTAAAGGATGAGTCAGATGCTGAGGATGTGTTACAAAATGCCTTTATCGACATTTTTACAAAACTGTCCACTTTTAAATTCGAGTCGGCTATAGGGGCTTGGATAAAAAAAGTAGTCGTCAACAATTGTATCAATTTTTTAAAAAAGCGCCGTATTCAGTTTACCGAAATTGAAGATAGACACGGCCACATATCAGCAGAGGATGCTCCAGGTGAAGAATACAAAGGCATGAGTATTGAAAAAGTCAAAACTGCCTTACATACTTTACCAGATGGTTATCGGGTAGTTTTTTCTTTGTATTTGCTTGAAGGTTATGATCATCAGGAAATTGGCGAAATTTTGGGCATCAGCGAAGCCACTTCCAAGTCGCAATACAGTAGAGCAAAACAAAAACTAAAAGACCTGCTCAATAACCAACGCCAAGCATCCAACTACTAAACAATTGCGCCATGCAAAGGGATAATTTGGAAAACTTTTTTTTAGACAATCGCGAATCCTTTGACGATGCCACACCAAGCCTAAAAGTTTGGGGTGAGATCGATAGGGCCATAAGCGCGCCCAAACCAAAAATCATGACGCTGCGATCAATCATGCGTTTTGCGGCAGCTATTGCCCTCCTTTTGATTACTGGTGGTATAGCGGGAAGTTATTTATCGCGCTCAGCTAACGCCGCCGATACCGCTTCCATCATCGAATCTGTTTCTCCGGAGTACGTTGAGATGGAGCAATATTATCAGCAACAAATCAATACTAAAGTGAGTCAGCTGACTCAATACGACCCGAACTCTCCTGTACTGAAAGACCTGAAACAAATGGATCAGGCCATGAACGAACTGAAAGAAGAACTAAAAAACGCCCCAAAGGGCAAGGAAGAAGAGATCGTGGCAACCATGATCCAGACGTACCAAACCAAAGTGGCCATCCTCGAACGTGTATTGGAATACATGCGCCAGGCCAAACCACAAAATTCAAAATCAACGAGCAATGAAACAAGCATGTAATTGGAGCGGGATACTTTTAGGGCTAGCGTTGACAGTAGCGGCTATTCCGGCCTGGGGTTTTGGCGAATTTACCAAAACCATTAAAAAAGAGTTCGATATCAATGCGAACGGTACTACCTATTTAATCAACAAATATGGCAAAACCGACGTCAAGATTTGGGATAAAAACCGCGTAAAAGTATCCATTACGATCATCGTTAATGCTTCTTCTGAATCTTCGGCTCAAACGGTTTTTGATCGGATTAAAATCAATTTCTCGAATGCTGCTGAGTATGTAAAAGCAGAAACCACTATAGAATCTACTTCGCGTAATTGGTTTATGAATACTGGTGGTAATGGAAAATCCGATTACCGCATCAATTATGAAGTTTATATGCCCGCAAGCTGCAATTTGGATGTCAATCAAAAATATGGCGACTTATATGCAGCAGCATTTACGGGTAAGGCTGATGTAGATGTAAAATACGGCAACTTCAAATTGGAAGAAGTAGGGAAAGATTCAAAAATTACGCTTGGCTATGGCAACGGTGCCATCGTTAAAGGCAAAGATTTGAACTTGAACATCAGTTACGGTAAATTGAACATCGAGAATGGCGGCGATCTTAACCTCAATTCTCATTATTCAACTTTTATGCTGGATAAAGTAGGCTCTATATCTGGTGATACGAAGTACGATAATTTTACCATCTCCAACATGCAGGAGCTTAAGATGGATGGCCAATATGATAACTTTACCATTGGCGAAGCTACAACGGTGACCATGAATTGCCAATATACACAAGTAACCGTGGGTAAGTTATGGAAATCAATTGACCTAGATCTTCAATATGGTAGCGCCAAAGTAAGACTCGCCAAATCGAGTGCCAATGCCAACATCAATGGCAACTATACCAACATCAGCGTTACCTTAGAGTCAGGTGCTGCGGTACAAATGGAGGTTAATTCAAACTATGCCCCCATTAATTTCCCTAGCGACATGGAGGTTCAAACTGATTCCAAAAAAGGCTCCTCTCGCTATGTAAAAGGCTACGTGGGCAAATCTTCGGGAGGCATAGTGGTTAAATCTAGCCTTAATTATGGAGGATTTAAGCTGATAAAAGAATAATAGATTGCTTTTTGGTTATATTCGTTGCCGATGTGAATCGATTACGGATATAACCAAAAGCAACACCCAATGACCATCAAATTTTGTGGCGCAGCGCGAGAAGTAACAGGCAGCTGTCATTTGATCACGCTGGATAGCGGTTTCAGTATTTTATTGGATTGCGGTTTGTACCAAGGGTATGACCATGCTTTTGAAGGTTTTAACCGCAAATGGCTTTTTGATCCTGCTAAGCTGAGTTGTTTGATCCTTTCTCATGCCCATATTGATCACACTGGGCGTGTTCCAAAATTAGTTAAAGACGGTTTTACTGGAAAAATTCACAGCACACATGCCACGCGCAGCCTGTCCAATCTTATGTTGCTGGATAGCGCCATGATCCAAGAGCGAGAAGCACAATATGAAAATCATGATAAAGGTCGTGATGATAAGCAAGAAGAAGATGGCGCACTATACACTACTCAAGATGTAAAAGCCACCATGGATCTTTTCACCTCTTACTCCTATGAGCAATGGTTCCGAATCCATGATCAGGTAGAGGTGTTATTTCGCGATGCAGGTCATATATTAGGAAGTGCCAATGTGACTTTACGTATCCAAGAAAACGGTGAAACAAAAATGCTGGGCTTCACTGGAGATATTGGCCGCCCCAACCGCCCTATTTTGCGCGATCCCCAACCCATGCCAGAAGTAGACTTCTTGATCAGCGAATCGACTTATGGCGATCGGGAGCACGATAGCGCGCCTGAAGAAACGGAGCGTTTTATTCAGATCATCAATGATACTTGTGTAGAGAGAAAAGGCAAGTTAATTATCCCTGCCTTCAGCCTAGGTCGTACGCAAGAAATCGTCTACATCCTTGACAAATTGGCCTCCGCTGGCCGCCTCCCGCACATTCCAGTTTATGTGGATAGCCCGCTGGCAGTAAATGCAACCATGGTATTTGGCGCTCATCCTGAATGTTTTGATGAGGAGCTAACCACTTATCTGCTCACCGATAACGACCCTTTTGGTTTCAATGGTCTCCATTACATCCAAAAAGTAGAAGATTCCAAAGCTTTGGCCGAGGGTCATGTTCCTTGCATCATCATCAGCGCTTCTGGGATGATCAATGCAGGCAGAATTAAACACCATGTTTTTAATGAGGTCGACAAAGAGAAGAACACCATATTAATTGTAGGCTACTGTTCTCCTGAAACACCCTGCGGTAGGTTACGCGAGCACGCAGACCACATTCGATTGTTTGGTCAAAACAAGCAAGTTTTGGCTAAAATCGAGGTCATGGATTCTTTTTCAGCGCATGGCGACCGCATGGAGATGCTAGACTTTTTACAAAATCAAAAAAAGAGCGCCAAAAGGGTTTTCTTGGTTCACGGCGATTACAAGGTTCAGCAATCTTTTAGCGAATTGCTTATGAAATATGGGTTTGCTCAAGTTGATATTCCTACTTTAGGCGAAGAAGTGAAATTGTAGCCCTTTATGAATCCTTTTTTAGAAAAATTATACCACATCGGTTCTAAGCCTTCCCGACACATCATAGGGCTGATGTCTGGTACTTCTTTAGATGGCTTAGATGTTGCGCTTTGCGAAATTACCGGTGCAGGAACGGCTACTCAACTTGTGCTGCAAAAATTTAGAACGGTTGCTTTTGATTCTTTTTTTAAATCCGAAATTCGTAAAGTTTTTGCCCAGCGTCAAATTGATTTTCAGCACTTATGTCTGCTGCATCCTCACATTGGACAAGTACACGGTCATATGATCAAACACTGTCTGGAGGAATGGAATTTAAAACCCTCCGACATTGATCTGGTAGCCAGTCATGGTCAAACGGTTTTTCATGCTCCCAAAATTCAGCATGGTATTGCCGGTTATGGCAATACGACCCTACAAATTGGCGACGGCGACCACCTGGCGCTAACCACGGGTATAATTACCCTTAGCGATTTCCGGATGCGCCACATTGCTGCCGGAGGGGAAGGAGCACCATTGGCGGTATATAGTGATTATTTTATTTTTTCTAACGCGGGCGAAGATCGTATTTTACTAAACATGGGGGGCATTGCCAATTTCACTTACCTGGCTGGTGATTTGGATGCAGGCAAAGTTTTCACTTCCGATACTGGCCCTGGGAATACCCTCCTCGATGCCACCACCCGACTTTTTTTTCCAGAAAAAGACTACGACGAAGGTGGTAAGCTAGCGTTTTCGGGTAAGGTATTGCCTGCGCTGTTAGCCGCGCTAAAGGATAATGATTTCTTTGCTGCGCCATTTCCCAAAACCACCGGCCCTGAAGTTTTCAATATGGATTACTTGGCTCGCGCTCAAGGGCTCACGAGTACGCAGGATGCCCGTCCACCAGATCTTTTGCGCACATTGGTCCAGCTGAGTGCTGAAACTATTGCTTCGGGTATTCAATCAACCATCGGCAATAGGACTACCCATTTGTACATGAGCGGTGGAGGGATGCACAATCCGGTGCTTGTAGCTGCGCTCCAAACATTGTTACCCAATTGTATTTTTGGAAAAACAGATGAACTAGGCATTCCTGGCGACGCCAAAGAAGCCGTTCTTTTTGCGCTTCTTGCCAATGAAGCAATTGCTGGGGGTACTACCTCTTTTGGCAACCGCCACAAAGTGCCCTCCGTTTCCATGGGAAAAATATCGTGGCCGGGATAAACAAAAAAGGATAAGCTGAAAGAAATTCGGCTTATCCTTTTTGTTTGGTCAAATGAAGACTGAGTTTCTCCAGCAGGGGGATAAAAAATCAGCGTTCCATTTTAAGATCTTCTAATCGGTAATACATTTCTCCGAAACGTTCTATTCTTTCTTTTCGCTTTGAATGCGATTGAGCACCAATTGTGCTTTAATCAAAAAATCGGAATGATGAAACATGTATTCGTTATGGATCATCATCAGTCGCGCCGCATCGTAAGCCGCAGATTTTGGAACAATCTGTCTAGCTGCGATCGGGTGTAGCCAGTACTCCAGGTTATTGGAACGTAGATAAGAACGGTCCATTTCGAAATTGGTCACCACCGAAAGCTTGTTCAAAGAGAAAAGATAATCCGTCTCCTTGTTCATGTCTTTTTGCAAATCGATGATATTGTACCGATCAAAATGAGCGCCCGAACGTTCGCAAAGAAAGATATCCCGACGGCCATCAAAAACTACAACATCCCGAAACTTGTACTTCATGAAGTTTTTCTGGAGGAAGTTTCTAATGGGCATCTTTGAAGAACGCAGTTTATTGAATTCCTCTTTTAACTGGTCTTCGTTCAACTTGAATTCTTCATCGTAGGCGCGGCGGCGGTTGGTACGCAGGTTAATGACTTCCTTTCCGCGCCCCATGGTGTGGCCCAATTCATTTACCTTGGAAAAAACGCTGACGATGTCTACGTTAGCCTGGTTTTCCCAGCTTTCCAAGAAAATTTTGTTACTCCCTGTTTCAAAGACCAAAAGCGCTATCTCGCTAATTGCGTAGAAATTAGGGTAACCACCGTAGATGTTGCCATACTTTAGTTCTAAAAATGCTATACTTTTGTTCACGGTCAAAATAGGTTAATTGGTCTAGTAATGTTTAATCCCTTTGTTTTGTTTCCTCTGTTGGCTAAAAATAGCTTTTCTTGTGGTAATTTCAACAAAAAATACAACAAATACTCATTTTGGAATGCAAAGATAGCATTGCCTTTAAATTAAAAACTGCCCATTCTCATATATTTTTTCACCATCGGTAATTATTTGTCCCCCATTCTTCATGTCGGTGATCATATCCCAATGTACCGATGACTGATTTTTACCTCCCGTCTGCAAATACGACTGTCCAATAGCTAAATGAACAGTCCCGCCAATTTTTTCATCAAATAAAATATTGCGGGTCATTTGCTTGATGTCATAGTTGGTTCCAATAGCCGCCTCGCCAAATCGGCGGGTTCCTTCAAGGGCAAAAACCTGATCGAGGATCTCTTTGCCTCGCTTTGCTTCCCATTTTTCGATGTAGCCATCTTTGATCCAAAGTGTGGCTTCTTCTACCTCATGTCCGTGATACAAAGCTGGAAAAGAATAACGCACCACGCCATTGACCGAATCCTCCACCGGCGAGGTATATACTTCCCCTGAAGGCATATTGGTTTGGCCATCGGAGTTTATCCAGGTGCGGCCTTCCGTGGAAAAAGTAAGATCGATGCCCTCACCCAAGTAATGGATTTCCTTGCTTTGATTGAGGTGCTGTACAATGCGTTCCTGAGACCTGCGTACTTTGATCCAACTTTCAATGGGATCGGCATCATATAATTTGCATGCGCCATACACAAATGCTTCATATTCCTCAAGCGACATCCCCGCCTCCTGAGCGCTCGCCAGGGTAGGGAACTGGCACAGGTTGCGTTTCAGATCCCGAGTAGCCGTACGCTGAAAATAAAGCGTGGAGAGATCCTTATGAGCAGCTTGACGAATCCGTGATTTATCCACATCTACGCCCGAGTCATCTTTCAGGTTGTAAGGCGCCCGGATGTACAAATAAGCCTGGTAAGTCTCCATAGCAGTTTTGTAAAGCGGAGATATATGCTCCAACTGCTTGCCATTGGCTTCTTGAAAAAAGATTCGGTTCTGCTCCCGAAAATCCAATTCTACATCAACGGTAGCTCCTGCCCGCACGGCGGCGCGATAAACTTCCCTAACCAAAGGTTCGGCAAGTAAAGTAGAGTGAATGTAGAGCTTCTCGCCGGGTTGAATTTCCAGACAATAATGAGTCAACAACCGAGCATATTTTTCGAGGATGGTGTTCATTTTTTAGCCTCTTTATTACCATTGCTGTGATTGGTAAGGGTAGCGGATATGGTATTGCTTTTTGATCAATTGTAGCACCTGGCTGCGCAATTCGTCAATATTTTCTTTCGTCAGCGCCGAAACAAAAATATTATCGTGGTCAAAAAGGTGCTTCAAAGAACCTTGAAGGCCTTCTTCAATCTCAAATTTTGCCTCTGGTTCCAAAAAAGGATCGTAGTAGAGCTCCCGGTAACGATCTATTTTATTAAACACGAACAAAGTTGGTTTATCGTAAGCATTTAACTCTTGCAGTGTATTATTAACCGTGCGGATATGGTCTTCATGCTGCGGATGGGAGATGTCCACTACGTGCAAGAGGATATCGCTTTCACGTACTTCATCAAGGGTAGATTTAAAGCTTTCGATCAAATGGTGCGGCAATTTGCGGATAAACCCTACCGTATCCGAAAGCAAAAAAGGGACGCCTTCCCAAGCCACTTTCCGCACCGTGGTATCAAGGGTAGCAAAGAGTTTATTTTCTGCAAAAACATCCGATTTGGTCAACAGATTCATTAGGGTGGATTTGCCCACGTTGGTATAACCTACAAAAGCGACCCGAATCAATTCTCCGCGATTTTTACGCTGGGTCGTATTTTGAAGGTCAATTTTTTCCAACTTTTTCTTGAGGAAGGATATCTTGTCGCGGATAATCCGTCGATCCGTTTCAATTTCTTTTTCACCAGGGCCACGCATCCCGATACCCCCGCGCTGGCGCTCCAAGTGCGTCCACAAACCGCGCAAACGGGGCAGTAGGTATTGCATTTGTGCCAACTCTACTTGGGTTCTTGCTTGCGCTGTTTGCGCTCGTGTGGCAAAAATATCAAGGATGAGGCTACTGCGATCGATGATTTTTACTTTCAATTCCTCTTCTAGGATATTGGTTTGCTTGCCAGTAAGGTCATCGTCAAAAATGACCATGCTCACTTTGGGATGACTAATAACATATTGCTGAATTTCTTCCAGCTTGCCTTTACCAATAAAGGTTTTAGAATCTGGCTGCGCCATTTTCTGCATAAACCGTTTAATGGTTTGCGCACCAGCTGTTTCTGCTAAAAACTCCAGCTCGTCCAGGTATTCCTCAATGAGTGCTTCCGACTGCCCCTGCTGGATAAGTCCTACCAAAATTGCTTGTTCAGGTTCCTGTTTTATCCCCGTCTTCTTCTTCTCGCCTAAATTCCAATCGTTACCCATATTTTTTTTTCACTTCAATCAATAGACAAGTTGAGCCGCCTCATTGTTGCACCAACCAGCTTGCGGGATTCAATCTTTGTTTTTCCCGCCATACTTCAAAATGGATTTCCGGTTTTTCAGTCCCTACTCGACCTATCTCCTGTCGAGCGCTGATGTTTTCTCCTCGCTTAACGAACACTTCCTGCAAATTTGAATAAACCGTATAATATTGCCCATGCTGGATAATGAGGATGTGTTGATAACCCGGAATGAATTGCGAACCGGCAACTTTGCCTTCAAAAACCGCTTTTACTTTTGCTTGACCTTGACTGCGAATATCAATGCCATTGTTGGTCACTTTGACATCCTTGAATTTGGGATGTTGAAAAGTACCATACCCTCTTACAATTTGACCTTCCACGGGCCAAGGCAACCGACCTCTTTGTCCCAAAAAAGCTGATTTTACCGCTGATTCCGGTTCATCTGGTTCCGATACGGGCGTACGATTAAAACCATTATTTTCGATAGGTCTCTCCCGAAGCCTTTCTTTTTCCGAAGTTGTTGGCGTGATGGCTTCTGCTATCCGGGCTTTTTTCTTTTTGGCCAAAATCTCGGTTCGGATCACATTTTCAATAACCGAATTGAGCTTATTGTGCGCTTTTTCTTGGGTATTTAATTCAGTAAGCAATTTGCGTTCATCCGTTTTCAATTCCTTCAACGTACGGTCTTTATCTTTAAGTTCCGTAGTCAGGCCTTTTTTTTGTTGCTCTAGACTGGCCAGCAAAGCTTCTTTTTCTTTTTTTCGAGTTTGCAGCTGCTCGGTTTTACCTTTGAGCGCCTGTAAGGTCTCCACTATTAATTGGGCTTGTTTTTTTCGGTAGCGGCCGTATTGGCGGATGTACTGCCAGCGGCGCATGGCATCGTTGAGGTTTTTAGCAGAAAAAAGAAAGACCAAATAGCTCTGATTCAATTTTTGACGAAGCGCAACCCTTACCATTTGAGCATATTCTTGCTTTAGTCTTGAAATATCATCTTTGAGCGAAAGCACGACTCCATTGGTAAGCTGAATGTTGGTTTCGGTTACCTCTATTTCTTGATGGAGCGAATTGATTACTTGCTGACGGCGTTTAACTTGACCTTGGAGTGTCAAAAAAACACTCAGCATGGCTTCCTTGTTTTTTCGTGTTTCTTGAAGTTTAGTGTTGGTTTGGTCAATTTCATGAATAAGATACCTACGCCTGTCCTCAAGGTCTTTGCGACTTTGAGCGGAAAGAAATGACCCAAAAAACAACAAGCTAAACAGCAAGATCCAGGGCGTTTTATTTTTTGTAACGGGCCGGAACATCAAAAGGCATTGTGGTTGGAACATTAAGCTCGACCTGTGTAAATTGAATACCTATTTCTACTTTGCCAGTTTCCTGGCTATTGAAAGATAATTTACGAAGATAGGAAAAATATTGCTTATCTGGTGTTGGATTGTATTCTTCGAAATCTAAATTAAGTTGTCGATCCGCGCCAGTTTCAAGGTATTGCATGTTGCGCAGGCGGTAGTTAGCCGTTTCGAGGGAATAACGTACTTCTTTGCCGTTAGATTTATCCGATAATTCATAGCGATCACCATTGGTGGCGCTGCTGAGATTGCGGGATAGAAAAAATGGATTTCCCAGTAGAATCTGTTGTAAAATGGTAAAACTGGGAGGCAATTGATATTCACTGGCTAGGTATTCCAACCCGTAAGAAGTGAAATCACTGTTGATTCGGTTGATGATGTAAACAGAATCTCTAGTTATTAGAGCCCGAGCTACTTCGAAACCCAATTTCCGCAATGAAATCCATACCGCGCTGTCTTTTTTCATTTTGATCAATGCGTTGCCTTGAATTTTCAAGCTACTGCTATGGAAATCAATTTTTGCTTTCCCATCAAACCAGCCGGCTTTGACCTGCTGAATTTCCATTTTACGCAGCAATCCCTCTGTTGAATTTATGGACTCTGCAGATTTGCCAATTTTTTTGGAAGCGCTGCAACTTTCAAGGATCAAGCTAAGCCCCAAAAGGCATGCGATAAACAATCGGAACGGGCGTAAGGAAGACTTATTCATATAGTTTTTTGTCGGCGATTTTTTTCTTTAAGGTAGACGAACCATTGCCGTTTTTTGTTGCACGCTCCCATTGTTGCATTGCTGCATCGGTATCGCCAAGTCGGAAAAGAACATCTCCATAATGCTCTAACATTAAAGGATTTCCATTGGGAGCAAGCCGCTCAAAAATGGTTTTGGCTTCGGTTAGGCTATTGTTTTTGTATAGAACTCGTGCGTAAAACTGGGCAACCTCCGCTGATTTAGCATCAAGGTCACGCGCTTTTTGAGCAAGTGTCAAGGCTTGAGCAACGCCATTGGGTCGCAGACTCATGCTGTAAGCTTGGCGCGATAAAATCAAAGCCGAATTTGAATTAAGCAGTAAAGCCTGAATAAATGCTTGATCCGCAGCGGTAGCATCATTTTGCATACTCAAAGCCAGGCCTTGTACGCTAAGAATTTGCTGGCGCATTGCTGCATCTTTCCCGGCAATAAGCAATGCCTGAGCCAGCCAATCCGTAGCTGCGTTAGGGTTTCCCATCATTACATCCGCCCAAGCGGCCATAAGGTATGGGAGCGGTTTATTGGGAAACACGTCAATGACTGCGGAGCATTTTTGCGCTAACGCCTGACAGTCGCCTAAATTTTCATAACACAGCAGCAGTTGTTCCCAAACTGGATAAACCGCATCATCAAGTTTTAAGGCGATCAGGTATTTTTCAAGCGCGGTTTTATCATTGCCGCTGGCAAACCAAGCATCACCAGCAATAGCGAATACTTTTGCGTCTGAGGGGTATACCTTTTCTAAAATCCCAATCAAATCCAAGAGTTTTTGATCTGGAACTTGACCGTTTTTGAGTAAAGGCTGTAGTTGAGCTATTTTCAGATCTAATGATAGGGCGGGATCTTCAAGGGTAGCTCGGAGATCCTTACTTTCTGTACTGGAGTTGTTTTTTTGCCCAGCCGGATCGCCAGCCAATGCTACGGTAGCCTTGGCGTCTTTGGGGTCAATACGGAGAATTGATTGATAGGCTGTTTTAGCCTGCGCTTTATCGCCAATTTTTTCAAAAAAAGCGGCGAGCTCGTATTTATAATTCAGGTTTTGTGGAAAGGCAGTAGTCAAACGTAGTAATTCACGTGCCGCCTTTTTATTATCGCCCAACGCGGCAAAAATGGCATGTTTCTGCTGGATTGCCGCTGCACTGATGCCCGTTTTTCTTTCAAGCTCATCAAATGCTTTGATGGCGTCTAAACCTTTACCGCTTTTTTGCAACAATGCCGCCCATTTAAAATAGTAGCTTACTTGGGTAGGATTGAGCTTAATCAGCTCTTCATATACTTTGGCAGCGTCTGCCAAGCGATCCATTCTTTGATAAACATCAGAAAGAAGCACCCTATACCAGGCGTTTGCTGGTTCGGCCTGAACCGCGCGCTGCGCCATCCGCAAGGCATCTTCCAAACGTTCAGCGCGAAAATACAATCGGGATGATTCATATGCGGCAAGCGCATCGTTGGGAAGGCGTTCTAAAATTTTATTGTAGACTGCCAAGGCCTTCTCCTCGTTACCGAGCATTTTTTCCCGACTGGCTTCAATTACCAAGCTTTCAATCTCAATTTTATCTTTTCCTTGGCTTTGCTCTGGATTTTGAGCCCATAGCCCTCCTGAGATGCTGATGTTTAACAAAAAAAAGATTAACCCGCTGTACTGGTTTCTGCTCATCTGGCTATTTTTTTTATCTCCTGCGTTTTGTGGTACTGAAATAATTCAGAACCCGCCCTAACCATCATCACTAGGAATTTCATTCAGGATCGAAAGATACAAAAGTAAATTCCCGAAAAATTTCCAAGCCAATGAGTTGTAGCGAGGCATCGCTTGTTGGTCTTAATCGATGCTTCGCTACAACACTTATAAAAAACAAGCAGCCCGCTTAATAAGTTGCTTGCTATTTTTGGATCACGGTAAAATCTCCAATGCTTAATTCCTGAAGGTGTGCCGAGTATTGTACTTGATTACCAACCATGGATCTTGACATTGTAGCCGACGTGATCACGGTATCATTTTGTATAACGCTATCTTGGACAATTGAATTTTCTA
>JBBRGN010000109.1:0-14425 GCA_038240665.1 Chitinophagales bacterium | reverse complement strand
CGAAAATCTTGTTCAACCCAAATCCGTGAACGAAGTGCAGGACTTGGTAAAGAAACTAGGCAAACAAAAAGCATTGGGATCTCGCCATTGCTTCAACGACATCGCCGATAGCCCCCTGAATCAGATTTCTACCGAATTTTTCAATAAAGTCATTGCTATTAACGAGCAAGCCAAAACCGTTACCGTGGAAGGTGGCGTACGTTATGGCCAATTTGCTCCCGAGTTGGATCAGCAAGGTTACGCCTTGCACAATCTGGCTTCCTTGCCGCATATTTCGGTAGCTGGAGCGTGTAGCACCGCCACCCATGGCTCGGGTGTAACCAATGGAAACTTAGCGACTGCCGTTGCCGGAATTGAGTTGGTAACTCCTAAAGGTGAGGTAATTCAGCTTTCCCGAGACAAAGACGGCGAAAAATTCAACGCCGCCGTGGTAGGCTTAGGCGCTCTGGGCATCGTAACCAAGGTGACGCTGGATGTTCAAAAAACCTATGATGTACGACAAGATTTGTTCCAAGATCTTCCCTTACAATCTCTAAAAGATCATTTTGACGAGATCCTATCCAGCGGTTACAGCGTGAGTCTTTTTACCGATTGGCAAAAACAAGTGATCAGTCAAGTGTGGGTCAAACGCCGCGTAGATCAAGCCGTTAAAAACTTAGGGACTGATTTTTTTGGCGCAAAAGTCGCCACTAAAAACTTACACCCCATCACCCGACTTTCTGCCGAAAACTGTACTGAACAAATGGGCGTACCGGGTCGCTGGTACGAGCGATTGCCGCATTTCAAAATGGGTTTCACGCCCAGCAGCGGCAAAGAGCTGCAATCGGAGTACTTTGTACCCCGCGAAAACGGGTTGGAAGCCATGTTGGCATTAGAGAAAAAGGGAAACCTCATTTTTCCACAATTGATGATCACCGAGATCCGTACCATCGCAGCCGACAATTACTGGATGAGCCCTGCTTATCATCAGGATTGTGTAGCGATCCATTTCACTTGGAAACAAAATTGGAAAGAAGTGAGCAAGTTATTACCTATGATTGAAGCCGAGTTGGCGCCTTTCAATCCTCGACCACACTGGGGAAAATTATTTAAGCTTGCTCCAGCTACCTTACATACCCGGTATGAGAAATTGCCAGATTTTTTGAAGACCATTCACGAATATGATCCGGAAGGTAAGTTTCGTAACGCTTTTTTAGATTTGAACATCTACCCGATCTAATAAGAAAAAAAGCAGGCTTTCTCCAGGGTGAATGCACATGATATTCGTCATTGAAAAGGTAGTATTTCATTTTGTAGACATCGCAATAATCTTTAACCTAAACTTGTCATGAAATCAATTTTTATAGGTCTATTTTTAGTTTGTAGCGCCGTATTGTTTGGGCAAAGTAGTTTTGACCAAAGCCCAACTTTTCAAGCCGCAACCACTTTTTTAAATACCCTATCGCCGCAACAAAAAAAGGTTGCCAACTTGGGACTTGATGATACCTCCCGGGTTAAGTGGTCGAATCTACCTTTTGAATCGGTTTATCGACAAGGAATACAATTCAAAGACCTTGCCGACTCCCAGCGGGTGATCATTCACAATTTGTTGCGCACGGTGCTGAGTCAACAAGGCTATCAAAAATATTTGTTCATCATTCAATACGATCAAGGCATCTTAGAACGCCTGACTGCTTCCAAAAGTCCAATTGCCACGCGCTATGGGAATCAGAATTACTGGTTTACCATTTTTGGTACGCCGAATAAGGACAAAGTTTGGGCGTGGAAATTTGAAGGCCACCACATTTCTCTCAATTTTACCCATTCCCCAAAAGGAGTAACCTGTACCCCGATGTTTGTAGGAATTAACCCGGCTTTGACGTCAACCGGCCCTTATGCTGGGACTTATCTGATGTTTGAGGAAAATGATTTTGCCAATCAACTGTTCAATGATTTGAGTCCGAAACTCAGACAGAAAGCCATTATTGGGGCCCACCCCGCAGACGCGGATGTCATGACCAAAACGGGTAAAGAACCCCATTTACTGGATAAAAAAGGCGTAAAATACTCGGAGATGACGCCCCATCAACAACATTTGGTGGAAAAAATCGTCCGTACTTGGGTTGAAAATCTAGCGCCTACCTTAGCTCAAGAAAAGGTGAAACGCTTTTTGGCGCACAAAAACAACATTGTCTTTACTTGGCAAGGGACGGCCAACACCAACGCCATCCATTATTACTCCATCAAAGCGGACGGTTTCATCATCGAGTTTACCAATCGCGATGGGGGAATTCAGCATTACCACACCTTATGGCGGGATGTATCAGAAGATTTTTTGAGTAAGTGAGTAGGTAGCGACTGATTCAACAATAAAACACCAATTTTGTCTTTCACTTTTGCTGCCATGCTGCCTATATTTTTCGCGATAAAAGTAATAATTAGGCAGTCAAACATAAAATCAAAAGTATGATTATTTGTCAGTTGAGACTATTTTAACACTGTAAGAAAAAAAGAGGTCAATAATTATCATGAAATTATTGTCAATTACCTATCGATATATCTGATTCTTTGATTATCTTTATAATTGTAAATAATTAGCTGCTCTATTCAGGTTAATAATTCCCTTTCCTCGTACTGAAACCATTCAAGTAAAGTCATTTTTATTGTTAAACAAATCCCTAAGCTTTTGTACATTCTAGAAAAATTACTAAAACAAGTCTTTTCTTTTTTTAGAATCTACCAATTGTCTGATGTCTACAAACATGGTGGATTTGATGCTTTTTTTACTTTTCAAGGCGTTACCACCCTTCTTCTTTTTCTCATGCCCATCATTTTATTTATCGAAATATTTAGGAGCTTTTTTGTATTAAAAAAAGGGATTAGAGGATTCATAATGCCGTTGATCATTGACGTTGCCAACCGCCTCATTAGTCGAGTTATCGGCATTTCCGTTGGCGCGTTTTGCATTGTTGTATTCAAACCTTATGCTTTATTTGAAACGACACTTACTTGGTACTGGTTTGCTTACGCCTATGTCATTTGGGAATTGGGGCATTTTATTTATCATTACTTATGCCATAAAGTGCGTCTTTTTTGGTGTCTTCACAGTACTCACCATACACCTGAAGAAATGAATATGTCCGTTAGTTATTCCCATTTTTTTCTGGAAGCGCCATTCTCTGATTTTATTCGTACTACAACCTGCATACTACTTGGCGTAAGCCCATTGATGTTTGCTATGGTTGTGGTCATTGATTGGGTTTGGGCAGAACTCAACCACCTGAGCGAAGACACATTAAAGGATGCCAGTTTTGGTATGGTGGGTAAATTCATCCTAACGCCTTCTCATCATAGAGTGCATCACAGTAGAAATGAATTATATTTAGATAAAAATTTTGGAAATTTATTGAACATTTGGGATAAGGTTTTCCAAACCTACCAACCTGAGCTACCTGAAGTAAAACCCGAATATGGCATCACCAGAAAAGTAAACACCGCTAGTTTTTGGGATGTCTATTTTGGTGAAATTTATCATTTGGCCAAGGATGTTTATTTTGCTCCCGGTATCAAAAACAAATTGAAGTACCTATTCTTCCCCCCAGGCTGGACACACACCGGCGACAGCCAGATGGTACGTCAAAATCGAAAAAAGCAAAGTCCAAAAGTGAACTAGCCCCTGAAAGCGGGAATGAATTCTTAATCAAGTAGCAAATTAAGATGCGAGTCAAGTAAAAGTTGGGTAGATTGACACTGAGTTTTGTCATGTATAAACTCCTTATTTTTTGGATAAATTGGGGGAGCTATAAACCGCACGGTTTATACCCGTTCAACAAACCTTAAAGGCATATGGAATTTATTGACTATTATAAAACACTCGGACTACCCAAAACTGCTACAGAAAGCGACATTAAAGCAGCTTATCGAAAATTGGTTCGGAAATTCCACCCGGATTTAAACCCGAATGACAAAGATGCGGAAAAAAAATTCAAAGCCGTTAACGAAGCCAATGAAGTATTAAGCGATCCTGAAAAACGAAAAAAATACGATAAGCACGGCAAAGATTGGCAACATGCGGATGAGATTGAAAAAAATCAACAACAGCAAAACCAAAGAAGAAACCCGGGTAGACCATCCGATTCAGAAGAGTTTTCGGGTGATTTTTCTGATTTTTTTGAATCGATGTTTGGCGCTGGAAACGCTAGAACTGGAAGACAAACCAAATTTAAAGGCCAAGATATTTCTGCTGAATTGCAACTCAATTTAGAAGACGTTTACCAAAGTCAAAAACAAACCTTAACGGTCAACGGCAAAAACATCCGGCTTACGATTCCTGCCGGAGTTGAAAATGGCCAGACGATCAAAATAGCAAATCATGGATCTCCTGGCGTAAATGGAGGTCCAAATGGTGATTTGTACCTTACTTTTTCTATTGCCGAACACCCTAAGTTTAAAAGAGAAGGCGGTAATCTGTACGCCAGCGTAGATCTGGATCTTTACACCGCATTATTGGGAGGCGAACTAATGGTCGAAACGTTTGATGGCAAAGTAAAATTAAAAGTTGCTCCCGATACCCAGCCCGGTGCAAAAGCCAAATTGAAAGGCAAAGGTTTTCCCATTTACAAAAAGGAGGGCCAGTTTGGTGATCTCTACATGACCTATCAAGTAAAGTTGCCCCGAAACCTGACGGCGAAAGAGAAAGAGCTATTTGCGGAGTTAGCAAAAATCCGAAACCATGGAAACTAATCAATTGATCTTGTTGGAACAGTTTTGCGCCTCGCACGGCATTGAGATGGCTTTTATTCAAACCCTAGAAGAATTTGGCCTGGTAAATTTGCAGACCGTAGAGAACAAACATTACTTAGCGGAAAACGAGTTGAGCAATACCGAAAAATTTCTACGCCTACATTTCGATCTTAACATCAACGTGGAAGGAATTGACGTGGTGGCTTCGCTTTTGCAACGCATTGAACAACTACAACTAGAACTTACAGCAGCGAAAAATAGATTACGCTTATTTGAGTAAACCCAGATCCATCATTACTTCCAACGCAAATCCCGCCACAGTTTTTGTTGCTCCTTACTCAAAAAACTCCAGGCAACAATCCGGCTGGTTTTATTCCCTTGACCCATGGGGATCGTTTTGACCTCCTTAGCACCTGCTTTACTGAGTACATGCAATATGCTATCCAAATGCGACTGTTTGGAGATCAAACTCGAAAACCAGTAACAGGACTGGCCATGTTGTTTGCTTTCGCGAATCATGTTCCGTACAAAGCCTTCTTCTCCTCCTTCGCACCACAATTCACTGTTTTTTCCGCCAAAATTCTTGGTTGCCTCCGTAATTTTTTCGTGATTCAAATTGCTCAATTTACGCAAAGTAGCGGCTTCCGCAGCCTCTTGTGAAGCGTGAAAAGGAGGGTTGCAAATCGTTAAATCAATAAACTCGTCTGCTTGGAGTATGCCAGCAAAAATAGCATTGGGGCGAGGTTGTAGCCTGCAAACCACATTGGCTTTGAGGAAAGGACTGGCAGCAATAATCGCATTGGCTGAATCGATAGAAACTGGATCGATGTCTGAACCGATGAACGACCATTGGTATTCTTTGTTGCCGATGATTGGGTAGACGCAATTGGCGCCAACCCCGATATCCAGGCAAACGATCTTATTCCCGGTAGGTATTTTTCCATAATTCGATGCCCCCAACAAGTCGGCAATGTGGTGGATGTAATCTGCTCTACCTGGTATCGGCGGACACAAATAACCAGCTGGGATGTCCCAATGGTCAACCCCATAGTATTGTTTGAGCAAAGCCTTGTTCAGCCATTTTACCGCCTCCGGATTGGCGAAGTCAATGGATTCATCGTTGTAGATATTCAACTGTACAAAGGGTGTCAATTCTGGACAACTTTCCATCAGCACCTTGAAATCATAGCGCTCGCGATGCCGATTGCGGGTATGCAATTTTGCTTTTTCCTTGGGGTGCTCCTTTTTCTTATCTAGTTTGTTGTTTTCTTCTGCTTTCATGGCTTTTTTATTCAAGCTTGCTCTCCTCTAATGATTCAAATTCCGCTAATAACTGTGCTTTATCAACGGGTACCACCCCTACCCTTTCGCAGACCTGCCCTCCTGCCAAATTCGATAATATCGCCACTTGTAACATGGGCAATTTCAAAGCCAAACCGAGTGCCGAAATGCTCACCACCGTGTCGCCTGCGCCGCACACATCTGCCACCGCGCGCGGTTGCGTAGGAATCACCTTCCCTACCCCATTTTCGGCGATAAATAGTCCTTTTTCCGAAAGCGTAATCATGGTAAACCGATTGCCTAACTTGGCTTGTATTTGCAGGGAAGCATGTTGTAAAGCGTCCAAATCAGTACCAATAGGATCGGGCAATTGCGCGCGAATTTCTTTCAAATTGGGTTTGAACAATGTAACTCCCCGATAAGCCCAAAAATTCTTGAATTTGGGGTCTACTACCATTGGGATACCGCGTTTAATACCTTCCGCGATCACTTCGTTGATTACGCGTAGCGATAATACGCCTTTGTTGTAATCTTGTAACAGGATAACCTGGATATTTTTGGTGGCCAAAGTATGGCGAATATTTTCCAAAAACAACTCGGCTTCATAAGCGGAAAGATCGTGGTTGTCTTCGCGGTCAATCCGTAATAAATGCTGATTGTTGGAAAGAATCCTGGTTTTTACGGTAGTTACCCGTTCTTGGGAAGTCAAAATGTGTTCGTTGGTCATCCCATTTTCGGGCAACAAACGCAAAAGAGCAGCGCTATCTTCATCATTGCCAATCATACTGCACAAAAAAGGCGTAGCCCCCAAGGCGCGGATGTTGAGCGCCACATTACCAGCACCGCCAAGTCGATCTTCATTGTCTTGTAAGTGAACAACCGGTACCGGAGCCTCCGGGGAGATCCGGGAAACATGTCCGTTCAAGTAGCGGTCGATCATCACATCGCCGACGATCAACACGTTTATTTTATTGAAATCTTCAAAAATAGTAGCCGCTTGCTTCATGTATTATTTGTTCAACTTTAACTTCGATTCTAAGGAATCCCTTTCTAGCGCTAAAGAAGTAGATTCGTTAAGGAATTCAAAGCTAAATTTCCTCAAAAGTAAGTAGCTGCAACTGATATGAAAACTTTCAAGCAAATTTTCCGTTTTTTGGCATTAATATCGATCCAAAGGTAAGCCAAATCCGTTCCAAAATACGATCCGTAGCGCCGCGGTTGACATTGAGGTAGACTTGTACGATCTGAACGGTATCCTGATGTTTTTTTTCATTCAACATTGCTTCAAAAACAATTCCGAACTCCGCAGCATTTTTTACCGAAAAACCGCCACCTTGCTTAGCCAGGGTAACTGCTTCGTTAAATTTTTGGAACTTGGGACCAAAAGCCGCTGGCAATCCAAAAGCCATGGGTTCTAAAATATTATGGATTCCGGATCCAAAACCGCCGCCAATATAAGCCAGTTTTCCATATCGATACAGTGCCGCCAACATACCGATGTTGTCAATCAACAAAACCTGGGCGGCAGTGGCAGCTGCTGGATTCCATTGAGAATACCGTAAAACGGACAAAATCTCCAACTTTTTTTCCACTGCCACTAAATGTTCCTCGCCAATTTCGTGGGGGGCAATGATCAATTTCCAATCGGCGGGCATTTGTGGCAGCCACTCTGCCAGCAAATCCTCATCACCGGGCCAGGTACTTCCGGCAATCAAAGTAGGCGATTGCCCACAAAAGGCTTGTACTTCCGGATAATCTTTGGCTTCAGCGGCAATGCGCATGACCCGATCAATCCGGGTATCACCGGCCACCGTGGTTTTGCGAATGCCGTAGCGATGGAGCAAATCTTCAGAGGCCTGATTTTGGGTAAAAATTTGATCAAACCAGCTCAAAGCTTGTAAAAACCAATGGCCATAAAATTGAAAAAACAACTGTCGGGGGCGAAATACTGCTGAAACCAAAATACTTGGCGCGCCCTCCAAATGCAGTTGCCGTAGGTAGTGATACCAGATTTCGTATTTTACAAAAATGGCCAATTGCGGATTCACTAGTTGCACAAACTTTTCAGCATTGGCAGGCGTATCCGCGGGTAAATAAGCTACGCCGTCGGCTAAGGGATAGTTTTTACGGATTTCGTAGCCAGAGGGGGAAAAAAAGGTCAGCAATAAAAAAATCTTGGGATTCGCAGCTTTAATTCCCTCGATCAAAGGCCTGCCTTGTTCAAATTCTCCCAAGGATGCACAATGCACCCAAACCAAAGGTTGATCGAAAGTTCGTTTTTCTAGCAACATTTGTTCGAGTAGATCGTACCATTGGTGACGTCCAGCCAACCACAAACGGGCTTTGGGAATAAAGAACGCGGCCACTCGAATGGCGCCAACATAGGCAGCAATAGCTGCGTTATACATACTGACAAAAAAAGCAGTAAAAAAATGATTCATAAACTACGGCGCTGAAGGGTTGTAGATAAATTGAAATAAAAAGGAACTAGAAGTAGGCAAGATCAATATTCGATGGTTTCTCCTTTTTCCAAATAGAAAGGCAGCATCCAAACGGCGCGAATACCAATTAAAATATCAAACCGTTTGGCGGTATCCTGCATTCGGGTATCAAAATTAAAAGAGCGACGACTGGCGGTAAATCCCTCCGAGCATTCTAAAGCAATGAGGTAATTTAACCGGCGATCCTGGCTCATGTGTTGATACCCAATGACCTGTTGCAGGGCAAAACCATTGGTCAGGCGGTCGTAACCTTTTTTGTATTCGGGTGCCAATGCTGCTACTTTACGGGTAGGATCATCCTGGATGCGGATTTTGTGTTGCAAAAAACCAAGACCAAAAGTGGCTCTTAGTCCTGCTCGGGAATTGTGGGAGGACAAGGCAAAAAGTTTACCAATTAGGCCGCCAGCATAAAAACCGCGCGCGCGCAATTGTACATCAGCAGGGTTGCGATCGTTGCCAATGATGTAGCCTTCGTTGGTCAGCAAACCCCGCAAAGGTGTATCTTTTACATTGGTCCCAAAAAGGAGTTGCCCATTGATCCCAATAATTAAATTTGTTTTTTTATTGATTAGTTCTAACCCGCTTGAAACGGCATTCATTGAACCAAAACGATTGGCCAAAACGCCATTAGGGAATTGAAAACCATACCCTAAATTAAAAAGCAGGCAATCTGGTTGATTGTTTTTGTTGCGCTGAGCACTTAAGCTCGGCGGCAAAATAAAACAACTGAGTAAAATAAAGCAGATGAGCTTTGCTTGCATGGCGTTTTTTTATGTTTAGAACTACTTGTAAATGCTAAATTAGAACTTGCTGCGTAAAGGACGTGCTTCTGCCCAGCATTTTTCAAAATTCCATTTATCTTTGGCCAAAACAGAATAGAGCAAAAGTCAAAATTTAACTTTACATATCGTGAAAAGAATCTTAATTACCGGCGCAGCCGGATTCCTGGGTTCTCACCTCAGCGACCGCTTTATTCAGGAAGGTTTTCATGTAATCGCCATGGACAATCTACTGACCGGAAGTTTGAGCAATATAGAACACCTTTTTCCACTAGAACGCTTTGAATATTACCACCACGACATCACCAAGTTTGTGCATGTTCCCGGCGAATTGGATTACATCCTGCACTTTGCTTCGCCCGCTAGCCCGATTGATTACTTAAAAATGCCCATCCAAACCCTGAAAGTAGGTTCCATTGGCACTTACAATTTGCTCGGTTTGGCGCGAGAGAAAAAAGCACGTATCCTAGTGGCTTCTACTTCAGAAGTATACGGCGATCCATTGATCCACCCCCAGCAAGAAGATTATTGGGGCAATGTAAACCCCATCGGCCCGCGTGGGGTGTACGACGAAGCCAAACGGTTTTTGGAAGCCATTACCATGGGATACCATACTTTTCATGGAATTGATACCCGCATCATCCGCATTTTCAACACTTATGGTCCGCGAATGCGGGTTGAAGATGGTCGGGTATTGCCAGCATTTTTTTCCCAGGCCATTCGGGGCGAAGGGTTGACCGTTTTTGGCGATGGATCGCAGACCCGTTCTTTTTGTTATGTCGACGACTTGGTAGAAGGGATTTATCGTTTGTTGTTGAGCGATTATCATCAACCCGTAAACGTGGGTAACCCGGATGAGATTACCATCAAAATGTTTGCGGATGAAATCTTGGCATTGGTAGGCAACCCCAAGGCGCACATCATTTACAAAGACCTGCCTGTGGATGACCCAAAAGTGCGTCAACCCGACATCACCCGGGCGAGAGAAATCCTCCGCTGGGAACCAAAAGTGCCGCGTGCCGAAGGATTGAAAAGAACCTATGAATACTTCAAAACAGTGGTTAGTCCAGCATAGGAATAATTTATGCAGACACAAAAATCAATAACCCATGGCATTTGAAAAAACGATTTTGATCACCGGTGGTGCAGGTTTTATTGGCACCCACCTGGTAAAAAGAATGGTTAAAAACTACCCGCACTACCAAATCGTCAATTTGGATCTGCTGACCTACGCCGGGAACCTGGAGAACCTGCTTGATATCAGTGCCGCAGACAATTATGTGTTCAAACGGGGCAATATTCTCGACACCAACTTTTTGGAAGGCCTTTTTGCGGAATACGATTTTGATGGCGTTATCCACCTTGCTGCCGAATCGCACGTTGACCGCTCCATCGTTAATCCACTTGCTTTTATCGAGACCAATATTGTGGGAACGGTTACACTACTGAATGCAGCGCGTACAGCATGGAAAGGGCAGTTTGAAAAAAAACGGTTTTACCACATCTCTACTGATGAAGTTTACGGATCACTGGGAGAAACCGGTTTTTTTACCGAAACCACGTCTTATGATCCTCGTTCACCTTATTCGGCTTCCAAGGCCAGTTCAGATATGCTGGTACGTGCTTACCATCATACCTTCGACTTGCCCATCGTAATATCCAACTGCTCCAACAATTACGGCCCTTATCAGTTTCCAGAAAAACTGATTCCCTTGATGATCAACAACATCAAGCAACAGAAACCACTACCGGTTTATGGGGACGGCTTGTACACCCGCGATTGGCTGTGGGTGGAAGATCATGCTTCGGCGATCGATCTCATCTACCATGAAGGGCGCAATGGCGAGACCTACAACATCGGCGGCAACAATGAGTGGAAAAACATCGATTTGGTACATCAATTGTGCGACATCATTGATGGACTCATGGGTCGGCCAGATGGTACTTCTCGTAAGTTGATTACGTTTGTTAAAGATCGCCCAGGACACGATCGGCGTTATGCCATCGATGCCAGCAAATTGGAAAATGAGCTGCATTGGAAACCCTCCATTACTGCTGAAGAAGGATTCCGGCGCACCGCGCAATGGTACCTCGATAATACAGCATGGTTAGAAAGGGTGACCACCGGGGCTTATCAAAAATACTACGAAACGCAATACGCCAATCGCTAATTACATGTCAGAACAGCAGCTTTTAACCCAATGGCGGCTTGATACGCCGGCCACGCAAAGTGTTATTCACCTCAACAATGCCGGAGCAGCGATCATGCCGCAACCCGTAGTGAATGCAATCGTGCAATACCTCCATTTCGAAGCCGCAATTGGTGGTTATGAGGCTGCTGAAAAATCGAGCGCACAGATCCAGCAAGGTTACCAGCTTTTGGCGACCTTGCTGAATGCTGCTCCGCACAACCTGGCCATCGCTGCCAATGCTACCGATGCCTACGCCCGCGCTTTGTCATCCATTCCTTTTGTTGCTGGCGATGTTATTCTTACCACCGACAATGATTATGCGTCTAATCAGATCGCTTTTATCTCTTTGGAAAAACGTTTTGGCATACGCATCTTCCGGATGCCGCAACATGGAGCGCAAATTGATCTGGTCGGCGCTGCAGAACAAATGCAAAAACTTCGTCCAAAACTAGTATCCGTTACCCATGTACCTAGCAATTCTGGCTTGATCCAACCCATTGAAGCCATCGGTAAATTGTGCCGAGAATTTGGCATTTGGTATTTGGTCGATGCTTGTCAATCAGCCGGACAAATGCCACTGGATGTAACCGCCATTCAATGCGATTTTTTGAGCGCTACCTACCGAAAGTTTCTCCGCGGCCCCCGCGGTTTGGGCTTTTTGTATGTATCTGACCGCGCTTTATCCGCTGGTTTGGCCCCTTTGTTGTTGGACATGCGTGGAGCAGATTGGATTACTGCTACCGAATACCAGCTTTATCCCGGCGCCCGGCGATTTGAAGACTGGGAGTTTCCTTATGCCTTGATTATGGGTGGTAACGCCGCCATTGCTTATGCCTTAGAAATTGGGCTGGAAACCATTCAAAAACGCGTTGTTGAATTGGCAAGCTATACCCGGCAGAAATTGCAAAAAATAGAAGGTGGGCGCGTACTCGATGAAGGCGAACAATTAGCCGGCATCGTTACCTTCGAACTTGCCCATACCGATTCCTATCAATTAAAAATGGCTTTGCGGGAAAAGGGTATCCACACTTCGGCAGCTACGCGAGTAGGTGCGGTGATTGATTTTGATAAAAAAGGCGTCATGGGTGCTTTGCGGGTATCGCCCCATTATTACAACACTCGGGAAGAAATAGATGCGCTTATTCAGGCCATAAAAGATTATAAATCAATAGCATAATACGAGTCACAACTATTGTGGCCCGTATTCCCCATCGGACCAGAGATACGCTGAAAACCCATTTTTTGGTACAATTTTGCCGCTTCCGTCATCCGGTTTAGTGTTTCAAGATAACAGATGGAATAACCCAAACGCCGGGCTTCTTCCAATAAAGTGTTCAACATTTTTATCCCCAAGCCTTTGCCCCGCAAATCAGGTAAAAAGTACATTTTTTTTAACTCACAGACCTTAGGATCGCCACCCACCAACGGGCCAATACCGCCGCCGCCCAATACCTTATCGCCCTCCATGATCACCCAATAAGCACCGGATGGATCCTGATAGTTGTCGGTAATGGCATCCACTTCGGGATCATTGATCGAAAAACCTGGACCTATGGCGCCATATTCGGTCATTACTTGCCGGATGATGACGGCCATTTGCTGATTATCAGCAGCAGCGATGGGACGAATAACAAATTGGTCGGTTTCTTGACGCATAAATGTTCCTTTTTAGAAATGAATCTATTTACTTTTATATTTCTTTCAAGGGTTTCTTGAAATTGAGCCAAAAATATTAATTTTTTCAACGCTATTGCTATGAATTCGATTTTCCACTGCTTACGTTTCACAAATCAGTTATGGCTGTCGCTGTGGGTTTTATTTTTTTTAAGCGGCCCCTTAATCTTAAATGCACAAGTTAACACGAGCAAAGACCTTCGTTTTGGAACCTATTTAAATATTTCAGGAACAGGATCTTACAGCAAGTTTCGTGACTTTGGAGTATCCCCTTTAACCTATCGTGGCGTTATGTATGGAGGGATGGGCGAGTTGGCCTTTGACCGATCACGCTGGGATGTTGCGGTTGGCGGCGGCGGTTTGGTAGGGACTCTTTCCGAAAAAAGCCTTTTTACCACCCAAGCCACTGCTTATGCGATCTATTACAATACCCAGGGATTGTACCGTTTTTGGCAAAAAAAAGATCAAGCTTTTGACCTTCGAGGAGGGTTACAATTCAACGGCTGGGTTAACATACGTGAAACCCCCAACTTTAATAATGCTTCTACCGCTTTAGAGGCGTTAAATACTTTATCTGGTGCTTTGAAATTTAATTGGCGGATGGCTCGCGAACAAAAAGGACGTAAGTTGCTGTGGATTTTTCCCACTAAACCAGGAATACGCTTAATAAAACTGAGCTCGCAAGTGAGTTTGCCCTTGGTCCACACCGCCTGGCGACCTAAATACGCCTATATCGATGATTTCACCAATGGCAAAACCAATTTCTTAGAGCGCAATGATTTTAAACTGGGAGGCTACCGATTTCAGTGGCGAAACGATCTTTCCTACTATTTATTCAATGGCAATATTTTCAAAATCTCCTATCAATGGGATGCCCAGCGGACAGGAAACGTATTCAACCGTTTAGAAATTGGCCATCACCTGCTGTCGGTAGGCTATTCTATTCGAATGAATTGATTTGAATCTTCATTAACCTTTACTCCATGAAAAAATACTTCTTACTGATAAGCTTGATTTTTTTTGGTTTCCCATCCTGCGAAGATGTAGTGTTTTCAGAAAAAATAAAAACCGACGACCCCCAAGCCAATTTTGAATTTCTCTGGAAAACAGCCAACGAGAAGTACGCTTTTTTTGACTACAAAAAAATCGATTGGGACGATGTCTACCGGCGCTACAAACCACAAGTACAGACTGGTATGGGGCAAGATTCTCTTTTTCGGGTTTTATTCCGCATGATGAATGAACTCCGTGATGGGCATGTTAATTTGATTTCTGG
>JBBRGN010000108.1:0-14455 GCA_038240665.1 Chitinophagales bacterium | reverse complement strand
GGACAATATCTGGAGTCTTAGCTTCCAATTAACGTCGCCTATAAGCACTTGCACGGCAGTTTTTCAGTTTTTGCATTTTTAATTTAACATCGCTTTGATTGAGCTTTCAAGCTGAAGCTTTGAAATGATTTGGTAACGAATTCTAAGTTTAATTTTTTTATATTTTACTTTTAAACGTATCATATCCTATGAACCAAGTACTACGTTTTCTCGCCTTTGCGGTCTGTTTCCTTATTTTACACAAAGGATACGCGCAACCTGGCAATTGCGGGGATGGCACTTCCATCAACCTCTCAAATGGCCGAACACAGGTGTACACTTGTGCTGGCGACAAAAAACCTGATGTTCTCAATTTTCGCACAGGGCTTTTTTACATCCCATTTGCCCTTTTGGTAACCGATGAAAAATACAACATCCTCGAGGTAACTCTGGATCTTAAAATTGATTTTGAACGTTATGCGCCGGGAGATTATCGGGTTTTAGCCGTATACTACAAAGGTATTCTTTTTGCTAAGCCGGGTATGAACGCCGTCAAGGACACCCTAGCGAGCTATTGCTATGGTTTGACGGGCAACTTTGTGACGGTTAATCACATCATTCCCGAAGGCGGTACGGTACAGTTTAATGACGGCAGCACCACCAAATACCTCTGCCCCGACGATGGCAAACCAGACGTCGTGTCCGTAAAAACAACCAGCCGGAGTTCCAATTATCATTATGTACTTACCGATGAGCGCAATGTGATTGTCCAATTGTTGGAAGGCTCTACTTTTGATTTCGAAAAATCACCAGAGGGGGTAAATCGTATCTGGGGCTATACTTATGGTGGCGATCTCATTGCTAAAATAGGGCAGCCGCTGACGACTGGTATTTCCGGTACCGGGTGTTTTGAGCTTTCAAGCAATTTTGTAGAAATTGTCAAAACAAGAGCCAGCGGCGGAACGGTCAGCCTTGCTACTGGCGGTACCTTGTATAGAACTTGTAGCAATGACCCCACGGGCGGTAGAGCTGATTTGCGTAGCCAGACTACTTCACGCGCGCTGTATGCTTTTGTGTTGACCGACATCAACAACCGCATAATTCGAGGTATTAACGGAAATAATGTAGGTTTTGGAGATCTTCAAGCCGGGGAGTATCGAGTTTGGGGAATTTCTTATACCGGAACGCTCAAGCTTCCAGTCAACCAAGTACTGTCAACTGTAACCTTATCTGATGAGTGTTTTGACCTTTCTAAGAATTTTATTACGGTCAATATCCTACCCCTGAATGCAGGGAGAATCTCATTGGCGAATGGCGATACCAGCACAGTGGTCTGTTTGAATGAACCCAATGCACTTTTGCGAACATTCCGAAGCTCGGGAGCCGTAGGCGGTAGTTATGCTTTCGTGGTAACCAATGCTGACAATACCATCCTTGCATTTTCTTCTACCGGAGTAATCAATTTTGGAGGTCTAACTGGAATTACCAATAAAGTATGGGGATTTGCTTATTATGGCGGACTACGTGCTAAAACAGGGGACAACCTTTTTCAAGCCGTGTTGGCGGATAGTTGCTTCTTAATCACTACGCGTAGTGTGACAGTAACCAAAAAATCACCATTCGGCGGTAAGGTCAACTTTGCTGATGGTACCACTTCTCGATTGCTTTGTTTTGGAAACACCGCGCCTAGTGCCCAAAAAGTAACTACAACTGGCGGAAACGGCGAAAATTATATTTATTTACTGGCTGACCGCCAGAACAATGTGCTAACCATTTCTCAAGATGGCGCATTCAACTTAGATGCCAATGAAGCTGGAGAATATCGGATTTATGGATTAAGCTATACAGGGCGTTTGGCATTCCCTTCGGGTGCCAACATCAGCAGTACTCGTTTTTCAGATCAGTGTTTTGAACTTTCTTCCAACTTCATCACGCTGACCAAAGTACGGGTCAATGGTGGCCAAGTTCGACTCAGCGGCAATCGTCAGGAAATCAAGCTCTGTCAACCGGTTGCAGCTGACACCATGCTGACGATGACGAATTCCTCGATTCTCCAACAGAACTACATCTATCTGCTTACCAATACCAGCAATACCATCATAGCTCTTTCTGCAAAAAATCAGGTGTTGCTACCAGCTGCTTTGGAAGGCAATTTCCGGATCTGGGGATTGGCTTACAGTGGTAATCTTCAAGCCAAGGTCGGCGATCTAGCTACCAATACGAGCTTGTCTTCTCAGTGCTGGGAGCTATCGGATAATTTCGTTACTGTAACTAAAAAGACCGTACAGGGTGGCGTCATTCGCTTGCCAGCAGGGGTTTCTCCCCTGATCTGTTTTGGTCAAAATGCGCCTGAAAGCATTAATATTCAAGTGACTGGCGCTGTCAATACCAATTACAACTTAGTGGTGACCGATACGTTTAATCGAATCATAACCAACATCAACGGAACAACTTTCCGCCCAGCGCGTAGTTTTCCAGCCCGTATACGGATCTGGGGCTTATCGTACTCCGGTAATCTTACTGCAATAGCTGGTAACATCATCAACACTTCAGCCCTCTCAAGCGAGTGTTTTGATCTTTCTGACAACTTTATTACGCTTTCTCTTAATGAGGTTGATGGAGGAGCGCTTACCTTTAGTACAGGAGAAACTCAGCGTTTGGTATGTATTGATGCCGTCCCTGATGTGCTTTCATTCCGCAATACAGGAACTACAAAATCTGCTTATCGTTACCTGCTTACGGATGCACAAAACCGAATTTTGTTGATTTTGATTGGTAACAGCGCGGATTTTAACGTAGCAGCTCCTGGTATTTATCGCATCTGGGGACTCTCTTTTTCTGGTAATCTTACGGCTAAAGCTGGTGATATCGTTGGGAATAAAGCTTTGTCCGATGCTTGCTATGATTTGTCAGATAGCTTTTTGACGATCATTGAAGAGCAGGTGAAGGGAGGGACGATCAATTTTGACAACAACCAAAGCACCAAAATTGTCTGCAATACGGGATTACCGGATGTGGTGACTTATCAAAGCCAAGGCGCAGCAGCAGGCCCATTTACTTACGTGTTTACCGATGCCCGCAACCGCGTGTTGGGTTCTTCAACGGCTTCAACTTTTAACTTTGAAACGATCAATGAAGATACAATCCGCATTTGGGGTTTGTCCTATACTGGCTCGCTGAACCTTACAACTGGAGGAAACGTAACAACAAGTGTTTTATCTTCGGCTTGTTACAGCTTGTCAACTAATTTTGGTACTTTGTTAAGAGTACCATTCCAAGGTGGGTTGGTGCGTGTAAGCACCGGCGGAGTAAGATTGACGCAGTGCCCTGGCGAATCAGGAACAGTGCGGTTCTTGCGCGGATTGGGCGTGGGTACTGCCTTTGTTTACTTAGTAACGGATACAACGAATAAAATTATAGCCATTACACCAGCGGATACTTTTAGTTTTAGAAGTTTCCCATCGGGTAATTTTCGCGTTTGGAGTTTGGCTTATGGCGGTCAATTATTGGCCAAAGTGGGGCAAAATGCCGCCCTGGATAAGCTATCGGATGATTGCTGGGTTTTGTCGCAAAATTTCATTACCATCCAGCGTCAAATCCCTAAAGGCGGACAAATTTCTGCTGAAAACATCGGGACACAAGTCATCACTTGTCCTAAAAATGGCCGTCCGGATAATTTATTTCTGCTGATTAAAGGATCGGATCAAGGGCAAATAGGGTACGTTTTGACGGATACCAATAATGTGATTCGCCGTATCGTTCAAAACCCTGTTTTTGACTTTGATACCATTGCTCCCGGGCGATACCGCATCTGGGGATTGGTATTCAACGGAGAATTGCTTCCTAATACTGCGGGAAGTTCCGCTTTCGTTGCTGCTTTGTCTAGCTCTTGTTTTGCCCTGACTTCAAATTTTGTGGACGTCATTAACTTTGTTCCCCGCGCCGGTTCGATTCAATCTTCTACACTACCAGCAAGTTTTTGTTCTGGCGATGGCGTTGCCGATGTCGTGACCTTGAATCTGGTTGGAGCAACACCTAACCGCAAGGCGTTTTTGGTCACTTCCGAAAAAGATGAATTGCTGTTTGCTGCTCAGGATACCAATAAAATCAACCTCGATAAAATTCCAGGACGCAACAACATCCGCATATATGGATTGGTCTATACTGGAGTGCTTAACCTAGCAAATGGCGCTTCGATTAAAGATCGGATTCTTTCTTCCGACTGTTTTTCGTTAACCGATAATTTTGTTGTGGTTAGCCGCACTTCGATTGATGGCGCAAAAGTATTTACCGAGTTTCCGGGCGATTCGGTTTACGTTTGCCCAGGCGATGGCAAAGATGACATCATTGCATTTTTCAATACCTCTTTATCAGCAGAAGCCGGCTACCGCTATGTGATCACCAATACCTCTAATCAGGTGTTGAGCATCATCAACGGGATCCGACAGAGTTTTGAAAATGTAGGTTTCAAAGAATTGCGGGTTTGGGGCGTTTCATTTTCGGGCAATTTCCGTTTATCGTCAGGTCAAACGATCACCAACGCAACGGCTTCTGATGGATGCTGGAACCTCTCGGATAACTTTATCACCATTTTACGTGATGTACCAGATGGGGGAAAGATCTCAACGCTAGCTGGTGAAACCGAATTGAAATATTGTCTGCGCCGTGGAGAAACCAAACTTGAGTTAAAAACGACCTCGAAATCTAAGGCTGGATTTGCCTACATCTTGACCGATGTCAACGGGATCGTTGTTCAAATTTCACGGAACAGTAAAATTGATTTTGGCCCTCAACCAGAAGGAAGGTACATCATCACTGGAGTTTCTTATACTGGTCGTCTTCGTGCCGAAGTGGGCAAGGTATTTCCTGCAGATAGCTTAGCTACCAACTGTTTTGATGTAGCTGACAATAGCATTCGAGTAGAGCGGGGTACAATTGTTGACGGTGGTAGACTTTCTACTCCTGAAGGGGATAGCATTTTCTATACCTGCCCTGGCGACACCATCTCAGATGTGGTAACGGTCTTTTCTCCAGAACAGACCATCAGCGCAGCATATCGAATTTTGATTACGGATGCTCAAAATCGGATTCTATTCCCTGATGTGCAAAGCGCATTAATCGATTTCGGCCGTTCGGCACCTGGTGCATACCGTATTTGGGGTATTTCGTTCAACGGAGAATACACTGCTCAGTTTGGAGCAAATATTTTTACCAGTGCTTTAAGTACGGAATGTTTTGATCTTTCGGCCAACTACATTACCGTAGTCGCAGAGGCGGCCAAAGGCGGAACCGTTGCCACGCGGAGCGGCCAAACTTCAGTAAATACGGTAAAAGGAGATAATAAAGCAGATTTTGTACGCTTTGTACATCCCAATTCTTCTAAAAACATTCCTTACAATTACTTGATTACCGACAATCAAAACACGATTAAATACATTGTAGCAATCGACAGTTTTGATTTTGAAAAAGTACCAGTAGGGAGTTACCGGGTTTGGGGCTTGTCGTATACGGGTAAGCTGACCGCGCAGGTTGGACAAAGTGCAGAACTAGGTGCTTTGGCTGACAACTGCTTTGCACTGTCTTCTAATTTTATTCGCATTACCGTTGCCAACGCTGTAAACGGCGGCGAAGAAATTCAAGCTGCTGCTACTCCCATCGTTGCGGTAACGACTAAGCCATTCTTGACGGGTGAAGTTGAACTAAAAGCTGCGCCAAACCCTGCGGTGAGTGAGGTATTGGTTTCGTTCAACTGGCAGATTGCCGAGCATGGTGCTGCCGCGGAGTTGTTACTCTATCATGCCACCGGCGCTTTGGTGAAGCGGATTCCGCTACAAATGACGGAAGGCGAGAACCAAGTACGGATGGAGATTGCGGACATTACGCCCGGATGGTATTTGTTGCGTTTACAAAATGCATCTACACAAGGGGTGTTGAAGCTCTTGAAGATACAATATTAATACTCGTTTCTGAGCAAGAAAGGGGTTATAGCAACATCATTGTTTGCTGTAACCCCTTTCTATTTTAACCCAGCAATTTCCGGTTTAAGATGTACCCTTTTAAAATCGGTTTGGGACTAGATTTGAATATTAACATTTTCCAAGGGTTTCGATTTGCTACAAATTAAAAGTATTCATCATTGACTTATAGTTACTTACGCATTAAATCAGAACCTCCGACCCCCTGATGAGCAGAACAGGGTGCTAATGCTTTTCGCGGTGCTTGTTTCTGACCAAAAGCACGGTAGTATGCTTACCGAAAAAGTTCTCCCCTTCAGGGATTGGGAGTTCTAAAGTAATTGTAAAATATTGAAAATTAAAAAAAACTATTCTCAAATAACGCACTACATTCCCTTTCTTGCAGCCCTTAGGGCAGCCATCTTTGTAGGAAAAATGGCATAAATCACGCAGCTGCCTCTAGGGCGGCTATTTAAAAGCGCGTAATAAGATAGCCGCCCTAAGGGCCGCCACAAACACAATCGGATTTTTTTCTACAAAGATACCTGCCCGCTGGGCAGAGGAGCAGCTTCGGGAAGAATTATATTTTACTTGTGGTCAGAAAAAAAGCACGATCTTGAAATTTAGCAGGCTGCTTTTCCCTTTATCGATTGGGATGCTGAGGGATCTACCGATTAGCTACAATGACCTTGTTGATGGTTTAAAATACGTCCATGTCTTAAAGCTGAAATTGCTGATAGCCTACTTATAAAAATTGCATCTATTTGATTATCAGTAGGAATAATTCAGAACTCAGGTTGTTTAAAAAAAGACACCAAGGCCAATAAAAAATGGTCTGGCAAGGGAAACCCCTCACCAGACCATTTTTTATGACTTCAAAAAAGCTAAGCAATGGACAATATCAATTAATACTGTCTAATTACTTGTTATCCTTTTGCGACAGTTACGCCTTTCTGGATTTTACGCTCTTTGATACGGGCTTTCTTACCTACGAGTTCGCGCAAGTAGAACAGCTTAGCCCGACGTACTTTACCGCGCTTGGTTACTTCGATTGTTACGATACCAGGTGAAGCAAAAGGGAAGATACGTTCCACTCCTACACCATTAGATATTTTTCTTACGGTGAAGGTCTTGGTAGAGCCATCACCATTGATTTGGATCACATCCCCGCGAAAAGCCTGAATACGCTCCTTATCACCTTCGACAATCTTATAGTTAACCACGATATTGTCACCCGGACGAAATGTGGGAAGGTCCCGAGCCGGGGTCATTTGATCATGAACGAATTTAATCGCATCCATTGTTGGGAAAATTTAATATGTACACCATTCCTAAATAGCCGTGCAAAGGTAATTTTTTATTCGGTAAAAACAAAAAACTGTATTTAAAATTCACGAATGATTCAAGAATAGCGTCTGCGCAGCGGTCGACTTGTTTTTTGGTCGATTTGCTTAACGCAGTAGGGTCACAAATCCCTTGAGTTCAGTAGGGTCACCTCGCGGGCCAAGGAAATTGACGAGGACGACGTAGACGCCGTTGGGCGAATCTTGTCCAGCATTAAATTTACGCCCGTTCCAGCCTTCATAAGGATTTTTGGTTTGAAAAACCAGTTCCCCCCAGCGGTTCCAAATGCCCATATTAAAACTTTTTGCCCCGTCCATGATGCCTACGCCACGGAACTCGTCATTCATAGAGTCGGCATTGGGAGTGAAAGCATTGGGTAAAAAATACCGTATTTCCGGAACGATGTCAATAATTTTAAAAATACTATCGCGGCAACCTACATTGTTGATGACCAATTGTTCGACTTTAATCCTACCTGTATCTTGAAAAATATACGAAAACGTACGATCCTGAAAAGTCTGACCACTGCTAAAACGCCAAAAAAGCCGAGCAGCATCGACCGATTGATCTAAAAAGGTGACTTTTGGCTCTATCGTAGAAGGCTTTTCGGGGGTAAAGGTAAAACCGGCAATAGGAGTCGGCTTCATGCGAATCAGACCATTGAAAACAGTATCCGTTGTACAGCCTATGGGCGAAGTAATGTCTACCGTGACGGTAAATAGCCCTGGAGTGGTATAGCGGTGGGTAGGGCTAATGGCTTTACTGCGACCACCGTCTCCAAAATTCCAATTGATTTTGTACGTACTGTCAATCGGGAATGACAAGTTTTTAAACGTTACGTCATCCGGTACACAGCCATCAAAAGTAGACGGGGCAATCACAATCAAAGCAGGTACGGGAAAATAGCTGATTGGCTTGGTTACGGATTCAATACAGCGGTTGGTGTCTCTCACGGTTAAGGTTACTGGGATTTTTCCTGGAGATTGATAGATATGGGTGGGATTTTGAACTGTGCCGATTTTTTTATCGCCAAAATCCCATTTCCAATTGGTGATGTACTTGCCTCCAGAAACTGATTTGTCAGTAAATACTACGGGACCAGCTACGCAAGTATCGTATTGATAAGTAAAATCAGCTTTAAGGTCAGGATAAATATTAACGGTAATATCAGCCGTATCGCCACATTCAGTACCGGGGTTAAGCAACAACTGCCCTTTGTATTTGCCAATACCCGGGAAAGTAATGGTTGGTTCCCAGTCGGTAAATACTTGTTTTTTTCCCTTGATGCCAAATTCCCATTTGAAGATGGAAATAAAAGAACGAGGAAAGCTCTCGTTGATGAATTTGATTTCCGTACGGCCACAAGCATTGATCTCGTAATTGCGGTCAGCAAGTTTTACATCTTCTTTAATATCGGCTACTAATTTGGGGTCACAACTGGCAACATTGAACTGAAAGTCTCGAAAAACCCTGCTCAATAACACCCCGTTACGGAATTCAGATACACATACGCCCACCACAAATTGACCGATAAGATTGGGTTTGCCGGTAATCAAACCAGTATTGGCGTTAATAGAAAATAGAGGATCTCCAGGTAAGGGAGAAGTAGCACTGTAGAGCGGAGCTAGAAAGGGTACTCTGTTGTACGGCGGCGGACAAGCTGGGGTAGGGGAGGCACCCAAACAAGAAAAAACCAACCCTTCAGTAATTCCACCTCCGCCATCCAGTGGCGCACAAAGCTCATATTGTAATATATCGCCGTCCGAATCTTCCGCGTGGTTGTCATAATTCAGCGGGGCGTCTGCACAGATTACCGTAGGAGGGAAATTATTAAATGCGGGGCTATTGTTGCCTAAACGTTGTGCTTCAGGGGTGATTTCAACCGTGTAAGTCGCTCCAAAAGACAAGGGGTTGACCAGATTCGAAATGGTGCGGTTTCGGCAGCAGCGTTGATAAGAAATGTGATAGCTGGAATTGGAAATGGGTAATTTAATGCCGTATGAACTTAATTTAAAGACGTAGACGCCTTCCTCTACACATACATCAGGCGGAATCAAACAAGGGTAATTGGGTTGGGCTACATTGCGCCGCGAATTCAAAGGTACCCTTAGTTGCGCAAAAACATTGGCTTGGGTAAGGTTTACACAGCCTCCTTGTGGACATTGGTAAATACCAATTGATGCCAAAGGATCAAGCAATGCACCACCCGCACTGTTGCAATCCCGATAAATTTTTAAGGTGAATTCATAGTCACCATTACCCAAAAATCGATAGGTAATCGAGCCGCCAATGATGTGACGTGCTTGAACAATAAAAGGTGTCAAAAGAAAAAAGAACATCCAAAGTCTTCTCATAGCAACAATTTTTGGCAGCAAAAACAGACTTCAAGGATCGGTAATTCTTTTTTTTAGTTGGTTGTTGAGCTAGGGCTTAACGAACCAGGGTTACCGTACCTTGCAAAAACTCCGACTGGCCATCCTGTTTAATAAACGATATTTTGTACAAGTAAACACCTTCCACGGCGTCACTGCCACTATTGCCTTGTTTGCCATTCCAAGAGGCCGTGCTGTTTTCGGTTAAATAAATCAGGTTGCCCCAGCGATCGTAAATTGCCATTTTAAAATTACTTATTCCCAAAATTGGCCCTAAACCGCGGAATTCATCATTGATATTGTCGTCATTTGGCGAAAAAACGTTGGGAATATAAAAAGCTACGATGGATTGGATGTTGATTTCCTGGGTGATCGTATCAATGCAACCAACGGCATTGGTCACCTGTAGTTTGATCTTGATTTTTCCGACTTGAGGAAAGGTATACAATGGGTTCTGATCGGTTGATGTTCCGGTACCACCAAAATTCCAGCTCCATTTTTGCGCATCTACCGACTGATCGGTAAAGGTAACTTCGGGTTTTTGACTCGTGATGGTTTGTGGGGCATAAATGAATTTGGCTTGCGGCGAGCCTGATACCACAATTGGTGTAGCTCCTACTGCTACACGCGAACAGCCATTGGGTGCGGTAAGGCTAAGGCTTGGGGTGAAACTTCCGGCACGCACGTAGGTATGCGAAGGGTTTAGAATGCTCCCACTTGTACCGTCCCCAAAATTCCAACTCAATTTATAGGGAGGGCTGCCATAAACTGCGGCAAAAGGTGCGGCGAAATTCACTGCTAAAGGCGTACATCCCTGGGTAATACTGGGCTTGATGTCAAGAAGTACCGGTATGGGGAAGTAGTTGATTTGCCGTGCAAAAGTATCGGTACATCCCAATACATCGGCTACTTGCAATTTGGCTTTGTAATTTCCAGCTAGGTTATACTGATGGCTAGGGCTTGCTTGCGTAGATAGGGCTGCGTCGCCAAAAGTCCAACTCCAACGGCTCAGGGTACCGCCTTGGGAGCTGGATAGATCTTTAAACTGTATGGCACCCGTTGCACAACTGTCATAAACCGCGGAAAACCTAGCTTTCAAAGTAGGCGAAATACGGATGGTGAGAGCTGCAGTATCGGTACATATGGTGCCAGGATTGAGAATCAATTGACCCGTGTAATTGCCGGGCTGGGCAAAGTCCACCTTGATGTCTTTGGTGCTAAAAATTTGGGTAGCTCCATTGATGTTGAACTCCCATTTAAACGTTTTAATTTGATCGTTGCCTAGGCTGGTATTGACCAAATCAATGATTGTGCTGGTACAAGATTTTACAAAAAAAGAACCATCCGCGGCAATGCTATCGGTTTTGATGCGCGCGTCTAATGTTTTTTGACAACTACCTACATTGAATTGAAAATCACGCCGGACAACCGAAAGCAGTTTGCCATTCCGGTACTCGCTGATGCAGAACCCCACCACATATTGTCCTTGTAATTGCGGTATACCGCTGATGATGCCTGTTTTGGGGTCAATCTTGAAGTTGGCATTTTGCCCAAGCGGAAAATTTTGGGTAAAAGTACCTTTGAAAGGGACAACATTGTAAGGAGGCGGAAGATCTGGGTCGGGTGAAGTACAGGTTGCACAGATACCGTTGACTGATCCACCACCTGTATAGGGAGTACAAAAAGCATAAGCTAGAGAATCCGCATCCGCATCGGTACCGGCTTGGTCAATTGAAAAAGGGATGCCAGCACACAAAATGGAAGGTGGGAAGTTTTTGAATACTGGGCTTGAATTGCAACCCAGCTGCGCTTCAGGGGTTATTTCAACTGTAAAAGTCGCGCCAACCAATTCTGGCCTAATCAAATTCGTGATGGTGTTGTTTCGGCAACAGCGTTGATAGCTGACAAAGTAGCTTTTGTTGATGATGTCTAAGTTGGCATCAAACGTATAAGTAGCTTCTTGCAAGCAAATGTTGGGAGGCGCTACTAAGCAAGAACCTGAAGTTGCCCGGATCCCCACCGTGTCTGGCTGGTCAAGCAGAAAGCTCTGGATTGTAGTGCCACCATATATTGTAACGGATGCTGTGGGCTGATTACTTTGAGAGTCAAATCCAGGATTTCCACGGGCACAGTCGCGGTAGACTTTAAGGGTAATCTTGTAAGCACGAGCATTGGTTGTCGGGTCGTTTTTTACATACCCAACACAACGGTAAGTAATTTGGCCACCTACAATATGGTTGGCGTGTAACTGAAGAGCAGTTGCCATGAAGAACAAAATCCAGTACGATACAAACAATAATCGTTTGCTCGAATGCGTTTTCAGGACTTTCGCCCCTGCGCGGGCTTTTTTGAACCAAGAATGTATCATATACTACCTAGCTTCTGTTGAATGAATACAGCAGTTGAAAAAAAAACTGCTACCCTAAAACTCCAAATTCGTCTGTTAATTTGACAGACCCTATTTTTTATCGAATATACTACCTGCAATCACTAATTAGGGAAACAAATCGGAATTAACCGGTAAATGCCAAAATGCCTTTAAAAAATCCCGTGGATGATGAAAATGATGTTTACAAATGAAAAACCAGCGGTACTGCAATACGATTTAGAAGGAGCGCAAAAAACGCTTCTCTCCGGGGGGCTGGTGTTAATCCCTACTGATACTGTTTGGTGTGTGGCTTGTATGCCCAATTCATCAATCATCATCGATCAATTAATAGAGGCTAAACGCCAAAATGATGCTACCAATTTTGAATTGGTGGTAAATTCTATTGAAATGCTAAGAAATTATGCTGGATACCTTCATCCACGCCTGGAAACGCTCTTGGCATTTCATACCCGACCACTTACCATCGTTTTTGATCAATCACCCATATTGCCTTCCAATGCCGTTGCTTCTTCTGGACAATTGGCGATTAGAATCGCACATGATGAGTTTTGTCAAGCATTGATTCGGGTAGTCAATGAGCCATTGCTCACCGCTACGGCCAATGTACAGGGATCGCCTTATCCATCTAATTTCGGCAGCATAAGCTCTGAAATTTTGCAAAAAGTGGATTACGTGGTTAAATACCGCCAATCCGACAAAAACATTGACGAGCTTTCGGTGATGGTAAAGCTTCTGGAAGATCAGGAAGAATTGGAATTTATTCGGGAGTAGGCGCCTATTTTAATTGGTATGCCGAAAGCGGATTGCTGGTTTTTTTTTTCAGAATCCGTATTGCCGTCTGTACGGAAGTATCATCGTCATTGCTGACCTTGAAAAAAGCTGCTGATCCAAACAGTTGACTGGCCAGCGATGCTCTGAGGTATTGGGCAATTTCATTTTTGATCTTAGTCCACTCTTTGTCCTTTTTTGCAACACCATTTTTTTCCGCGGCATTTTTGAAAAGCGTCAGTAGGACATCGTCAGCTGGAAACGAAGTTTTAAATGTTCCAAGGCTGTATTTTTTTAACTCAGCCTGATGCGCCAATACATATTGTAGCGAAAAAGTGGGGATCTGTCGGCGAAGTTCCAAGTAATAAGCATTGTATTGTATCGAATCAAAGGGTACAAAAACATCGGGTATAATGCCGCTACCGCCGTATACAATCCGCCCTTGACTGGTAAAATACCGGGTAGAATCTTGGATTTTCATCTTTGTGGCGGAGAGGAATTCGCCGTTTTTATACCGTTGTTCTAGGTCAGTTTCGTAGGCATCTAGATCTTTGTAAGACTTTTGGATGGAGCGCCCAGAAGGGGTATAATACCGCGCCATGGTAAGACGGAGCGCCGATCCGTCGCTTAGGTCATATTGTTCCTGTACCAAGCCTTTGCCAAAGGAACGCCGACCGATCACTACGCCGCGATCTTGATCTTGTAAGGCACCGGCTAAAATCTCGCTGGCCGAAGCCGTACCTTCATCAATGAGCACTACAATCTGATCTAGTCGAAAATAAGCGCGACCAGTGGAGGTATATTTGCTTTTACTGGATGCCCTACCTTCGGTATAGAACAACAATTTTCCTTTTTCAGGAATCAGTTGACTCAGGATATCGGCAGCCATCTGCATGTATCCGCCAGGATTTTGTCTAAGGTCGATGATCAAGTCCTTGATGTGGTCTTTCTCCGAAAGCTTTTGTAGGGCTTCAATGAATTCTTTGCTGGTAGAAGCCGAAAATTTATTGATCTTAATGTACCCGATGCGGTCGTCTAAAGGATAGGCGGCATCAATGCTATTGACCGGTATTTCTTCACGGGAGATGCTAAAATTGCGGATCTTTTTTTCTCCCGGCCTTAAAACAGTGATGTTTACTTTACTGCCCGTCTCTCCACGCATTAAATTGATGATTCTTTCCGTGGTTATTTTTTTTCCAGCAACCACTGTGTCGCCAATTTTGATGATTTTATCTCCCGCTAAAACGCCAGCAGCAGCAGCCGGGCCACTAGACATTGGGGTGACGACCACTACCGTGTCGCGGATCAGTAAAAACTCAACGCCAATGCCTTTGAAGCGCCCTTCCAATTGTTCGTTGACATCGCGTAAAAAAGAGGCAGGGATATAGGAAGAATGTGGATCCAATTGATTGATAATGCTATTGATGGCTTCCTCAATAAGTTTATCGCGATCTATTTTGTCGACGTATTTGGCATCGATATAACGAAGCAACTCCTCAATTTTGCCCTGGCGCATGGTGTAATCGGCCTGAGAAGGTTTGGAAAGTGCCTTAATTTGCGGGGGAGCTGTCTGAAAACGGGCACCAATGAGGATTCCTAATCCTAGCATTACTGCCAGCATTAATGGTAACCAGATTTGTACCCGATCG
>JBBRGN010000107.1:0-14521 GCA_038240665.1 Chitinophagales bacterium | reverse complement strand
GCTGTTGACTAAGGATGCGTTCGTCAGTAGTTTGGTTGCGGATTTTGCTAATCTCGTGTTTTTTCTTTTGGATCCGGTATTACTCCACATTTTTTTGCTAAATGTCTAGGAATTTCTTTTTATCGCCAATTTTTGGAATCGTGATTTGCAGTTCTTTTTCCGGTAAAATCACCTCAAAAGGCACGATGATTTCAGGCGCAATGCTGTTGAAACGCTCGCGGATCAAAGGGATAACGTAGGACAATAAATCACTTTCTTCTTCTTCCTCTAAATTGAGAATCAACTCTTGGGTATGGGTATGAATGATTGCCCCATTGACCACCCGCAGGTAGTTGATGTATGCTTCTTTTTCTTCTTTGACTATGGAAAAAACATCAACATCGCGGATGGTTGGACTCACGATGGTCGACTTGGCTTGGTAGTCTTCAAATGCTTCCAGTCGGGTTTTGATGGACTGGGCTTTCTCAAACTCCAAATTCTGAGCAAATTGCTGCATCTGCCCTTTGAAATGCTGGATCACCGCAGAAAAATGCCCCCGAAGGATGTTTTTGATCTGTTCAATTTTAGCATTGTAGCTTTCCTCGTCTTCCTGCATTTCGCAGGGCCCCATACAGTTTTTGATGTGGTACTCCAGGCAGACCTTGAATTTACCAGCTTTGATGTTTTCTTCCGAAAGGTGGAGGGTGCAATTCCGCAATGGGAACAGTTGTTTGATCAGGTCGAGGATGATGCGCAAGCGTGCTTTAGAAGTATAGGGCCCAAAATAAGTGGATCCATCCCGAATCACATTCCGGGTGATGATTACCCTGGGGAAACGCTCTTTTTTGATGCAGATATAAGAATAGGACTTGTCGTCCTTCAGCATTACATTGTAACGAGGGAAGTATTGCTTGATGAGGGCACTTTCGAGCAGCAAAGCGTCCGTTTCCGTATCAACGATGGTAAACTCGATGCGGACAGCATTTTTCACCATGATGCGGGTACGAAAAAGGCGATCCCGGCGCTCCCCAAAATAAGAAGACACCCGATTGCGCAAGTTCTTCGCCTTGCCTACGTACAAGATGACATCGCGCTCATCTATAAACCGATAGACTCCGGGCGATTTGGGAAGTGTATCAGCAATGATTTTATAATCCTCAGTAGTCATGCTCGGTCATGCAAATTGTACCGCTAAAGATAGAAGATGCGTTGAGAAAGATCAAAGAAAATAACTCCCCTAAGGAAAGGGTTCAGAAAAAACAAAAAAGGGTTACAAAAATTGACCTTCTTGATTTCGCTACTTTTGTAACCCTTTAAAGAGAGCTTTTAATGTTAATTTAGTTAAGCGAACTTCCCAAAGATGAATAAGCAAATCAACAAAACTGGATACAAACAGAAAATAACCAGCATCATGATACCAAAAAATCGATACAGCGATTTTAAGTTTTTAAAGCCGGTTGTAAAATTTTCAACGTTATCGTTCCTAACTGCTGCCATCATATTGGTAGAAAAACGGTACAAATACCAAGAAGGAAAAAAGTACAATAGCGCAACGCCCAAGTAAAGGAAGGCTATTCCTAAGCCTACCAGGCCTACATAGGCTTCGGTAGCCATTGGCACCATACTTCCCAAGACACCAGCAAATAAGCCAAAGGTTACCGCGCCTAAGCAAACTAAACCAGTAAATACAAAGCCAACAACCGCAAGGAATTTTCCCCACTTGCCGGTTTCATGGAGGTAACCTTTAATTTCGCTGGACATGACTACATCTTGATCAGAAATGGAATCAAGGGGTGCGTCGAGAATTGGATCTTCAAACATGGTGTTAGAGTTTTGGTGTTGAGTAACTTACAACATTAAATCAATGGTTTTTGAAGGTCTCTTTTTCCATCCTTTAATATTGTGCTCTACTTAAAAGTGTTTTGAATTCGATCCTACTTTTTGTAGGACTAGAACAAGATAAGGAATTTTCTTTTTTCACCCAATCATCTCCAAAGCTTGTAATAAATCTTGAATGATATACTCGGCGTCCTCTAAGCCAATGTATAACCGTACTATCCGATGATCTGGGTTTTTGGGGTCAAAATCTTCGTTTTTCAGACTAGCGCAACCTGGTATAATCAAACTTTCGTGTCCGCCCCAGCTCACAGCCATCATGATGTGTTGCAGGCCTTCGGTAAAATTGACAATAGCCTGGCGGGATTCCGCTTTTACATAAAAACTCAATAGCCCGCAAGCGCCGGTCATTTGTTTTTTGGCTAAATCATACTGCGGGAATGTTTCGTCAAATGGAAAAATAACCCGCTCAATTTTGGGGTGCCTTTTTAAAAAATCAACCACCTTGCGGGTGCTAGCGGTGATCTGCGTCAATCTTGCTGGTAAGGTCCGCAAGCCTCGAATGAGCAACCAAGCATTAAAAGGTTGTATGCCGCTGCCGACATTGTTGTATTCGCTATCAAAGATTTTTTTCATCATGGTGCGTTTCCCGCTGAGGACGCCGGCTACCACATCGCTATGTCCGCCGAGGTATTTGGTGGCGCTTTGCAGCACCAGGTCAATACCCAACGCGATGGGCTGTTGATAAAGCGGCGAACAATAACTGTTATCACAAATGGTGATGATGCCATGTTGATTGGCCAAAGTGGCTACCGCTGCCAAATCCTGCAAGGAAAAATTCCAGCTTCCTGGGCTTTCCAAATAGATGATCTTGGTATTGGGACGAATAGCGGCGGCAAAATTTTCAATACGCGTTCCATCTACATAAGTTGTACTCACCTGGAATCGAGGCAAAATATTTTCAAACAACCGATAAGCCCAAGTATAGGGTTTTTCGACACTTACGATGTGGTCACCGCTTTGCACATTGGAAAAAACGGAAGCAAAAATCGCCGAGGAACCACTATTGAATACCAGGGCGTCCTCTGCGCCATCGAGGGCTGCTAATTTTTGGCGTAAAATATCCACGGTGGGATTGAGTCCGCGGCTGTAGAGGTATCCGCTGTATTCATCTTCAAACAAGCCGCGCAGTTCGTCAACCTTGTTTACTTTGAAGTTGCTGGTCTGGATAATTGGAGGCGCGATGGCATTGAAATAATTTTCGCGATCTTCACCTAGTTCGTTGATGATATAGGACAGTTCCATTTTGTGCAATTTTTATGCTGATCAGTAAAGCACATAAAATTAGCAGTAAAATAGAATGTTCGACAAAAAATGCTCAAAACGCACCAAACAATCGCCCAGCAGCCCAGTAAACCGCCAGGAGGCTTTTACCGTATTCTCCCTGCGTTTTGATCAGTTTCAACTGGGTTTCAAAAAGCTTTTGCTCCCGCGTATTGATCAAAAAAATGGAACTCTCACCTAATTCAAATTTGCGCAACTCAGCCCTTAGCAATCCATTGGTATTGTTGACAATAGAGGAAGATAAGTCGACTTGTTTGCGGGCGTTTTCCAATTGGTTGTAGTAGTTCCGGACTTTATTCTCGATGTCTACCTTTTTTTGTGACAACTTGTTTTGTACCATTTGCTGTTTGATGTCCACCAATTGCGCCTTGCCGCGTTCTTTTCGCAAAAGCAAAGGGAAGGAAAAATTGACCCCCCATTTGTAATTCTGCAAAGGCGATTGAAAAATCCCTGGCGGCTGTTTACTCCCTTCTGGTACATTGGGATTAAAACCCCGCCCTAGTAGATTGTAGGATACATCCAAACGCGGCTTAAATTGCTCCACTGCCAGCCGTTTTTCCACCTGTAATTGTTGTAAATTTATAACCAGGTTTCGCAATTCTGGGTTGATCAAGTCTAGACGCTGGACAAAAGAATCCAAAGGCAAAGCCGCCAAAGGGACAGCTTGGTAGACGGTTTCTGGTCGATAATTCCACTGAAAATCGTTGATGCTAGATCGACCTGCACGCCATTGCAAAGCTTGTACACCCAACACCGCATTTTGAAATGCCAATTGGGCTTCGTTGATGTCCAGCACCCGGGTTTGGTACAAAATGTAGGTTTCAAGGGTATCCACTCCTGGCTTATCCCCCTGAAAGTAACTTTCTCGGATGCTTTTGAATCGGATCAATGCGGCTTGCAAAGCTTGTTCCGTAACCCGAAGTTGTTGGAAAGCAACTGACCAATTGAGGTAAGCAATTCCTGACTGGTACAACAGATCATTGAGTTGCAACCGTCTTTCGGCAACTAAGCCGTCGCGATCCAACAAAGCCAGCCGCAAACCTGCTCGATTGGCGTCAAAGGTTAATCCATTCAGCAAAGGGAGTGTAAATCCTAAAATGGATTGACTTCCTCCGCCGAGCACCGTTGCAGGATCCAAAAAAGAGCCGCGGGCAATTTGATAAGCCGCTTTGAATTCCATCCCCCACTGCGCTTTTACTTTTACTCCCGATTCGCTGAGGGTATAGTAATTGGATCCGCCAAAGTTTTTTTGCTCCCAATCGGAGTACAATTTTGGATCAAAAGCCCCACGTGTACCGAGGATTTGCGCTGCTGCCTGCGACGACAACAAATCGGCGTTCCGTGCAGAAGGATTTTCTGCAATTATTTCGCTCAGATACGTCCTTAGAGATAAAATGGAGTAAGCTGAATCAAGTACCTGCGACTGAGCATTCGTCAGCAAAGGCAAAAAAATGATCAATAGAACAATCAACCCAGTAGGTTTCATCATTTTAAAGATTTTATGGGGGCTTTCATTTTGGGAATTTCTTCCGTTTTGCCTTCTTTTGACTGATAATATTCGGCAGGGAAACCATTGAGTTTACGCCATACTTCATACCACAGCGGTACATCTTTTAGCAAAGCGATGCCCTGTGCGCCTGATCCAGGGCGCAAGGCTGTGGGCCAAGACTTGGAACCGGCGGGTTTTACCAAAATGCGGTATTCCCCATTGTCGCTGATCACATTATCGATTGCCCAAACCTCCCCATAGAAAGTACCAAAAGAATAACCCGGCCAACCCGAAAAAACGATCGAAGGCCAGCCATCAAATAGAAAAAATACCCGCTGGTGGAGGGAGATCAAGGGAAAATCAATCGGTTTTACATACATCTCTACCGCTAAGTCGTATTGCTTGGGCATGATGCTAACGATGGACTCTCCTTCTTTGATGTTTTCACCAATACCAGGAGTAGCTACTTTGGTAATGATGCCATCCTGAGGGGCGAGGGTGAAATAAAGGTTTTGGCGTTGTTGATAATTGGCAGCTTGGATATTGAGTTTGCTGACGTCGGCTACCGCGCCGAACTTATCCGATTGCGTACTGGCAATATCGGATTGTGCTTTGGCAATTTTTTGGGCATTTTCAGCGGCAACAGCTTGTAATTCTGCTCGCGCGATGAGGAGATCTTGACGGCTTTGCTCCAGCTTATTTTGAGTGGCCACTACTTTAGCTCTAGTCTCTTGGGTTTTAAATTTTTTATCTTCTATATCCGCCTGTGATTTAATGCCTTCTTTTTTCAATTGCTCCGTACGGCGCAGCTGAATATGGGCGATAGAATCATCTTGAACCGCGCGGCGATAATCAATGCTATCGGAAATGATCTTGAGTCGCGATTGTCGAATTTTGTTTTTTAGTTGCGTATTTTTCTGAACCAGCTCATTTTCCAATGCGGTTATTTGAGCGCTCAGTGCGGTCACTTTATCGCTATAAGCGGCGACCGATGAACTTTTAGCATCGGCCTGTTGCTGGGTTCTTTCCACAATTTGGGGATCAAAATAATCCGTTTTGATTTCCGATAGCCACACAATGGTGTCTCCGCGCCGAACGGTATCACCTTCGCGGACATACCATTTTTCAATACGCCCTTCAATAGTAGATTGGATGGTTTGCGGTCGTTGTTCTGGTCGCAAGGTGGTCACTTTGCCTTTGGACTGGATGTTTTGCGTCCAAGGAAGAAACAAAAAAATTAAAATAAGGAGCAAGGTAGCTCCTAACCAGCGGGTAAAGTCCCTGCTTGATTTAGAAATACTCGTTTTTTCAAAGGATTTAAAATTTTCCTCTGGCAAACTTTTTTGAATCGATTCATTGGAAATATTGAGCATGTTGGGTTCTACTTTTTAAATTGGGGACTTGTTTTGTTTTGCGCCAAATACTTGATCAAATAAGGGGTCTTTGTACAGCGACCCCCAAGTGCCATCAGCTACAATTTCGCCATCTTGCAAAAAAAGTAAGCGATCGCATTTACTTGCTAGAACAGAATCATTTGAAACCGTGATGAGGGTCCAGGGTTGATCTTTTCGGGTCAAAAAATTGGCGATGAAAGCCGTGTCTTTGAATTCTAGCTGTTCGAAAAAATCTTCAACCACTAAAAGCCGAGGACGATCCACAACAGCCCGAGCGAGGATAATTTTAGTGCGTACCGTACGTGGTAGATTTCGACCTTCCGGGATTAATTGGGTTTGATAACCTTCTGGTAAGTTGCGGATGTATTCGGCAACGCCAAGTTCTTCCGCGATCTGTACTACATTTGCTAGTGGCAATTCAGGGTTTCCGAGGGTAATGTTTTCTAAAATAGTCCCCCGGAAAATGGCAACATCACTGAGGTATTCTCCAATATGGCCACGCAAACTACACAAATCCAGGCTTTTGATGGGGAAGCCATTGTAACTTATGGTTCCCTCAAAATCACTATACATACCCGCTAACAAATGCAACAAGGTAGATTTACCACCACTTTGAGCGCCAGAAATGCATACCCGTTGACCAGAATTGATTTCTAAAGTGACATTTTTGACGACAGGAAGGGCTGTTCCTGCAAATTGGAAACTCAGGTTATCCGCTTGTATTTTGATCGCCTGGCCTGTATCCATGCGGTCAAAACGCAATCCATTTTCTTTTTCAATGGGCAGATCGGTCACGATCCCCAGTTTGTCAAGCGCAGTGAGTACATCATAAATGGTATCCATCGCCATGATTACTTTTTCCGTAGATCCGATTACTAAGATCACTACGATTTCAGCGGCCACAAACTCTCCAATGTTGATCTGATTGTCTAGTACCAAAATACTCCCCAGAGCCATCAAGGCGGCGGTGAACACTACCTTGAACGCAACTATGACGCCGTATTGAAATTTTAAAACTCTAAAATGCGCGCCTCTATGGTCTAGATATTTGGATACCAATTCGTCAGTTCGACGCAAAGGATAAGGAGTATAACCTGCCATCTTGAAGGAAGGCAAAGAGCGAGCAATTTCTTCCAACCAGTGAGCAACTTCATATTTGTATTTGGATTCTGCTAAACTGGTTTGCAATCCAATAGTCCCTGATACCCGATATACTAAAAACAGAGCCAGCACCAAAAACAAACCAAAAAAAGCAAAAAATGGGTGGTAAAAAGAGATAAGGATTATTCCAAAAATAATGTTGAACAAAGCTTCTGAGAAGTCAATCAAGATTTTGGGCATCCCTTTTTGCACATTCTGCGTGTCAAAAAAGCGATTGACCAATTCAGGTAAATAATCCTTGGTGGTAGCATCTAATTTTAATCGGGGTAGTCGGTAGGAAAAATCAAAAGAACTCCGAACAAAAATGCGCCGCTGAAGGGTTTCCGTAATCGATATCTGCATGATTTTCAGAATACCAGAAAGCGCCGTTCCGATGGTTACCACGGAAATTAATATTACCAAGGAGGTAGAAAAACCCCCCCCTGCGATCATCCCAATGATGGCCTGAACACCCAATGGTAACACCAAGCCAATCAATCCAGCGAAAATAGAGTTGAGGTAAATATAGAAGATATCTTTACGATCCAATTGTAGGAGTTCCCAAAAACGTGTAATGGGGTGAATGTCCGAATGTCCGGCCATAAAATATGATTTGTTCTGTTGTGTGAAAGAAACAGCTGTTTCGATGGATTCGCTGGGTACAGATAAATGCAAAATTCAACTTAGTCAAAACAAATTTTGCAACCTAATCCTAATGAACAATTCTAAAATTTAATAGTTTTATTATTTTAATGGCGCAAAATTAAGGTAAAAATACGGTAAGACCTAGTACCAGTCAAGGATAAAAAAGAAATGGAAAGATAAGGGTGCAGCTTAGTTCAAAATATCGGTAATCTTGTCGGCAAAATAGATCACTTTGACCTGTTCTTTGAGTCTTTGGCGGGCACTAAAAATGCGACTTTTGACAGTTCCGAGCGGTAAACCAAGCTCCTTAGCAATCTCTTCGTACTTATATCCGCCAAAATGAAGCATAAAAGGAATGCGCATCCAGTCCTCCAGCGATTCAATCGCCAATTGAATCTCTTTAACCGTTAAAGATGACTCCCCTAGATTATTCACTGTTTGATGTCCAGAATCCAATAAATAATCATTATTGGTAGTATCATTGAAGGTTTGGCGGCGTTTACGTTTCCGGTAATCATTGATAAAGGAGTTGCGCATGATGGTCATCAACCACGCACACAGATTAGTCTGGGGTTCATACCGATCGCGGTACTTAAATGCTTTATAAGCCGTTTCTTGAACCAGATCCTGTGCGAGTTCCCTATCTTTTGTTAAATTTATGGCAAAAGCATACAGCGAAATCCGGAAACGGTCAAATTGGGCTACGAACTCCAAGTTAGACATACATACAGATTTAGATTTTGCCAAATAAAATAATAGTATAACTATTACAAATGTACAAAATACTTTTATCCTATGTTTGGTTCATTGGATTATCTTTTTGATAAAATAAACACTCCATTTTGATACACCCCTGGCAATCTTGGCTAAATGGCTTTAAAGCCTATCTCCTACTGGAACGCAGTCTATCTGCCAATACGATTGAGGCTTATTTGCGCGATATTGGTAAGTTATCAGCGTACCTTATGATCTTGGGTCGCAACGACAGTCCTGCTCAGGTAAGTAGTCAGGATCTCCAGTCTTTTTTGAGTTACTTGTATGATTTGGGGCTTGGGGCACGCTCGCAGTCCCGTTTGCTATCCGCGCTTAAGACTTTCTATAAATACCTTCTGCTGGAAGAAATAGTACTCGAAAACCCCTGCGAACTCCTCGAAGGCCCTAAATTAGGCCGCGCCTTGCCTTCCGTACTCAGCTACACCGAGTTGCAATTGATCCTCGAAGGAATTGATTTAAGTTTGCCGCAGGGTGCTCGAAATCGCGCCATGCTGGAGACGCTCTACGCCAGCGGTCTAAGGGTAAGTGAACTTTGCGATTTACGGATCACTAACTTGTTTCTCGATATCGGATTCATCAAAGTAATTGGGAAAGGCAACCGCGAACGCATCGTCCCCATCGGCGACGATGCTATTAAACACCTCAACATCTATTTGCAGGAAATTCGCGCTCGAATACCGCAAATAGCCAAAGGACACGAAAACATTGTATTTTTGAACCGCAGAGGCAAAAAACTAACTCGGGTCATGGTTTTTTTGATTGTAAAAGAAGCGGCTGAAAAAACTGGCATCGACAAGGTGGTGAGTCCGCATACGTTTCGTCATTCTTTTGCTACTCATTTGTTGGAAGGAGGCGCCGATTTGAAAGCCATTCAGGACATGTTGGGGCATGAATCTATTTTAACCACCGAAATTTATACCCATTTGGATCGCGATTATCTGCGTGACACGATCATGAATTTTCATCCACGTAATCGTCCTCCACAACGAAAAGATGCTGCGGACGATTCTATCGAATAGTCATTTTTAATTTTTTATAAAAAAGCCATATGGCCATTTTAGAACTTATTCCCTATCTACTTCCCATTGCCCGACAAGCAGGTGCTGCCATTATGGAAGTCTACGGTCAACAAGACGCCAATTTTCAAGTTGAAAATAAAGAAGACGACTCTCCGCTGACTTTGGCCGACCGCAAAGCCAATGAGATCATTTGTGCTGGTTTAGAAAAGCTGCCACTACTATTTCCGATCATTTCTGAAGAAAATCAGGAAATCCGTTTTCAAGTTCGCAACCAGTTCGACTACCATTGGTTGGTTGATCCCTTGGACGGCACCAAGGAATTCATTGCTCGCAATGGCGATTTTGCAGTCAACATTGCTTTGGTACACCGTCAACAGGTGGTTCTGGGGGTCGTTTTTTTGCCCGCTACGCAAGCTTTGTATTGGGCGGTAAAAGACCAAGGAGCATACGTAGAAACTCCTGATGGTTCCAGCCAAATACATGCTGCAAGCTTCACATTGACCAATCTTGGTCTTGTTGTGCTGTCCTCACGCTCGCACATGAACACTGCTACGGAAGCATTCATTCAACAACTGCGCGAACCCGTGCTCATTTCTAGGGGCAGTTCGCTCAAATTTTTATTATTGGCCCTGGGCGAGGCGCATATTTATCCTCGATTAGGCCCAACCATGGAGTGGGATACCGGCGCTCCGCAAATTATTTTGGAAGAAGCCGGAGGCAGTGTAATTGATGAAAACACTGGGATGCCCTTGCAATACAACAAGGAAGACCTACGAAATCCGAGTTTTGTGGCTTATGCAAACCTCATTGCAAGTCATTAATTTTCAAATCATTCGCCATGATGTTCCGTATTTTTTACTGCTCACTTTTGTTTTTTGTTTTTTCATGTCATGCTAATCACAATCAACCGATAATTCTGCGTTCCTTCTATTATTGGAAAGGCGTTTTCCATTGGAACGGGGTAGTGCAAAAAAACTGTGACGCGCTTGAAATCAATCGCCTCTTCCTCCGCTTTTTTGAAATACGTCCCAACCCCATGGGTCTACCAGCTTTTTCTGCGCCCGTAAAGCTAGATTTTGCCGGCATGCCTGCTGATGTAGCGGTAGTCCCTACTGTTTTTGTATTCCAATCGCTTTTTCGAAAAATCGACGACGAAGCCAACCAAGCATTGGCCAAAGAAACAGCCGCCTATATCTATCGCCAAGCAAACGGGCGCTTTTTTAGTGCGGTGCAAATTGATTGCGACTGGACACAAACCAGCAAAGCGGGCTATTTTACTTTTTTGCGGCATTTAAAAAAAGCCTTACCCACCGTTCAAATCAGCGCTACCATACGCTTGCACCAAATCAAATACCGTTCTGAAACGGGTATTCCGCCTGTCGACCGCGGTATGCTCATGCTTTACAACCTCAGCGATCCAACCAATTATGCGACCGCAAACTCCATTTTTGATGCCCGGGAAGCGCAAAAATACCTCCGCCACCAATCCCCTTATCCCAAACCGCTCGATTTGGCGCTACCCCTTTTTTCTTGGGGACTGCTATTCCGCGCTGGAAGGTTTCAGGGTTTTTTACGTGATCAAAATCGCCAAACCCTGGAAACACTGGCTTTTTTAGCGCACACATCACAAAAAAATATTTATCGTGTGAAGGTTGAAACCGTGTTCCAGGAGCTGTATCTTCGACCTGGAGATCGCGTGCGGCTTGAAACTGTCTCTTTCAAAGACTTAGAAGCTGCTGTCGACCTAGCAAAAGGTGTTTTTCCTCCTCAAGATACCCTAGCATTGGCCTTTTTTCAATTGGATTCAATTACTTTAGCATCCTACTCACATGAACATCTGGAAAAAATTTTTCATCGGCTGCACCCTTAGCATTGCCCTTCTTCTTTTACCCATCAAAGCTTTTGAATGTGCGGATAACAACGTAGAAGGCTGGCGATTTTGGTTGTTTCAACCCGATGTTGCAGGAGTAACTTCGCTACTGCCTTTTACCTATACCGCAGATTTATTTTACGGTTATACCTGGACTTCCGATACCAGTAGCCAATTCGCCAATTCCCGTGAATGGCAAGCTTTACTGGGGAGCAAAGTTGCGGTAAATGATATTTATAAAGCCTTGTACCAATTGACCCCTAATGACATTTTGCGGGGTAAATCAGGTGAAAATACGTTCATTAGCGCCTTGAAATTGCCAGAAAATGCTGGATTTGCTGCTTATTATCAGTATGCTAAATTTTGTGAAAAAACGCTTTCAAACGCCGTAGTTCCAGCCAAAATCATGGAAGCACGCCAAAAAGGGTATGCACTTTTTGAACAAGCCACCCTTCCTTTTATCAAACAAAGGGCTGCTTACCAAATCCTTAAAATGAGCGGTTATTTGGGTGATTTGGCTACCATGAAAACCCAACTGGATTATTTGCAAAAAAATGCAGCATCTGATGCTTGGGTACAAGATATGGCACTTTTCAACTACGCCATCGCTCAACCGTTTAACGCACCCGAGCGCAACTACTGGTTAGCGCAGGCATTTGAAAACAGCCGTTGGAACAAAGAGTACCTGGTGCAATTGTTTGATCCCAAACAGCTTTCAGCAGCGTCAAAATTTGCAAAAAACAACAAAGAACGTGCCGTTCTTGAAACCATCGCTGCGGTTCATTACCCTGGTCGGGCCTTGGATCAATTAAAAAAGGCATATGCCCTGGCTCCAGAATACCCAGCATTGGCGCTTCTATTAAGCCGCGAGGTCAATAAATTGGAAAACTGGTTATTGACGCAAAAATTGAGTAGCTCGCCCAGTCACTTCGAGCAATCGTACGAAGAATCGGAAAAAATAGATCAAGCTACTCAGTTGAAGGCTGACTTAAATTATCTGCATGAACTGGATGCTTTTATCCAAAAAGCATTGGCCGATGGTAAAATTGCCGATATGCCTTTTTGGCGACTGTCATCTGCGCATTTGATGCTGATTGATGGTGATTTTGCCAAAACGCGTCAGCAGTTGTTGTTGATAGCTAAGCCGGATAAACTTCCCATTCGTTTGCAGGCGCAAGTGCGGATTACCCAATTGCTAGCCGACTTATTGGAAAAGGCAAGTATCGCGGTTAGCACTGAAAACCAGATCCCTAAGTTGTTTGATTTTTTGGACAAAGGAAAAAATGAGATTCGTGATGTCGACGTCCTAAAGTCTCAATTGTCGCTTTTTCTCGCTGACGCCTTTATTCAACGCGGTCAGGTAGCCAAAGGCGTATTATTGCTTAGCAAAACCCGGCAAGCCTGGGCTGGTAAATTTGGTAATCGGGTGTTCTACCTCAAGTTATTGGATTGCGCAAAACCTGCGGATTATGATGCTACCATAGCTCTATTGTCCAACGATAAAAAAACCACGCCTTTTACTACTTGGCTGCGCAGTAATCCGATACCTGCTAATTTCAACCCCTGGGACAATGGCGATTGGGACAACCAAACTGGAAAATTCATTCCCCGTAAATTGGTCAACGGACAATGGGATTTGAATAAAATTCGCGAATTTAAAGCCCGCTATTATATTTGGAACGATCAGTTGGACAGCGCCAATCTGGTTCTGCAATCCATCCCACAAGAGTATTGGACATCACAACAGCCAGCCAACATAGGCATCAGCCAAAATCCCTTCTCGGTCGGGTTGGCAATTCCTGGAATTCCACTGACCGAAGAAAACGATGGTTTTGACCGCAATCAAGCCAAATTCGTGCGTCAACTGATTGAATTGCGCCTAGAAGCAGAAAAAGAAAAAGATCCAGCAAAAAAACAAACTGCTTATTTATTGTTAGGTAATGCTTATTTCAACATGTCGTGGCTGGGTCGTTGGTGGGCAGTATACAACACCCAGCGTAGCTCGGCAGAGTTTGTCGATGTTCGTCAAAGTTCCAGCCCGGCCAGCTCTGATTCTACCAGTTTCAAGCAAATATGGCAACAAAGTTGGCCATTTGGCTTGGCACTTTTAGGCATTTTTGGCGCTTTTCAATTCAAAAAACGCCGGGGCGTTTTACTGACACTATCCGTCTTATTATTGGCCTTAGCACTATGGAATTGCAAACGCGCTGGCGATAGCAGCGTGGTAACCAGTAAATATGCTTTCTCGATTCCTGCTGATTTTAACGGTGCTTATTATGGTTGTAACCGAGCCAAAGCATATTATGAAAAAGCCCTTTCCGCCAATCCCAACAGTGAGGTGGCCATTGTAGCAGCCTATATGGCCGGCTTGTGCCAGAAAGCAAGTGCCGTATACAACTACCAAAAAATGCACCCTGGCGAATACCTTTTTGAAGACGAGCTCGATGAAAAAATCAATTTCAAGCCCAACCCTTATTTGTCGAAACTTCCCAGCGATCTGCGTTACCAAGCGGCCATTAGTTGTGCCTTATTCAGTGACTTTATAGCCGACAATGGACGCTAATCCTGAACCCGTTCTTTTTGCTACTCCTGCTGATTTTCGAGCGTGGTTACAAGAATACCACGCTCGAGAAATGGAGCTTTTGGTGGGTTTCTACAAAAAAGATTCCGGTTTACCCAGCATCACTTGGCCTGAATCCGTTGATCAAGCCTTGTGTTTTGGTTGGATTGTCGGCATCCGCAGATCGTTTGGGCCTACTGCTTATACCATCCGATTTACCCCACGCAGATCTAAAAGCATTTGGAGCGCCGTCAACCTCCTACATGTAGAAGAACTAACGAAATTGGGATTAATGACCCCAACCGGTCTTGCGGCTTTTGAAAAACGCGATGATGCGAAATCTAAAATCTACGCCTACGAGCAAAAAAATGTGCACTTGTCTGCTGAGTTTGAAGCCATTTTTCAAGACAACCAGGAAGCCTGGGCTTTTTTCCTCAACCAAGCCCCTTCCTATCAACGACCTGCGCTCTG
>JBBRGN010000106.1:0-14831 GCA_038240665.1 Chitinophagales bacterium | reverse complement strand
CACCCTAAAATGGACAAAACCAACGGATCAGTGTCCAGAGGCGACCGATGTGGCGGGTTACAATATCTATTATGCAGCTGATGCAAAGGCCAACTTTAGCAAAGCCATTACCATTAATTCGGCCAATCAATTGACTACTGAACATCAACCATCCATTGGTATAGCGGGTTGTTATCGGGTAACGGCTTTTGACCAAAATAGAAATGAGAGTGCACCTAGCAATACCATCTGCGTTGATAATTGCCCAAATTATAAGTTACCCAATACTTTCACCCCAAATGGCGATGGCAAAAATGACTTGTTTATCCCCTACCCGTTCTGCTTTATTGAGCGTGTAGAATTCCAAGTCTTCAACCGCTGGGGTCAAATGGTTTTTGAAACTACTGATCCTGCCTTGAACTGGAATGGTACCAATCCGAGCGGCGATCAATTAGCGGATGGCGTATACTATTATGTTTGTCGCGTATTTGAACAACGGGTAGGCGGCGTAACCGAATCCAAAGAGGTGCTTAAAGGATACATTGAATTGATTAGAGGGAAGTAAATTGTTTGGCTTTGAAGCCAATTTAATGATGAATAGGCATTCTCTTAATTTTTAGGATTGGTTCTTTTTTTCACAAAAAAAGGATTCTCGTATATTTCCTGAATTCTTTATTATTCATTCATCCTAATTACATGTTTACTGGAATCATTGAACAACTGGGCGAAGTTAAGGGCATTAGAGAAGATGGAAGCAATGTTCACCTTACGATACACAGCTCTTTAGTACCTGAATTAAGAATAGACCAGAGCATCTCCCACAATGGGATTTGTCTTACAGTAATAGGCATTGATGAAAACGCCAATTATACGGTTACCGCTGTAGATGAGACCCTTCAGCGTACCAATCTTGGCGACTTAGTAGTCGGTGATCTGGTTAACTTAGAGCGGGCCATGGTTTCTGGCGGGCGGCTCGACGGCCATATTGTACAAGGGCATGTAGATGCTACTGGCCAGTGTACAAGCATTGAAGATAAGGATGGCAGTTGGTACTTCCATTTTCAGTACCACCCTACCCCCGAACACCTCTTAGTCGACAAAGGCTCGGTTTGTATCAACGGCGTCAGCCTTACGGTCGTCAACCCTATTGAAGATCGTTTTTCCGTGGCCATCATCCCTTATACTTACCACCATACCTCCTTTCAATCACTAGAAGTGGGCGATCGTGTCAACCTGGAATTTGATATTCTGGGCAAGTACATCGCAAAATATGCCGCCTTGTATTTTCAGGGAATGAAAGCTTAAGTTCTGGTTATTTTCTGAAATCCCTATAATGACTGAAAAAAAGCGCCTCAATGGCGGCCAACGATTTCGTAAAGCCTACCGAACTGCCGCACAGGTAATGTTGAGTTATCTTTTTCTGGGCTTGGGCAAGCGTATTTTTGGTCAAAAATATTACTTCCTTCGCATCGAAAAATTGCACCAGCGCAATTCCGAACGGGTTAAAAGCGCCATTTTAGAGCTGGATGGGCTGTTCATCAAAATTGGACAAATGCTTTCCATCCTCAGCAATTTTTTACCGGAAACCTTCCAAAAACCATTAGAGGAACTACAGGATAAAATCCCCGCACGCCCCTATGGTCAGGTACAACAGCGCATCATCAGCGAGCTAGGTAAGACACCCGAAGAACTCTTTTCCTATTTTGATACCAATCCAATCGCTGCCGCTTCCATTGGCCAAGCCCACCGCGCTCAACTCAAGGATGGAACTGAAGTAGTGGTAAAAGTCCAACATGTCGGCATTGAGGACATCGCTCACATTGACTTAGAAATCATTCGCCGCTTGATTCAAGTCAGCGCTTGGTTTTATCAAGTCAAGGGCATGGATTATGTGTACACCCAAGTTCGTCAAATGATTGAAGAAGAACTTGACTTCCAAAAGGAGGCCGCTTCAATGGAAAAAATCAGGGGCAATCTTCAATCTGAAAAAGGCTTGGTTATACCGATTTTTCACCCCGAATTTAGTTCCAAACGGGTGATGACCAGTACTTGGCATGATGGCGTCAAAATTTCTAATCTAGAACAAATCGATGCTTGGGGTTTGGATCGACGAGCTTTGGCCAGCACGCTTTTACGCGCCTATAGCCAAATGGTGCTCAAAGATGGTTTTTACCATGCCGATCCCCATCCTGGCAATATCCTGGTTCAATCCAATGGAATCTTGGTATTGCTGGATTTTGGTGCAACTGGACAATTGAGCAATACCCTCCGCGAAGGGATTCCCAAACTGATTGAGTCGGCGATCAAAAACGATACCAAAGGCATTGTTGACGCCATCCGTTTGATGGGGTTTTTAGCCGATGGTCGTGAAGCCGAACAAATGGCTGAAAAGATCATCCAAGCCATGCGCAATTTTTTGCAAAATGAAGTCAAAATGGAGGGACTTAACTTCAAAGATATTCAAGTCAACCCCTTCAACAACAGCATGGTAGGCCTGATAAAAGAAATTGGCATCAGTGGCATTACGGGTACCGTTTTGGTTCCCAAAGATTGGGTGCTGCTCAACCGAGCACTTACCTTACTGCTGGGTTTGTGCAACACCCTTGATCCGGCGCTCAATCCATTGGAAGTGGTACGCCCGTATGCCCTGGAATTGGTGCAAAACCAACAAGGAGGCTGGTTTAGCTTTGTACGAAATTTGGTACAGGGAACTTTGATCAATGTATTGGCGCTGCCCGAAGAACTGCGACAAACGCTAGATAAAATAAAAAAAGGCCAACTTGAAGTTCGATTACCTGATATGCTCCTTGGTGCCCGATTGCTCTACCTAGCAGCCCGGCAATGGCTGATGGCGCTATTGATGATAGCAGCGATAGCTTTAGCACAGCTGTATTTAAAAACTGAAGCTCCGCACTTGACAAAATATGCCTATGCCGCAGCGATCATTTTTGCATTCCTTTTTGTACAAGCCTGGCGCAAAGGAGCGCGGCTATTCCGAGACCTGAGCTAATCCGTTGTTTTTCCGCCTTTGTAGTACTACTTTTCAATCACCTCAACATCTGCTGGGGAGAGTGACCCGCCTTGCGGCATCCTTTTATTGCGAACGGTAATTTTTATTTAAATTGTTCATTGGCTTAATTTTTGAAAAAAGCGCAGCATTTCTTCGGCCACTATTTTATTGTTCATGCTGTGCCCAAGGCCACTGTAGCCTTTAAAACGGCTATTTTTCCAAAGCGTTTCTAAGCGCTGGCCTTCGTCATAATCCGCGATTGGATCATCGGTATCAAAAAGGAGTAACCCGGGCGTTTCTATTTTTTTGCCAAAATCAAATAAACTAAAATCATCCACCGCTAAGGTAAAACAGGTTTTAACCGCTGCTTCCATGCCCTTGATGGCGCGGTTATTGAGCCCCATCACTTTATTGAAATTACTCAACACTTTGCGGAGTCCACTTGGCGCTGCCACTACAACTGCCCCCTTCAAGTAGCTGGGACTATTTTTGGATAGAAAATAAGCCAGGGCCATACCCCCTGCCGAATGGCCGACGATAAAGCTTGGTTGCAATGTATCAGCCACCGCTTGCAAGGCCAAGCCATACCAATGCGCATCAAAGCGATCGCTGCTGGTTTCACCATGGGCAGGAGCATCTAGCGCTACCACCTGGTATCCTGCTTTGCGAAAAAGGTTGATAAAGGTGCGCCAGCGCGCCGAGTTGCTCTCCCAACCATGCGCCAATAAAATGCAAGCTCCTTTCCCTGACCAGGAATAAGTTCTGATGGCCAATTTTTCCGCATGAATCGTATCTCTTAGAGCCCCTTCCAAAAACTGAAGATCCTGCTCTCTCAAACGCCCTTTGCGGGGTGTACGGAAAATATCCAAAGCCATGCGGCCCGCCTTTAATGGAGAGAAAAATGCCGTTAAGTTGATCTGAAACTGTAGCGAAGAAATGGCCAATTGGCGGAACAGTGGATGCATAGGCTTGAAATGGTAATGTTTTGGGTGCTCTTTTTCATCAAGAGCACCCAAAACTAGAAATTTCCACCGCAAATTCAAAAATGGGAACCAATCTAGATCCCTTTAAGGTAACACTACCCTTTGCATTTCTATAAAGTATGTGCCCCAAACGCAAATCGAGGGTTAAATTTTTTCTTATTCCACTTTCAAAAATCGCTCTACGCCATATCTTTTTTGCGAACTAACCCGCAAGAAAAACGCTCCAGCCGGTAAATCGTAGGTAGCGACATTGATTTTATTGGTTCCTTTCACCATCCAATCGTTACGGGAGATCACCTTAACCAAATCACCCCGCAAATCAAATACCTCTACATTGACGTATTCCGATTCAAGCAAATCAAATTGCAAACTCATCTCTTTTTGGGCAGGGTTAGGGAAACACTGAATAGCCAGTTTTTCTCGAGCGGATAAGGGAACCTCATTGACAGCCGTAGCTATTGCCGCCGTATCCACGATGATGTTTTCATCGCCAGCTTGATAAAGCGTATAGGTAAAATATACCAGCATCATTTCATCGGTAGTAGATTCCCCTTTGACGACCGACTTAGGGGGAAAATTAGGGTTGTTCGGATTGTCAACGGTATTGTCGTAAAATGCATCAGCTTTTAATAAGGTGCCAGTAGGTATTTTCATCAATTTGGGGTAAGTGTAAGCACCCTGCCAGCTAAAATCCCAATCGGGTACATTGACCATCCGGATGGTGTCTTTTGTTGGTGCTATACCATATACTTTAATGCGCCGTCCAATCAAATGCATGTGTGGAGCAATGCTTAATAAGGTTACGTTAACGGGTAACCGAAATTGCTCGTTGAATGATTTGGTGGTATTCGCCGGGATACTCAATGGTCCATTTGTAATGGTTATCAAGTGATTGAGAATCGGAGTAATACTCACTTCTCTCAGATTATTGGCAGCTGAAAATTTAAAAAAGATTTGGGTACTGTCTTTCTGGTTGCTGATGCCGCCAGGATAGTGTACTTGAAGCATGATATTCGAGCTTTTAGCCAATTTTACACCCATGCCCTTTGGAAAACTGGTTGCTCCTTGCCCAGGTACCCAAGCCGAAATCAACTCCGAAGAATTAGAACCTGTTCCGCCAAAATTGGTATAGCCCGGAGCTGAATCAGCAGCATCCAATTTAAGCGGAATCGAAGACGTATCCCGAAAAGCCAGTACATGGTGTACAATGCTGCGGTTGCCCGGAACTACTTCCACCTGAACAATAGTACGATCACCAATCAATTTACTAGGGATGGCAAAAACCCGGTACAAATCAGTAGTCGTATTCACTTTATACGTGGGGATGGTCAATACCAAATCCGGATTCTGAATGGAAGTCTTGCCACTGTAAGTTGGCTTGACCGGAGCCTTTGCTAAGTCACCTTGAGGGGCACCGGCGTCCACCCAGTTTTTGATCGCATTGATTTCTTTTTCCGATAAAATGCGTTCGCCAACAAAATGGGTGTAATTGGGATCTGCTTTCCAAGGCGGCATTACTTTATTGACCACTGCTGGTTTGATCCCAAAGCGATTGTTGTAAGCATCGTTGTAGCTCAACAAGGAGAAAGGAGCTACACCTGAAGGGTTGTGACACTTGGTACAGTTTTTATACAAAATAGGAGCAATATCTTCGGCCCATTTGGGCGTCTGCCCCTGCAAGGTCAAAGTAGTACAAAAGGCAATAAATAGTAGAGCGATAGGTCTCATGTTGTATTTTTTTGGTACGGTTTTCAATTTTTTACAATGACGCAGCCAATTGCTTGCGTCTCTTTTATGACGATGGGTTGATGATCCAACAAAAGCTCTAAGGCTTTTTTGAGGTAAAAATCGGAGGTGACACCCCGGCGTTTCCCAGCTTTGTAATAGGCATTGTCAATCATGCCTGAATACAAAATTTGGTTGTTGTTGTCTGTCAAAAAAACTTGCGGAGTAATTTGCGCATTAAACTTCCTGGTCAGTTGAAAACCAGGATCGCGTTGCAGTTTGAAACGGATATCATATCTTTTTTTAAACGATAGCACTGCGGAATCAGTAGCGTAAAAATTAGGAAAAACCCCAATAAACTCCACGCCCTTGGGCATGTATTCAGTAGCAAGGGTATTGATGGCTCCAGCATACCCTTGACACATGGGGCAGCCTTCCGACAAAAACAGGTAGACCCGATAATTCATTTTTGGCGGTGGATTCATTGTAGACTTGGTTTGTAACCAGCCTCCAAAAAAACAACCTATCATCAACTGAAAAAGCAACATTTTCATTGTTTCCTATTTTTTTCCTGAACTTCGACTGTTCTCGGCTTGATTCGTTTAATCTAGCAAGCGATCGGCGCAATTTTTATTACAATTACCGTGATGTCAAGCTGAATGGGGTCACCAACAATCTTTGTTGTACCCAGCATAATAAGTCTGTTTCAAAGATAACAGAATTATACCTTGCCTTGACTAACTTTTCAACCAATGGCCTTAATTATTCAACCAACTGCCGACCCTAATTTGGTATTTCCCGGCGGTTTGTATAAAAAAATTCTGCTGCGTCGATAAAGTTCTGCTTACTGCTAATTATATTTAGGTCGCGGTCACAAATGGCCAATCATTGAAGAGTAGACTTGTTGCGATGGAAGCTGATTGATTCAAAACGATCTTTTTTAATTTCAATCGTTACCCTGGCAGCAAGTCTAATTATTTCCATTATCAGCGATAGGGCTAGTAGGCATTCATGTCCACGTCGCTTAGAACCTACATCAGCAAATGCAATTTCAAATCAAAGAAGAGGCAACCACCTTCGATGTGGTCATTGTTGGCTCTGGAGCTGGCGGCGGCATGGCCGCCTATCAATTGTCCAAAGCTGGCGCTAAAGTCTGTTTATTGGAAGCTGGCGGATACTACGATCCTGCCGATCCACAGTACATTACCCAGCTTAAAGCGCCTTGGGAATCGCCTCGTCGAGGGGCAGGTAGTACCCGTGCTTTTGGTGATTTTGACGCCGCTTGGGGAGGCTGGCAGATTGAAGGCGAACCCTACTCTGCTGCGCCAGGTACCGAGTTCCACTGGTTCCGCTCGCGTATGCTCGGTGGGCGTACCAACCACTGGGGACGTATTTCCCTGCGTTTTGGCCCCGATGATTTTCGACGGGGAAGCATCTCCGGTGTTGGCGACGACTGGCCCATCACTTATGACGACATCAAGCCTTACTACGACCGTATCGATCGGCTTATCGGTGTTTTTGGTTCGGCAGAAAACATCTACAACGAACCTGACGGGATTTTCCTTCCGCCGCCTGCGCCCCGTTTGCATGAATTGATGTTCAAAAAAGCTGGAAAAAACCTCAATATCCCGGTCATTCCTTCTCGTTTGTCCATTTTGACCAAAAAAATCAACGAGGAGCGCGGCGTTTGTTTCAACTGCAAACAATGCAACCGGGGTTGTGCGGTATATGGTGATTTCTCTTCTTCTTCGGTATTGGTGATCCCTGCTTTAAAAACAGGCAACCTCACCCTGATCAACAATGCGATGGTGCGCGAAGTACTCACCGACCCTACCAGCGGACTTTGTACCGGCGTTTCTTACGTCAATACCATGAATCGGGAAGAGATGACCATCAAGGCAAAAATTGTGGTGCTAGCGCCATCAGCTTGTGAATCTTCACGTTTGTTGCTCAATTCAAAATCGGGTCGTTTCCCACAAGGTTTGGCCAATACCAGCGGTGTGGTTGGAAAATACCTCAATGACTCTACCGGCGCTAGCCGCAGCGGTTTCATCCCCATGTTGATGGATCGCAAACGCTACAACGAAGACGGTGTAGGTGGCATGCACGTGTACACCCCTTGGTGGCTCGACAACAGCAAACTGGATTTCCCGCGCGGTTACCACATTGAGTACGGCGGCGGTTGGGGAATGCCGGGATTTGGTTTTGGAATGGGGATGCAGAACAGCAACGGCAAACAACCTTATGCTGATGGATCCACCAAACCTGCAGGGGGTTATGGCTCTCGCTTAAAGGAAGATGCCCGTCGTTTCTTTGGCGCCTACATCGGTATGTCGGGTCGCGGCGAACCGGTTCCTTTGGAAAGCAACTACTGCGAAATTGATCCCGATAAAGTGGATAAATATGGTATCCCTACCCTGCGTTTTCACTACAAATGGTCGGATTATGAGGTAAAACAGGCCAAGCACATGCAGGAGACCTTTGAAAAAATCATCATTGAGATGGGAGGTATTCCACAAGGCAAAAAACCAGGCCCCGAAAACAACTACGGTCTGGAAGCGCCTGGAAAAATTATCCACGAGGTAGGTACGGTGCGAATGGGCAATGATCCCAACAAATCAGCGCTCAACAAATGGCAGCAAGCCCACGATGTAAAGAACTTATTCGTAGTGGATGCCGCACCGTTTGTATCGCAAGGCGACAAAAACGTAACCTGGACGATCCTAGCTTCTTCGATGCGTACCTCTGATTACATCATCGATCAGGTAAAAGCGGGTAAGTTGTAAGGATTTTTTCTTCCATCAAAAAAATTATTAACCATGAAACGCAGAGACGTTTTACGCAATATCACCCTTACTTCTTTGGGCGTGGCCACGGCAACCACTGGCATGCAAGCCAATACATCGCTGGCCCTTCCGCCTACCGCCGAGGAATTACTGGGCGACAAAAAGAAGAAAAAGTCTTCCTATGGGCGTACCCCTGAGGAAGCAGCGCGCGACGCTAAATTGATGTCGGAAACTTTTTTCACCCCGCACGAAATGGCCACCATTACTGTCTTGTGCGACATCATTTTGCCCGCTGATGCTAACTCGGTAAGTGCATCCCAAACTGGCGTCCCAGCCTTTATTGAATTCATCGCTAAGGACATGCCAAATTATCAGACACCTCTACGCGGCGGCATGATGTGGCTCGACAACCAATGTACCAAACGTTTTGGCAAACAGTTTGTAGTTTGTACCGCAGCTGAACAAATCCAGGTGGTGGACGATATCGCCTATCCTGAACTGGCCAAACCCGCCATGCGCAACGGCGTAGCTTTTTTCAATACCATGCGCGATTTGACGATGACCGGTTTTTATACTTCTGAAGCCGGAGTTGCCGATCTGGGTTATATTGGCAATCAGCCGAATGTATGGTCTGGTGTACCGCAAGATGTGCTGGATAAGTACGGTCTGACGGGGAAGGAATAATTTGCAGTTTTTTTAAGAAATGCTTGGTAGCAAGTTGCTATCAAGCATTTTTCTATAAAATAGCCTAACTTTATCTCAGTTTCCAGCTTCCAGCACCCAAACTGCATTCACCCTAACGCATCCATACATGAAATCGATCTTTGTCTGCTGGATCTGTTTTTTTTGTCTGCTGAGCAGTGCTAGCGCCCAGTTTAAATACCCCAAAGAAACCAACCCCGTTCACCAATACAGTTTTGGATTCGGTTTAGTCGCAAGCCCCATTTTAGGAAAAACCTACTGGGGCTTTGGTGCGGACATCAAATACATGCCCAATCCAAAATGGGGCACCGGATTAAACATGCTGGTGTCACAAAGAAAAATTTCGGAAAAATACGACTATAACATCGGGCAACCCATCGTCGAGTACCTGGAATTGGGCTGGGTCAATCATTACGAATTCTACGCTTCAAAAAAATTCAGGGTCAATTTTAACCTCAACAATGGTTTGATTGCTTCAGAATTGGCCGACAACAGCATCAAGGTCTATTACCGTACCCGGTATGGAACCAATTCAAGGCCTAAACCCATTGTCACCAGTTTTTATTACCTCATTGAGCCTGGTTTGGAGGTCAACCGACGGCTGAGTTCCTGGAATTCTAGTGCAAATATTTACTTAACTGCCCAAGCCAAATACCGTATGGCTTTTGGAAAGGGTAAATTTGGTTCCGATTATGGGTACAATGGCTATCTGTTGTCGTTGGGAATTACGATGTACAGCCCGGTATGGTCAAGAAAAAAGAACTGAAGAATAGTTTCGCTACAAAAACCGAATGTTATGCTTCGTAAATTCAGCTACTTTTCCCTGTTTTCCCTCTTTTTTGCTTGCAATAACGACGGTAAACCCAATTGGTTTAGCGCTGCCGGCTATCATGTAAGCAAAGACAAAGTATGGTTCAAATCTGTCGATGGGATATCGTATAGAACTTATATCGTAGAGGGGGCAGATTCCAAAACTTTCCAAGCACGCGAATTGGTCAGTAAGCGATCAGGGGAAAAACTAGAATTTGGTTTCGACCAGCAGCAGGTATTTTTTGGAGTCGACAAATTGGAAGGCGCTGACCCTGCCAGTTTTGAATACCTTTTTGCCAACTACGCCAAAGACAGGCACGTGGTTTATTACATGGCGCAGCAAATAACCGAGGATGTAAAACATTTTGTTCAGGTCTCGTTCAATTTCGCCAAAGACTCGCTCCATGTCTATTATGGTGCGGAAGTTTTTTCTGATGATCCAACCCATTTTACCCGCGTAGGCGATGAAACTTCCAATTTTTTCAAAGACAGCAAAAAGTGTTGGTATAACACCAGCGAACTTACGAATGCTGATCCAGCAACGCTACGCTTCCTAGGTTTTGATTTCGCCGCCGATAAGCAAAAGGTTTTTTATGAAATGGACGAAATTGTTGGCGCCGATCAAAAAACGATGCGCGCGCTGGCGCTGGGTTACGCCAAAGATATACACCATGTTTACCAAAAAGCGGAAGTCATAGCGCAGGCCGATCCGGCAACGTTCCGTTTGCTTACCGACGATTATTCGCTTGATGCGTTACATTGTTTTTGCGGGGGTAAATGGATAGAAGGCGCCAATCCTTCTACTTTCAAAATCGTTGATCCCTATTACTCCAAGGACGATAAACAGGTGTTTCTCGGTTCTCTTTTGATTCAAGGTGCTGATCCGGCCACTTTTCGGGTGCTAAATAGCTCCGCAGGTTGTAGTTGTGATGCCCATGCTGCCTATGCTCTTGACAAACCGATCAAGGGCGTCGATCCCAGCAAATTTGTTGCTGGGAAAAAATGCATAAGTTGCAGCACAACCAACATTAATTTTGAATAGGGAAAGCCTGGGAATGAGTGAATTGGACATGGATATTCCTAATATTGAATAAATACGGATAGAATTGTTTGGTCACTGATCTTGAAGGAACAAGTTCTTTATCTGGTGCTCCGGCTTTCTGTGTTTTACCAAAATCAAAATCCGTGTCCAATCCATGTTCTACCAAAATCGATATTCTGAAAAATCCAAAAAACAAAATCCAAAAAATCACTTCCCCTTTAAGCGTTTAAAATCCCCAAACACCATCGCATCAATGATCTCAAAAAGGTACTTGGGCTTATACGGCCTCCAATTCACCTGATTAAAAGGTGGCCCAAAATTGCAATAAAACTGCAAACGCCCATCCCTCATCTCCTCCTCCACATGCTGGAGCGCATTGACAAAAACAATCCACCCCTCCTCATCGCGCACATCTTCATACCACTCCTCGTAGTAATCATCATCGCCCGCATGAAAATTCAGCACATTTTCGCAAATGAGGATGAACTTATAGATACCAGATTCGATCATTTGATCGATCATATCCCGCTTAAGGAACATGATATCGTCATACAAGCAGTCGTTCCATTCACCAATCAGCTCAATAATCGCGTACCCCTCCTCATAATCCGCAAAAATGATTTTGAGGTAAAGCGTGTGGGAGCCAAAACTATCCCATTGCGGGTGAATGAAATAGTTGTATATCTTATTGGTGAAATGAAATTCGCTGTACTGCCGACCATAAAAAGGAGAACGATCATCGTCTGCCGCCGTATAATCATCCCGCCACAAATAGAAAGGTTCAATATCATGCATCGACACTCATTTTAGAAACGCAACAAAGTTTGTAAAACTCTTTTCCTGGTCATAAGGTTGAATAAAAAAAGTAAAAAGACCAAACCGATTATTTTTGTCAAAAACACAGAGAGTCCCCAATGCTTAAAATCGCGATCACTGGTCCTGAATCCAGTGGAAAATCCACCCTCAGCGCTGCCCTTGCCGCCTATTATCAGACGACCTGGGTTCCTGAGTATGCCCGCTATTTTTTGACCCGCCTCAACCGGGATTATGTGGAGGCTGATCTCCTCACCATCGCCCGCCGACAAGTAGATTGGGAACGCCGCTACTCCCGAAAAGCCAATGCCCTCCTTTTTTGCGATACCGAATTGTTGGTACTCAAAATCTGGTCGGAGGTAAAATACCACCGTGTTGATCCTTGGATCGCAGCAGCCTATCAACGGCAGCACTACCCGCTCTATCTGCTTTGTTCACCCGATATTCCTTGGGAAGACGACCCCCAGCGCGAACACCCCAATCCAGCTGATCGTGCAGCTTTGTATACCCGTTACCGCACAGAACTCCTTCACCGTGGTGCTTTTTTTGTAGAAATAAGCGGCATTGATGCTCCCCAGCGACTACAACAAGCAATCACCGCAGTAGATCGCTTGAGGAAAAGTCAACAATAGATTTGACGCGACAAAAAAACAATACAAAAAATCCCAGAACTGCATTATATTTGTCCCAACATAACTTGTTCGCAAGTTTTGTTTTTTCTCATTTGGGGTGCCCTACCAAATCGCCATTTAGCGATGACGGGCTGAGATCAAACCCATTGCACCTGGCCGGGTAATTCCGGAAAGGAAAATGAGTACTTACGCAAGATAAGTAAGACCGTGCTGGCGTGTCAGCTATTTATCTTCATGTAAGGGTTTACGTCGTCCGAGCCCCATGGACGTACGCTGGTTTCATCCTTTGAATTAAGACAATGACAAAACATTTGATCCTAGCAGCCATGCTGCTGCTTTGGAGTGTAGATGTATGGGGGCAAGGGGCAATCATTGGTAGAATTACCAATAAAGATGGCATAGCCTTAGTAGGCGCGAATGTATGGCTTCCGGAGAAAAATCAAGGTGCTGCAACCGATCGCGATGGTCGCTACACCTTACAAAATCTTTCCCCAGGTACTTATCTGCTACAAGTAACTTATCTGGGATTTGAGGATTACATCGGCGTGGTGGACTTTTCTGCCACTACCCTACCCGCTATTGTATTGCAAGAACGCGCTTATGCCGTAGATGGATTGGTGGTAAAAAGTACGCGTGCTGATGGTCGTACGCCCATGACTTTTACCAACTTGAATAAAAAACAAATTGGCGCCAACAACCTAGGGCAGGATCTGCCTTTCGTATTGCAATGGACGCCTGCTGCGGTGGTCACCTCTGATGCAGGTACGGGAATAGGCTATACCGGTATTCGCATCCGCGGAACCGATCCTACCCGCATCAACGTCACCGTCAATGGCATTCCCATCAACGATGCCGAATCTCAAGGCGTTTTTTGGGTAAACATGCCCGATTTTGCTTCCTCCACCGCCGATATTCAAATTCAGCGGGGCGTAGGAACTTCCACCAATGGAGCAGCAGCTTTTGGGGCAACCATTAACCTCAATACCGCCAAAGTACAAGAAAAGGCTTATGCTACGGTAGCCGGTTCAGTGGGTTCTTTTAACACCTTTAAGCGCAACATCCAATTCGGGACAGGATTGCTGAACAATCATTTCACCCTCGATGCTCGCTTGTCACGCATTACTTCCAATGGCTACATCGATCGAGCGCATGCAAATCTGAATGCTTATTACGTCTCAGGGGCTTATGTGGGAAAAAACAACCTCCTGCGTTTCAATGTGTTTTCGGGTAAGGAGATCACCTACCAAGCATGGAATGGCGTACCCGCCGATTTGGTCAACAATCGGTCGACGCGTACCTACAACTCCGCAGGTACCGAGCGCCCTGGCACGCCTTACGATAATGAGATTGACCATTACAAACAGACACATTTTCAGTTGCTGTACAATCAAAAAATGGACGACCATTGGAATTTCAATGCCGCGCTCCATTACACCAAAGGGGCGGGCTATTTTGAACAATACAAAAAAGAACAACTTCTCTCCGCCTATGGATTACCGCCGCTACTGGAAGGCGCTACAGAAAACCCCACCGACCTTATCCGGCAATTGTGGCTCGATAATGGCTTTTATGGCGCTGTAACGAATTTGAATTACCACAAAAAACGCTGGGACATCACCCTCGGCGGGGGTTGGAATCAATATGCCGGCAAGCAGTTTGGGAAGTTGCCATGGACTGCTAAGGGCACGGTATCAACAGCCCTTCATTACTACGACGGCAGTTCGTTAAAAACGGACATCAATGCCTATGCCAAATTCAATTACGAAATGAGCAAGGGATTGTATGGCTACCTCGACCTACAAATACGCGGCATCAACTACCAAATAAAGGGCGTCGACGCCTTCCAACGCTCCTTAGCTATTGGCAATCAATTGAATTTTTTTAATCCCAAATGGGGTCTTTTTTACCAACGTAATCCGCAGACTGCCTTTTTTGCGTCAATGGCCGTTGGGCAGCGCGAACCCAACCGCGATGATTATGTCAATGCGACCAGTAATAACCCACCCAAACCCGAACGGATGTTGGATACCGAGCTGGGATTCAAACGCCAATGGGCCAAAGGCGCCCTAGAAATCAATGGCTATCACATGTATTACCGCGATCAATTGGCGTTACGGGGAAGTTTGAACGAGGTCGGTTCGGCGCTGCGCGTCAACATTGATCGGAGTTACCGCCTGGGGATTGAAATCAACGGGGGTTGGCAATTGCTCCCAGCGCTGCGCTTGCAAGGAAATGCCGCATTCAGCAAAAACAAAGTGCTGGCGTTTACTGAAGAACAGGATGCCTATGATGCCAATTTTGTACCCACCGGAGCGGTCAAAGTAGAACACAAAAATACCGATTTATCTT
>JBBRGN010000105.1:0-14897 GCA_038240665.1 Chitinophagales bacterium | reverse complement strand
TACGATGACTACATCAAAAAAAATACCTTTGAAAATGGTGCCAATGGCAATGGCCCAGCCAAAGGCCGCGAGCTGGAAACGGCTGAGTTGCTGCAATTCATCGGCCGCAACAGCATTCAAAATGTGGTGTGGTTCACGGCGGATGTGCACTACACTGCTGCCCATTACTACGATCCTACAAAAGCGCAGTTTTCGGATTTTTTGCCTTTCTACGAGTTCGTATCAGGACCGCTGAATTCAGGAACCTTTGGTCCGGCTGAATTGGACAATACTTTTGGCCCACAAGTCTTGTTCCAAAAAGCGCCTGATCCAGGGCAAGCCAATTTGCCACCTTCGGCAGGGATGCAGTTTTTTGGCGAAGTCAACATCGATGCGGAAACCCGCGCCATGAAGGTAAGTCTTTGTGATGTAGCCGGAAAAAACTTGTATGAAAAAGTAATTACGGCGATTTAGAAACCAATTCTATTTCTCAAGTAAATTCCGCAACTTAGCAAAATCTGGATGGGTAATTCCAGCTGCTTCCAGCATTTCCAGATCCGCCAAAAACTGAGTTTTGTAGCTTCCCTCGATTAGCGGGACCTCTTTCCATTCTTTGATGATGGGAAGGGCTTTCGGGTATTCGCCATTCAAAATGTACCCAAAAGCCAACTTGGAATGCGCTTCCAGGTAGTTGGGATTAAGCTCTAGCGTTTTTTTGGCAGCCTCAATGGTTTGGGAATAAGCTTTAGCGAGTAAGCTATAATCAATGAGTTGCTTCCACGCGGTAAAATCAGTGGGTTTCTTTTGGGTGTTGATCAAGGCGGTTTGGTAAGCCCGAAGGTAATTTTTGGTTACGTAGAGGGCGTACGCTGCATCAGCGAAATTCAATTGCTCGGCCTTGAGTAGGAACACGGCTTCAGCAATACTTATTAAGGAGTCAGTAAAGAGTTGGATCTGTTGGAGGTTGGTCATTTTTGCCAATCCCGCCGGTAAAGAATCTTGGGTATTGATTTCTACCAGCAAAACTCGGGGATCTTTGACCCCTTTTGCCCCTTCAGTAGCCAATACAATGGGGCGCGAGTGCTTGGCCAGTACTTCACAAATTTGTTGCAGGGGCAAGCGATCATTCCCAAATAGGATTAAATTCCGTAAACTTTGCAGCCGATCCATGGTATTCGGAAGATTGCTCAATTGGTTGTTTTGGACCGACAAAAATTTCAGTTTGGTTAATTCGCCAATCTCAGAAGGTAAAGTTAACAGTCGATTACCATACAGGTCTAAGGTTTTCAAATTGATCAATTGCCCGAGCGAGGATGGCAAATTTGAAAAATTGTTGCTTCCTAGGTTCAGCTCCTCTAGTTTGATCAAGTTAAAAAAACCTGTGGGAAGGCTGTCCAGCTCATTTTTATACAAGATCAAGCTACGCAAGTTGTTCAATCCTGCTATTTCCTTCGGTAAGCTTTTGAGTTCATTGCGCGTAAGGTCAATGGTTTTAAGTTTTTTGAGTAAGCCCAACTCCGGCGGTAAACTTTTGAGACCAGATTCTGGCATTTCCAGGGTCTCTAAGTTGCTTAATAAGCTTATTTCTGGCGGCAAAACGGGGTGTTCGTCAATCCGCAGCGTTACCTGGTTGTTCACTTTGCTGCGGTAACTAAAGGTGGAAAGCGTAAATGGTTTGGGGAAACTTGCAAATGCCTTGCAAATGACGCGCAAAGGCAGATTCGGGTTGCCGGACAACAAAACCGAAGTAAGTGCCGTCATTTTACTGGCGGAGATGGGGAGCGTATCTAAGAGATTGTGGAACAAAAACAAATAGCGCAACTGTGTCAACTGCCCAATTTCAGGGGGAAGGGTGCTGAGTTGGTTGTTGCTGAGCAATAGAATTTGCAGGTTGGTCAAGCTGCCGATCTCCTTGGGCAATTGAAGTAGGCGGTTTTCTTGGAGGCGCAAGTATTTTAAGTTGCGCAATTGACCAATGGATGCGGGCAGAGCAGTGATTTTATTTTCTCCCAAATCAAGATTGACCAGTTTGTTGAGGTTTCCCAATTCCGCAGGCAGCGCGCTGAGTTTATTTTTTACGGCAAACAAAGAGCGCAGGTTACCAAGATTTCCGATGGAAGGTGGTAAGCTGACGATGAGGTTGCGATCCAAGACAAGTTTTTGGAGGTTGACCAATTCACCGATTGCTACAGGGACACTGGCCAGTTCGTTTTTTGATAAATTGAGATCAAGAAGTTGAGTCAAATCGCCGATACTAGCCGGAAGATAGGTTAAAAAATTATTGGCTAAATGGAGGCTTTTCAGATTGACCAAAGCATTGATCTCAACTGGGATGTTTTTGAGTAAATTATCGCTCAGCAACAGGATCTTGAGTTGCGGATAATTCAAAATAATCGAAGGGAAGGTGTCCAGATTGCGGTTGCGCAAATCCAATGCTTCAGTTTTTTCGTTGAGATCGGCTAATTCGGTAACCAAAGGATGTTCTACCCCCGTTGAATCCAATAAAAAATACCGACCAGCCATTCTTACCCGGGCAAATCCACTCCCATCAAACGGCAATGCTTCTTCGTAAGTCCGGTTGAGGCTTCGCCTTCCCTTTCGGTCGATGAAATAATAACTATTTTCATCACCCGCCAATCCAAAACGATTGGTAAAAAAATAAAGGTTATTGAGTACTTCCTCTTTTTCTTCGAGATTTACTTTTGAAGCCTGGAACAAACTATCGTTGACCAAACGCTCTTGATCCATCCGGCGCACCATGACTTCAATAGCAGAGTCGATTTTTGCACTTTGTACGGGATCACATTGGCGGGCCGACAGTAATTTCTGTATGGCCAAGGTGTAATTGCTGTTGTCTACAGCGACCTGGCTTTCCTTAAGGAGCTGTTTGGTATTGCATTGGGCCATCAAAAGCGTCGCATTCCCCAACAACAAGGCCATGAACAAAAAGGTGGATAAAACGGAGTAGAAAAGGATAGAATATCGCTGTTTCATCTTTTTTGTATTGAATAGAGCAACTAGGGCAGTACTGGTTTGGCTCATTACTTACCTTCGCACCAACGCTACTAATAAAAATACGAAGCCAAATTATCCTTTTTCACCGCTGCGTTGGGCAACGACTTCCAAAGCGTATTCAAATTTTTCGGTTAAATTTACCTTGATCGCGTCTTCACTAAATCGTTTAATCATCCAATCAAAAACGGGAATGGCTAGGCCAGTTGGGGGGTGTACAATAATGGAATGGTAATACGGGAAACCATAAAGCCAACCAAAACCTTCTTCTTGTAAAAACAGCTCTCCTAGCATAGCGCCAAAAACACATACCGTCACCAGGTAAGGGTTAGAAAATTCTTCAGGTGAACTTTCAGCGAGTAGCTCCATGACATCTTTACGTTCGTAGTTTTCCAAAACGGCGTTGATCACATCAACATCCAATGCTTCAAATTCTACAATTTCATTAAAATCCTCCAAACCCGCTTTGGTCATGGCGGCTATTTGATCTTGAGCAGCTTCTAACAACTCCGGCGAAAGGTATTGTAATTGTTCCAGGCTGAGCGTTTGGCTGTTGGTTTCCGTCATGATGAAAAGATCCGGTCGGGTAGCCGTGGGCGCTGGAGCGGTAGATGGATACCAAGGCGCAAAATACCGCTGAAACAGATCAGCAGAGGAGGGGAGTTTACGGTTTTTCATAGTAGTTTTTGAACAATTACCCTTATTGGGCATTTGCAGGCAAAATTGATCTTTTTTTTGGGTAACTGCAAAAACCATCGGCAATAGTTTTTTATTTTGATCAATGAGGCATTCGGCATCCCAATTTAGAGATGCGTGTTTAATTAAAATATTTTGACAGTATGAAATTAATTTTTTAACTTGCCTAAAAATTAATTTTTAGCAATGAATCGACCTAGCAGTGATGTATCTCTTTCCGAAGTCCATGATAGTGTTAATACGGAAGTAAAAGGCGGGTTTTGGCGGCGTTTATTGGCTTTTTTAGGCCCAGCTTACTTGGTTAGTGTAGGCTATATGGATCCGGGGAACTGGGCAACTGACCTCGCAGGCGGCAGCCGCTTTGGGTATTCGTTACTTTGGGTATTGTTGATGTCCAATCTAATCGCCTTATTGCTCCAGAGTTTGAGTGCTAGATTGGGTATTGTAGCGCGCCGCGATTTAGCGCAGGCCTCGCGTGAATTGTACCATCCTGCGGCCAATATTTTCCTTTATATTTTAGCTGAAATCGGTATTGCCGCTTGTGATCTGGCTGAAGTGGTAGGGATGGCAATAGGGTTACAGTTGCTTTTTGGGCTTCCTTTGATCTGGGGTGTCGGCATTAGCGTTTTTGATACTTTTTTTATATTGATTTTAATGAATTGGGGTATCCGAAAATTGGAAGCCTTCATCTTGGGTTTAATCGCTGTAATTGGCATCGCATTTTTGATTCAAGTGAGTCTAGCACAGCCGGTTTTGAGTGAAGTAGCCTTGGGTTTTATCCCTTCCATTCCGAATGCCGAGGCGCTGTTTATCGCTATAGGAATCATAGGTGCCACCGTAATGCCCCACAACCTCTACCTCCATTCTGCTTTGGTGCAAACCCGTAGCTTTGAGCGGCATCCCAAAGGCATCCGTTCGGCCATCCGGTTCAATATTCTAGATTCAGCCATTGCGTTGAACCTTGCTTTGTTTGTCAATGCCGCGATCCTGATTTTGGCGGCGGCAGTTTTTCATAAAAATGGTTACCAAGGCGTCTCGGAAATTCAGGATGCCCACCGTTTGTTGGAGCCCTTACTCGGTAAAAGTTATGCTCCGGCACTGTTTGCCATCGCGTTGATTGCTGCCGGACAAAGCAGTACCATCACGGGTACATTGGCTGGACAAATCGTTATGGAAGGTTACCTTCGCCTACGCATCGCGCCATGGTTGCGCCGTTTGATTACCCGAACGTTGGCGATCATCCCGGCTATGTTGGTCATTACTTTACTAGGCGATCAAGCTACGGGCAACATGTTGGTACTCAGCCAGGTTGTTTTGAGTATGCAGCTAGGTTTTGCGGTGATTCCTTTGTTGCACTATGTGAGCGGCAAAAAACAAATGGGCGAGTTTGCCATTGGTTTTTGGGCCAAACTGGGCGGGTGGCTTAGTGCTGCCATTATCGTAGGACTTAACATTTGGCTGGTAACCGAACAAATTACCAAATGGCTAGATACCGCGGGTCCAAACGCGTGGATTATTCGCTGGATCATTATTCCGGCATTGTTGTTTGTGTTGGCTATGTTGCTTTACATTACGGTTCATCCTTTGCTGATCCGTTTTTCAGAAGCACGGATTAAGTCACCCCATGGATTATTTCGCGGTATTCCAGTAGGAGAAATGCCCAATTTTAAACGCATAGCCATAGCGCTCGATTTCTCAGAAGCGGATGCCAAAGCATTGCAATATGCCTTGCATACCGGAGGCACCCAGGCGCATTATTTGTTGATCCATGCGGTGGAGAGTGCTGGAGCATTGGTAATGGGCTCCGACATCAACGATTACGAGACCAATTCCGATCAAAAGATCCTAAATCAATACGCCGAAACCCTCCGCGGACAAGGCTATCAAGTGGAAGCATTTATTGAATTCGGAGCGCCAAAACGCGCCATCCCCATTTTGGTAAAAGAAAAAAACGCCAACCTTTTGGTAATGGGGTCTCACGGGCATGATGGGATCAAAGACTGGATTTTTGGCGCAACCATTGATTCGGTTCGTCACCGCGTGAAAGTTCCCGTGTTGATTGTTTAGCCGTTGTAAGTAATGAGGCAATGCAGACTCCCGATACTTAAAAGATCAAGTTAAAGTATGCAGATATTGAGCACATGTCCTTAACTTGCCGACTTAACTTTGCTAAACATATTCCCAAGATGATAAAAGGTCTTCGTTTATACATTGCTATTGCAGCCGCTTTATTTACAGTAGGCTTACTGACTTCTTATAGCTACCAAAAAGGACAAAGTGATGCCGCAGCTTCCTGGAGCAATGATCGCCTTCCTCAAGTGGTTAAAGACATCAACATTGATCGACCTTTTGTATTTGCGGATGAACAAGTGCCGTTGAGTAATTTCGATATCAAGGAACGCTTGGAAAAAGAATTGTTGATCAATTCGTATTTGCATGCGACTACTTTGATCAATTTGAAACGCACGTACCGCTATTTCCCGATGATTGAGAAGGCCTTAAAAGAAAATGGGCTGCCATCGGATCTGAAATATTTTCCCATCATTGAAAGTAATTTGAGCAATGTCGTTTCATCGGCAGGTGCACGGGGCTTGTGGCAATTCATGAAAAGTTCGGCTGATTACTTTGGCTTGGAGGTCAACGATGAAGTAGACGAGCGCTACCATATTGAAAAATCAACCAAAGCCGCTTGTAAGTACTTGGGAGATTTGAAAAAACGCTTTGGAAGCTGGGCTTTGGTCGCTTCTGCTTACAATCTAGGGCCAACCCGTCTGGCAAAAGAATTGGAGTTGCAAGGTACGCGGAATTTCTTTGACCTCAATTTGCCAGACGAGACCCTACGCTACTATTTTCGCTTACTTGCGGTAAAAGACATCTGTGAAAACCCGGAGATTTATGGCTTTTACCTCAATGAGAAAGACGGCTATTCAGAATTGAATAACTTCAGCACCATCGAAGTAAACAGTGCTGTACCAAGCTGGGCGGACTTTGCCAAAGAAAAGGGCATTTCCTATCGTATGCTAAAATTGTACAATCCTTGGTTAATTGATTCCAAATTGACCAACCCGAATCACAAAACTTATGATATTAAAATTCCTAAACACTAAAGGAAGATCAAAAGCCTTTCTCTATTTCAAATAGTTGGTATTAAAAAATGCTTCGTAGCCTCCTAGCGCTTTTGCAGTCAGTACTTCACGGTAATTATTGAGGCTGATGGCAAAGATCTGGTAGTTTTGACTGCCCAGAAAATCAGCCTTGTTTTTTTGTACCCCATCATAATACTTCATCGCGGCAGCCTTGTCGCCAAAGCGGCGAATAAGCAGGATGTTACCCTTCCCTTCCGTGTCCAAAATAACCGGGGTGATCGTTAATCGATCTAGGCTAAAATATTTTCGATGGTAGTCTGAAATAGAATTTTTGGAATTTTCCAAGTTAGCATCAACACTGAGTAAAACCATGATGTAGTGTGGCGTACTTTCTTCCAATACAAATTTCACTTCCGGAATTTCAGCTGCAGCAGCAGCGTTGGTTCGTTCCTGATCACCAGGGAGGTTGGCGGTAGCGCCACCAACCAAACGCAGGATTTCCCGTGCACGCGTAGCTTCTGGCGCTTTAGGATAGCGGGTGATGACCTCTTGCAAGGCCGACTTGTATACCTCAGCACCTTGGATATTTCCGCTGGATATAGCTGCTAGTAAAGCAAATCGAGGCGCAAGGGTGTTTTCTGCACCGTATTTCAATTTTGACTCAGTGGCCTTGGTGAAGGCTTCTTGGTACTTGCCGCTGGTAAAAGCAGCATAGGCCTCGTCATAATACGTGTTGATTTCTTTTTTAGCATTGGCCATTTCCTTGCCATAATTCGGATTTTTCAAGGCTTTTGCAAAATCTGAAGTAGGATGGCGTTCAATAATCTTATCGTAGTAAACCTGGGCTTTGGCAGGCTCGTTTAAGTCGGTATACGCAAGGTAGAGATAGAACCAAGAATTGAGTTCGTAATTACTTCTTGGGAACTTACTGTCCAATAACTCCAGGGTTTCAACCGCTTTTAGGTTGTTTTCCAACCTCTCCCGGTAAAGGGTGCCTAATTTATAATAAGCTTCGGATAGTTTGATTTCCAAAATTTTGCGATCAACATCGGTACGTGGTATCTTGCCTAAGGTAGCCTCAATTTCATCGGGCTCGCCATTGTTTTCCTTGTTTCCAGCATTGGCCGTAACATTTTGCTGGACATCTGCCGTGTTGTCGTTATTGCCTGAACTGCGGTGATTGCTGCGTCGCCAGTCGTCTTCTAGTTTTCGATCGCCCCAAGCTTTGGTAAATTCTCGTTGTCCTCGGCGAATTTCCCGGTCATCATAAGCCCAAAATGGAGGTGTTGAACCTGATCGAACCAGTACGGGTAATGCCTGGGCGTTGTCACCACTTGAGGATGCTGCAGCGGCAGCGCTCAATTGAGCTAGCCGTTCTTCGTCGCGTTTTTTCTTAACTTTATTAGCCAATTGCTTTAATTCCTTATCTGACATTTTGCTGAGCCGCAAAGTGCTGTCTTGTAAATTGATCGATTCGATCAGTGCAGCAATGTCCTTTAAACTGTTGCGGAGTTTGTCAGAAGGTTTGTAGCGTTCATCCTGCTTGGGCAAGATGTTTAGGGTACTGTCGAGGTAGTTTTTGGTCATTACGAAATCCTCCGACTCCAAAAACAATTGCGATAACAAATAGTAAGTTTCTGACAATTGGGCATTGTTGTTTTTGGTAGCTCGAGCTGCTTTGCGCAAAAAGGTAATGGCTTGCTTGCGGTCGTTGTTTTTGAGGGCAATATTGGCCATGGCGTAGTAGATCTGGTCTTTGTAGTCCGCATTCTTTTCCTCACGGAGCATTTTTTCCAGATCACGAAGTGCCGCTTCAGCTGAACCTTTGCCACTTAACCAGGAATTTTGCGCCAAATTCAGTCGGGCATTAAAATCCATTTCAAAAGAAGGCGATAGCTGAATCACTCTTTCAAAACCGGCATAAGCATCCGACCATTGCCCCATTCGCTGGTGTAGTTGTGCCAAAACATATGCATAACGGGCGCGATCTTTGCGCTTTTCAGCAGTTTCGGAAGCTACTTTCAAGGGTTGAAGCGCTTCTTCAAATTCTTTGCGCTTAATGAACAAATGAGCCAGCGCGGGAGCCAATTGTTCGCGGATATCATCAAATGTTCCCGGATCTTGGTTGAGCTCATTGAGCAAGCGAAGCGCGCCGTCATAATTATCGCGTTCAATCAAAGTAAGACCCAACCACAGCACGCCCTCTTGATAACAAGGACGGTGCTTCATGAAATAATTTTCGGGTTTTTCTGGTTCAGCCGCTTTAGCCGCTTCTTTAGCCGCTTTTTTTTCTTCCTTTGGGGTCAATTTCGGCGGAGTAGGTACGGTTGGCGGAGCCTTGGTAGGATCGCCAGGTTTGGGAGTAGCGGGAGTGGTAGCTTTAGGTACGGCTTTTCCCTTGGATCGAAGTTTTCGTTTGCGGGCAATTTCGCGGTTTTTATCCTTGCGTTTTTTTTCAGCTGCTTTGGCTTTTATTTTCCGGTCTTTATCCCTTTGTTTGATCGCCCGTTTGCGTTCTTTGGGCGTCATATCTTTGGTTAGCTTTTTTTCAGTAGCTTTTGGGTCGCCTTTTTTTGCACCCATTTTAGCGCGTCGGAGTTTTTCCTTTTTGTCAGGGTCATATTCATTGACCAAAAAACGGAGGGTTTGTTCAGCACTTTCAAAGTCGTGTTTGAGGTATTGCGCTTTTCCAGCTAGAAGGTAACAATCGTCCGACCATTGACTTTTGCGGTGTAGCGCCACCACCGTTGACACTTTTTTGATCGCTTTGTCAAGTTCTGAAAAAGCGGCCTGCGGGTTGTCTACGGCCAGTGATTCATAGATGGGCAATAACTTGGCAAAATTGTCTTGCTGTTGCTGCTCTAAGGATACCGTGGTCAGTTCCATGATCTCATTGGCATTAAAGTAGCCATTGTACAAGGCTGTAGTATTGTGGTACAACTTGCCCATTAAAGACAAGTCGTCGTCTTTGCGTTTGGTAGTTACACAACTTTCCAAAATCAAAAAACAAAGACTTAAAACTGCAATGACGTAAAGATTCCGTTTCAAAACCTAAAATTTTAGCTCGTACAATTCTAAAAAAAGGCGCATCTTGGTTTGACGCTCCGGTTCAAGATGTAACTTTACCCGAAATTTATGAACTATAACTATTGAATCGTAAATTTATTATCACCCAAATTGAGGGATGTGGGTTTAGGGGGTGAATTTTTCATAAAATCAAGATTAATGGCCTTAAAAATCAATAATGAACGGATCCAACGTTGGTTGGCAAGCCTAAAGAATCGTTACCGTTTTGTGGTCATGAATGACGAAACTTTTGAGGAAGTTAGTTCTTATAAACTTACGCTGCTCAATTTATATGTTTTTGGCAGCACTTTGTTTGTAGTACTGACCATGCTGGGGGTCTTTCTGGTAGCCTTTACGCCATTGAAACGTTATCTTCCAGGAGTTGGCGTCAATGCGGATTCTCGGCAGTTATTCGAGCTTACCAATGAGCTCAAACAGATGGAACGCGATTTCAAGGCGCAACAAACTTTGATTGAAAACTTGCAACGCCGCATCTCGGGTAATCCTTTGCGCGAGAAGGATGTTCCCAAAATCGAGAATAATGCCAAGGAAATAGATAAAAAAAAAATTAGTGCTTCAGAAACCGATTACCAACTCCGCAAAGAGGTAGAACTGGAAATGATTGGGGCGATTGCGCAACAAGGCCGCTCGAAAGCAGTGGCCATTCGTAGCAATATTCCGCCCGAGAACCTTTATTTTGTTGCTCCGGTCAACGGCGAGATCAGCGAAGATTTTGATGCCAGTAAATTACACTATGGAGTAGATGTGTTGGTCCCCAAAAATACCGCCATCAAAGCAGCTATGGAAGGCTATGTATTTATGTCGGACTGGACGCTGGAAACAGGCAACACCATTGGGGTTCAGCATGACAACAATCTGGTAACTTTCTACAAACACAATTCTTCATTGCTTAAAAAAACCGGTAGTTTTGTTCGTGCAGGCGAAGCAATCGCTATTGTTGGCAATACGGGTACGCTTTCTCACGGGCCGCACCTGCATTTCGAATTGTGGTATCGTGGCAAACCCGTTGACCCCAGAGACTACATCACTTTCTAATCTTGTTCTCGTTTTATATTTAACTTACAGATCAACCGGTTACATTTTTCTTTTTTCGTAAAAAAGCCGATATTGCGCAAAATTTTGATTCTAACCAGATCTGTTTTTTGCTTACAACCTACCAAATTATCTTCTACTACCCTTTTTGTGAGGTTTTTAAACATTGAAATTTAGTTTAAAATATAATGCATTCATCAATGAGTGAGCAGTCTAATCAGAATCTCCAAACTACGTATAACGAAAAAGGAGAGACAATCAGCCCGGTTCTGCCAGAAAGTGTAAAAAACTTTTTGATCGATATCGACGGAACCATTTGTGATGACATTCCCAACGAAGAACCGGAAAGAATGATCACCGTACTTCCTTATCCAGATGCCTTACGCATCCTGAACAAGTGGTATGAAGAAGGGCATTTCATTACCTACTTTACTTCTCGTACCGAGGAGCACCGCCAAATCAGCGAAGAGTGGTTGAACAAACATGGCTTCAAGTACCATGGTATCTTGTTTGGTAAACCTCGTGGTGGTAATTACCATTGGATCGACAACCACATCGTAAAAGCAACCCGTTTTAAAGGGTTGTTTACCGATCTAGTAGTCGAAAAACACGAAATCGAGGTTTTTAAGTCGTAATCGAGTTGAAAATTTGGATCATAAACAGCGCAGCCGATAATCTCCATTGGAAATTATCGGCTGCGTTGTTTTATTTTAGAGCAGTATTAGTTGCCCATCGTAAGCTGGCGAAAAGTGTTTTTTCCGCAATTCAGAAACGCTCCGTAAGTATACTTGTCAGGTGTATATCCACGTGGCTGCGCCAGCACTTTCCCGTTTGGCGTCAACAAAACGTAATAAGGCTGGGTATTGGTGGCAAAATACTCCGTTTGGAAATGCGACCATTTATTGCCAATGCTGCGCAATTTACGGGTATTGCCGTTGGCTGTATTAACCACAATTTGCTGGTCTTCCGGCAATTCGCGTTTGTCATCCACGTACAATGAAATCAATACATAATCTTTGCTAAGTGTAGGATATACGGGTGAGGTTGGCCATACATTTTCCTCCATTTTCCGACAGTTAACACAGGCGTGACCAGTAAAGTCGATGAGTACTGGTTTGTTGGTTTCGCGGGCGTAGGCCATCCCGGTGTCTAAGTCTTTGAAGCAATTCAAATTTTGGGGACAATCATTGGGATAGAACCAGCTGTAGCCAGCTGGCGGTGCTAATCCGCTTAGGAAGGTCAAAGAACGGTAAGTACCGGCTTTAGAATCGTATTGAAAGCCAGAAACCAAATACAAAGTAAAGGCCAAGGAAACCAACCCTAATCCTCTTTGTACCCAAGGAGTGGAAGCACCTTTGGTATCGTGTGGAAAACGGATAACTCCAAATAAATACAAGGCCAAGCCCAGGAAAATGATGATCCACATCCCCAAAAAGGGTTCTAGTTTGAGTAGCTCCCATTGCTTTACCAAATCGGCATTGGACAAAAACTTGAGCGCTAAAGCCAATTCAAGAAAACCCAGTGTAACCTTTACGGTATTCAACCAAGAGCCAGATTTAGGTAAACTTTTCATCATACTCGGGAACGCTGCAAATAAGCCAAATGGTAACGCTAGCGCCAAACCAAAACCGCCCATACCAGTGGTTAATTGCCAAGCGCCGCCGTCAGAGGTCAGCGCGCCAGCCAATAGAGAACCCAAAATGGGTCCAGTACAAGAAAAAGAAACCAAAGCCAGCGTAAGCGCCATAAAAAATACGCCGATGGTGCCGCCAACTCCCTCGGCTTGGCTAGCCCGATTCACCCAACTGCTGGGTAAGGTCAGTTCGAAATAGCCAAAAAAGGAGAAAGCAAAAACCAAGAAAATAACGAAAAAAGCGATGTTGAGCCACACATTGGTGGAGATGTCGTTGAGGATATCAGGGTTGATGTTGTTAAGCAGGTGAAAAGGGACACTCAGCAAAAGATAGACCCCTAAAATAAAGAACCCATAAAGCGCAGCATTGTAAATGCCTTTGACGCGGGTGGTACTGCTCTTGGTGAAAAAACTTACCGTCAAAGGGATCATCGGGAATACACAGGGGGTCAATAAAGCCAACAACCCGCCCAAAAAACCCAATAAAAAGATGTTCCAATAACTGGTTTTTTGGGTAATTGTCACTGTTTCGCCACATTGCCCCAAAGGATTGGCCAAATCCGGTTTTTCTAAGCCCGCGTACATATTGGCCAAACTGCTTGGATCAGTTGGTGTGGCTAGCAATTGCTCACTTTCAGCTCCTGCGCCTATTGCCGTGGTAAGTTCGGCAGGAACAAAACGAAAAGCCTCATTGGAAGGAGGTAAGCATTGATGATCGTCGCAGGCGATGTAATCCACCGAACCGGTAATCGGTTTAGATGGATCAAGGATTTTGACTTTTTGAACAAACACCACCTCGCCTTCGTGATATTTGATCACATTGACGCCAAAAATCGGGTCAAACCCGGTTTTTTTATGGCCTTTTTCGCTGATTTTGCCCTGTACTTGAAAATGTTTTCCTTCATTGAAAGCAAAGGAAGTAGGAATCGGGCCGCCAGGTTCGGTAAATTGCGAATAGAGATTCCAGCTTTTGTCCAGTTTAGCAACCCATTCGAGTTCGTAGTCGCTTGCGTTGATTTTTCGAATGCTGGTTTTCCAATGTACCGGATTGAGGATAAGACTTTGATTGCCTTCAGTTGGGGGTGCTAGAATACCTTGTTCCAAAAGGGGCTTTGGTATTATGGCCGCACCATCTTTATCATTTTTTTGAGTTTTTGCTGGGGCAGCATCTGATGTACTGGCAGCACTTGAAGCAAGAAATTTAAAAGGTACTTCGGTTGGCGGCAAACACTTTTCCTCATTACAAGTCATGAACTCCAAATATCCAGTAATGGGTTTGGAAGGATCAGTAATGACGACATGCTGAGTAAAAACGACCTTTTTATAGAGCTTGATCACATTCATGGCAAAAAGTTTATCGTAACCGTCTTTACGCACGCCATTTTCTACATTTTTACCCGTCAGCTTGTAAAAAGCACCCTTATCATAGGTAAAAGAAGTACGAATGGGGCCATCGTCGCTTTCGAGGTACTGAGAATAGATGTTCCAGCCGTCTTGAATGTTGGCGGTAAATAGCAGATCGTATTCCTGACCGCTGGTTTTCTTAATTTCTGTAGACCATTGAACGGGGTTCTCGATCTGTCCGAAGACGCTTATGCTGGACAAGATCCAGGCCAACAAGACAAAAATTCTCATGCTATCGCTATTTTTTGAGTAACAGTACCAGTATAAATCGGTTTTCAAAACCGATTTATACTGGTACTGAACAATAAACGTTCAATGATGTCAATTGGATGTAGAGCAAGGAAAATAAACGCACTCATCAGTCGCCTGAACAACGGTTTAAGTAAAAATACTTAACTCATTATTGGTGAAAACGCCATTTTTACCAACGAATCCAACAACATCCGGCCATCGGTATTGCCCAAAATTTCCTCCGCAGCACGCTCAGGATGGGGCATCATGCCGAACACATTGCGCGACTTGTTGCAGATCCCGGCAATGCTAGCCAGAGAACCATTGGGATTAGAAGCCTCATCGATGGCACCGCGCTCGTCGCAGTACTTAAACAAGATCTGATCTTTGGATTCCAACTCTTCCATGGTTTCAGCATCCGCGAAGTAACGGCCATCAGCATGTGCGATGGGTATCTTAAGTACCTGACCAATGGGAACACCAGAAGTCAAAGGAGAGCTATTGGAAATCGTTTTGAGGTATACATTTTTGCAAATAAACTGCTGATTGGCGTTGCGTAGCAATACGCCGGGCAACAAACCTGCCTCGCAAAGGATCTGGAAACCATTACAAATGCCATACACCAAACCGCCTTTGTTGGCAAAATCAATGACCGCATTCATAACGGGTGAAAAACGGGCAATCGCACCGGATCTTAAGTAATCACCATAAGAAAAACCACCAGGTAGTACGATACA
>JBBRGN010000104.1:0-15115 GCA_038240665.1 Chitinophagales bacterium | reverse complement strand
CCTTGATCAATAAAATAATATTTTTACTCTTTTGCATGATTTGAATCGTGGAAATAGTACATGCACATTCGTTAACCGATGGGGTATTCATTACAAAAAATAGCTTCTGCTTAGGACTTATGTACACCCACGAACAATGGCGCAATTATTGGGAAGGAACCTTGAAGCGGGAAAACCTCAATCTCGGAAATGTTTCGACTCAAAGTGTCAACATCATGGCCGTTTATGGCATTACCAATCGCCTCAATGTGGTTTTAAACACCCCTTATGTGTGGACGCATGCCAGCGCTGGTACCCTGGCGGGCATGAAAGGCATCCAAGACCTTTCAGTAGGACTCAAATTTAAAGCCTTTGATCTATCTATCCTGGGCGGACAATTGGTAGGTAGCGCCATTGGTGGCATTACCACTCCATTGACCAATTACACCCCGGATTTTCTGCCGCTTTCGATTGGTTTGCAAAGTCGGACTTTGTTTGGTAGAGGGATGCTTTATTATCAACATGAAAGCGGTTTGTCGTTGACCATTCAAGGAACATACATCAACCGCAACAACATTAAATTAGATCGGATTGCGTACTTCACTACCCAGCAAATCAACTCGCGCGAAGTAGCCATCCCCAATGTGGTCAACTATTCAGCTCGAGCTGGATATTACACCTATCGAATAGCTGCCGAAGCATTTTATGAACACAATGAATCTTTGGGAGGTTTTGATATTCGCCGCAACGATATGCCATTTCCATCCAATAATATGGACGTTACTCGGCTGGGTTTGTTGGCGCATTACCGCTTCAAAGCCTTAGCTGATGTCCAGATCGTAGCCATTGCGGCACGCGTAGTGTCCGGTAGAAATGTGGGTCAAACCAGTACGTTTATGATTGGATTGACCAAGGCATTGGATTTTAATAAAAAACCAGCCTCAGGGCTGAAAAAATAAGAAACCTATGAAAAAATATACTTCATCCTTCATCCGAGTTTCCGTTTTTATTTTGCTGTTGACAGCTTGTAGCAAAGATTTTGATCAAGCTTATGACAATTGGGCGGCGCTGAAACCCAGCAAACCAGATCTTAATGCGGGTAGTTGGAAAACCATCCTATTGACCAATAGCTCGGAGATTGCAGTACCTGCTCCGACGGCAGTTACCAGCGCCGAATACCTGGCGGAATTGGCCGAAACCAAGCAAGCCTTAGCCGCGGTCACCGAAGAGCAAAAGAAAGCCATCACTTATTGGAGTGCCGGCGGGGTACTGCGTTGGAATGAAATCATGCGGGAATTGGTAGCCAAATATAACCTTGCAACCGTTGTCGGCGCTGATGGGGTCACCTACCCTATTCCCGATGCCAATAATCCATTTAGCTATCCGCAATTTCCTTTTTCAAATCCGCCCTACGCAGCTCGTTCCTACGCCTATGTAGCTGCTGCTCAGTATGATGCCTTGGTGGCAGCATGCAATTACCGCAAAAACTACAACCGTAAAGCGCCCTACAAGGTAGATGCTACCATCATTCCTTTAGTACCCTCTACTGATCAAGGCACTTATCCCTCGGATGATGCCGTATTGGCTGCGGCTACTTTGGATATCATGAAGGCCTTATTCCCAACCGAGATCCCTTACTTGGAAGCTAAAGCCGCTGAGCACAAAAACTATCGTTTATGGGCCGGCGCCACCGTAAAAAGCGATATCGCGGCTGGCGAAGTCCTAGGCAAAGCAGTGGCGGCTAAGTTTTTGGCGCGTTTCAAAACCGATGGCATGAAAAACGCGGTCGGTAATCAAACAAAATGGGACAGTTTGTCCAAGCGGGTTGCCGATCAAGGCGAAACCCCCTGGATCAGTTTGGAACACCCGGTACGCCCCCCGATGTTGCCTATTTTTGGGAAGGTAAAACCTTGGTTGTTTCCTGCCTCTTCCCTAGAAAAAATCCGCCCTCCAGCACCTTTTAAAACTGGCTCAGCGGAGATTCAGGCACAATTGGTGGAGGTAAAAAAAGAAGCTTTCAGCAATGACCGCAAAAAATTGGCTATTGTACATTTTTGGGCCGATGGCACAGGGACCTATACCCCGCCCGGTCACTGGAATTTTATTGCTTCTGAGAAATTTTACCAGACTCAATTTAGCGAAGTACGTACCGCTCGCGGATTCGCCTTATTGAATATGGCCATGATGGATGCGGCGATCAGCTGCTGGGAAACCAAGTATTTCTATTATTATCCGCGCCCATCGCAGTTGGATGCCAGCATAAAAACACTTACGGGAGTTCCCAACTTCCCTGCTTATACTTCCGGACACTCTACATTCTCAGGGGCTGCGGCTACGGTTTTGGGGTATCTTTTCCCAGAAAGCAAGACCGAGTTTGAGGACATGGCCATGGAAGCTTCCTTATCGCGTTTATACGGTGGTATCCACTACCGCATGGATTGTGAAGCCGGCTTGAAATGCGGCACTACTATTGGTGGGTTCGCAATTGAGCGGGCTAAAGGAGATGGCGGTGAGTAAGCCTGACTATTTTTAAGCTCTAAAGCCGAATGGGGGGATCTCCGTTCGGCTTTTTTTAATACCTCAAGACTTAATATTGAATTAACCTACACTTTAAATAGCGGGCTTAACTTGTAGAAAAACAACTGCATGCGTTTTAGCTCCTATTTTTGGCTGTATTTGTCAATCACTTTATGGGGCTGTAGTGGTCGACCCGGGCATGTTGAAAATATTAAAGTGAAAGGTTCCGATTCTGAAGTGAACGTGGTTTTAAGTATCGCCGAAGCTTTTATGGACCAAGATCCCAATGTTTCGCTAGCGGTAACCGGCGGCGGATCTGGCTTAGGTATTGCAGCTTTGATCAATGGAAAAACGGATATTGCCAATTCTTCGCGCGAAATCACCACTGAAGAGATGGAATTGGCGCGGCTCCAAGGCATTCACCCCAAAGCGATGGTTTTTGCTACTGATGCGTTGGCTTTGGCTGTTCATCCCAGCAATCCCATCAATGAACTTAATTTAGCTCAACTATCCGCCATTTATAGGGGAAAAATCAAAAACTGGCAAGAACTAGGCGGCCCAGACTTAGCCATCTCCAAGTATGGTCGCCAAAGCAATTCTGGGACTTTTGTTTACTTCCGAGAAAAAATATTGAAAGCTGACTTTGCGGAGGACGTGATCAGCATGAACGGTACGGCGCAAATGGTGGAATCCATTAAACAAGACGCGTCCGCCATAGGCTATGTAAGTGTAGGATACCTCGAAGACAGTAAACAACACCTCATATCGGGAATAAAGGTGTTAAAAATAAAAGCGCATCCTGATTCCCTGGCCATCTCCCCTACTCCCTTGGTCAATATTACCAGCGGTAAATATCCCATTGTCCGACCTCTTTTTCACTATACCAACGGCTTCCCCAAAGGAAAAACCCAGGCCTTTCTAGCCTACGAATTGAGCCAAAAAGGGCAAAAAATGGCAGTAGAAGCCGGCTTTGCTCCGGTATCTTCCAAATATCAATCTTTGAATCAAAAAATGATTGGCCGATGAAATCAATTCGCGCTCGTAGGCAAGAAGATCGTTTTTTTGGCCGGTTATTTTTTATTACGGCTGTACTTTCCGTAGTAATCTTGCTGGCTATTTTTGGCATGCTGGTAATTAATGGGTTGCATTTATTTAAAGACGTCAGTATATCCGATTTTTTATTTTCAAGCAATTGGAATCCCGGCGCTTATAAACATGCAACTTATGGCGTGTTGTCGCTCCTAACCAGTACATTACTGGTTACTTTTGGCGCTTTGATCATTGCTGTCCCCTTGGGAATAGGTACAGCGGCTTACCTGAGCGAGATTGCACCTTCGCGTTTGCGCGAAGTACTCAAACCCATCATTGAATTACTGGCTGCTATACCTTCAGTTACCATTGGGTTTATTGGGATAGTTATGACCGGACCGATCATCGCTCGAACTTTTGGTTTGGAAAACGGATTCAATGCGCTCAATGGGTCTATTTTATTGTCGATCATGGCTTTACCCACCATCATCACTGTTGCCGAAGAAGCCATTCGCGCCGTTCCCAATAGCTACAAAGAAGCCTCGTATGCACTAGGTGGCAACAAATTCACCACCCTTATGCGCATAACCTTGCCTTCAGCCTTTTCCGGTATAATAGCTGCCATCATGTTGGGCGTAGGTAGGGCAATCGGTGAAACCATGACGGTGCTTATGGCAACGGGAAATGCTGCTGCCATGCCTCATGGTTTTTTTGATTCTGTAAAAACCATGACTGCCACCATCGCCATTGAGTTGGGTGAAGTAGCCTACGGTACCACGCATTATTATAGTCTATTTGCGGTAGGTAGTTTGTTGTTTATCATGAGTTTATTTTTTAACATCTTGGCGGAATATCTGGCAGCGAGGTACCGAATCAAAACACCATGAAATCAAGCAATAATAATAGCGTTCAATGGTTTGGGATCAAAGCCTTAGCGCTTTGCGCTTTTATAGTCGTACTTTTTCTTGGCATCATTCTGTATGATATTTTCAGCAAAGGTTTTTCAACACTGGGCTGGGATTTCATTTTTAAGTACCCCAAAAAAGGCATGACGGAGGGGGGTATTTTCCCTTGTATTGCGGGTACCATTTTGGTTACTATGATCACTTCCATTTTTTCCATCCCTATTGGTGTGGCTACCGCCATCTACCTCCATGAATATGCTAAGGACAACCTGGCCACACGGGTTATTCGGGCCTCAATCCGCAATCTTGCTGGGGTACCTTCCGTTATTTTCGGTTTATTTGGTGTGGTTTTATTTGTTGATGGGCTGCATATGGGAAGTTCGCTGTTGGCCTCCGGTTGTACTTTAGGACTGATGACCTTGCCCTACCTGATCACCACTACCGAAGAAGCACTGCGCAATGTCCCCAATGCTTATCGGGAAGGGGCTTTGGCTTTGGGCGCAACACACTGGGAAGCGATTCGGACCAATGTGTTGCCCAGCGCGGTTTCGGGTATTGTAACTGGCGCTATATTAGGACTTTCACGGGCAGCTGGAGAAACTGCCCCGATTTTATTTACCGGGGTTTCCTTTTATTTGCGCTATTTACCTGCTTCGGTTTTTGATGAATTTATGGCCTTACCCTACCACGTTTTCATTTTATCTACCCAGCATCATGCAATAGAACAAGTAAGACCTCTGGCCTATGGAACAGCGCTCGTTTTGTTGTTACTCGTTATGATACTTAACATATTGGCGTTTGTCATTCGCTACAAATACCGCAACCTCAACCGGCTGTAATCATGGAACCAAAACTAGCTGTAAGGGATTTAGACCTTCATTTTTCGGAAAAACATGTCCTTAAAAACATCAGCATTGATTTTCCAGATAAAAAAATCATCGCTTTAATTGGGCCCTCGGGTTGCGGAAAGTCCACTCTTTTAAGAAGTCTCAACCGAATGCATGATCTAAACCCTAAGGCGCGGATCACTGGTTCCGTATTGCTTGATGGGCAGCCAATTTATGGCGCTAAAAATGACCCGGTTGAAGTACGGAGAAAAATTGGTATGGTATTCCAAAAACCCAATCCTTTCCCCAAATCGATTTACAAAAACGTAGCTTATGGACTCTCGCTGTATGGAAGTATGAAAAAAAGTGAGATCGACGCCATTGTAAAGGATTCTATTGTCGATTGCGCGCTTTGGGATGAAGTCGGCGACGACCTCGACAAATCAGCTTTGGAACTTTCTGGTGGCCAACAACAACGGCTTTGTATCGCCCGATCAATCGCCGTAAAACCCGAAGTCATTTTAATGGATGAACCTTGTTCGGCGCTTGACCCAATTAGTACTGCTAAGATCGAAAGTTTGATGCTAAAATTGCGCAATGAATTCTGTATTGTCATCGTGACCCACAACATGCAACAAGCTCAAAGAGTGGCTGATTTTACCGCTTTTATGTATCTCGGTGAGGTGATCGAGTATGCCGAAACCAAAACTTTGTTTGATAATCCCCAAAAAGAACTTACGCAGAAATATTTGAATGGAAATTTTGGTTAAAAGCAAAATAAAAGTCGAAAATATTTAAGTTTTGTGGAAGGAATACAAATTCACTTTTTTTGAATTTTACAGTTTTTTATCCTGAAAAGATTATAAAATAAAAATTTAAATTTCAAAACCACTTGCCCTAATCACATTAGCCTTTCTTTAGTTTTTACCACTCCTATTATTTTAATCTCATTTTAATCTCCTTTTAATTCGACGTTAATTAAGGCACAGTAGGTTTGTGTCATCAACAGCTGGTAAAAAGAAAATCAGCATCGTGTTTGAGTTGCTTTTTAAGTTTTATGGTTTGGAAAAGCAAAGGGTTCTTTTTTGAATCCAAACCCCAAAGCTGAATAAGCTTCGAAGATATTTTACGCAGATTGGATTGGAAGTATCTGGTGGAGCGTCACAGAAAATGAGGCGCTCCATTCTTTTATATCCACCATTTCGCTCAAAACAAATGCAAGGAAATATATTTTTTTGCACTTTTTTTAATTAAATAACGCAGTTTTGGAATTCGAATTTTCCAGACTTGATATTTGTTTCTTCTCCAATTTTTTTTTATCAGATAATCACCCTTTGATCATACAGATTTTTTTCGTAAAAATTTTGCCAGTTCTTGACCAAGGGAATATGGTTGTAGAACAGGCTGAAAGCTTTATTTTAAGATTGCTTTAAAACCCCTAAGAAAACAACACTTTTTGTTGATTATAAACTTAAATAATTTTTAACGTGAGTACTAACGACCAAGTTAAATCAATACCTAAAGACGGACTGACCGGTCTTCAAGAGAACTTCACAACAGACGCAATTTCTGGTCTGTTGGTTTTTCTTTTGGCGATGCCGCTGAGTTTGGGTATTGCCAAAGCCAGCGAATTTCCACCGATTTATGGAATTATTACCGCTATTATTGGCGGTATTTTTGTTAGTTTTTTTGCTGGATCACGGCTTACGATCAAAGGTCCGGCGGCAGGCTTAATTGTCATTTGCGCAGGTGCGGTGGCAGAATTTGGCGGTGGCGAAGTAGGTTGGAAATTGGCGCTCGGAGCTATAGTGGTTGCTGGTTTTTTCCAAGTCATTTTCGGTTTGTTAAAATTTGGAAAATATTCCGATTTCATCCCTTCTTCCGCGATTCACGGTATGTTGGCCGCCATTGGAATCATCATCTTTTCCAAGCAAATCCATTCGCTTTTAGGTATTGACCCAAAGACGCTGAAAGGACTTGAACCTTTGGAGTTATTGGCTCATATTCCGCATAGCCTTTCTACATTGAATCCTTCTACCACCATGATTGGGGTGATCAGCTTGGTAATTTTATTTGGAATGCCGATGATTAAGAATCGTTTTGTAAAAATGATTCCTCCTCCGCTGGTTGTATTATTGGTAGCCATTCCACTGCAATTGGAAATGGGTTTCAAACAAAATCAGCCTCCATTTACTTTGGTAAGCATTGGCAACTTGATGGAAGCATTGAAAGTCAATGTAAGTTTTGATGGAATAGCTCAATTGGGAATTTTCATCAAATATGTCGTCCTTTTTACCTTGATCGGTAGCATCGAAAGTTTGCTGACGGTAAAGGCCATCGATAAATTAGATCCTTATTACCGCAAATCAAATTACAATAAAGACTTGATTGCGGTAGGTTTAGGAAACATGATTGCCGGAGTTTTAGGCGGTTTGCCGATGATCTCTGAAGTAGCACGTAGCTCTGCCAACGTCAACAATGGCGCAAAAACCCGTTGGGCTAACTTCTTCCACGGATTTTGGCTTTTGGCTTTCGTCCTCATGGCGCGGCCAGTAATTGAAATGATCCCCAATGCTGCTTTAGCGGCCATGTTGATCGCTGTAGGTTATAAATTGGCGCATCCAAAAGAATTCCGTCATGCACTTCACGTAGGGGTAGTACAATTTACGGTCTTTGTCGCTACCGTAATTATCACCTTGTCAACCGATCTTTTGGTTGGGGTATTCTCTGGGGTTGCTCTAAAATTGATCTTCAATTTAATAATAGGACACACTTCAATTGGCAATATTTTCAAGGCTCATGTTTCGATTGAAAAATCAGGCGATAGCAACTATTTGGTTAAACTCGCTGATAGCGTTACGTTTAGCAACTTTTTGGGATTTAAAAAGCAAATGGAAACCATCCCTGCTGCTCAACATGTAGTCGTTGATGCTTCTGCGATTAATTTAGTAGACCATACCGTAATGGAAAACTTGTACGTGATGGAACGCGATTACAAACGCGAAGGAGGAAAGTTTGAAATCAAGGGCTTTGACGACAAAAAGTCAATGGGTCATGCAGCTTCATCTGCTCGCAAAAAAGTGACAGTTTAATCAGTATTTAGTTATATAATTATGTCTTTTTCAAAACGGGTTTCGCTTACTTTAAGTGAAACCCGTTTCTTTTAAACTTGAACTATACATTCATATACAAGCGATCTTTTATTTCTACCCGATGCGGCAATACCACCTTAAAAGTAGAGCCTTCGTTCAAAACCGAGTAGGCATTGATGCTGCCATGATGAAGTTCAATGATTTTTTTGGTAAGTGGCAGGCCAATGCCATATCCAGGAACACCTTTGGCGTTTTTTGAGCGATAAAATGGCTCGAAAATATAAGGCAGGTCTTCCTGAGCTATTCCTATGCCTTGATCCTGAAATAATAACTCGATGTTTTTTTCTTTAAAATGAAGTTTTACAAAAACACCCCGGTTAGCCGAAAATTTGCAGCCGTTTTCCAGTAAATTGATGAAGGCGTTTTTCAATAAACGATTATTGGCAAACATGGAAAAATAGCTTTCTTCATCCGGAGGGTCTACAAAATCGATGTTGATGTTGTACTGACTTTTCTTTTTAAGCAGATCAGATTTGGCTTCCAGGATCATTTCATCCACTCGTGTTTCGGTGAAAGGGATATCAGATGCATCAGAACTGACTTGAGCCAAGTCAAGCAATTCATTGGCCAAAGCAGTCATGTTGCTTACATCTTCTTGTAGGGAAAGTAATATCTCTTGGTATTCATCAGTAGATCTTTTTTGCAATAGCGCTACTTCGAGATGACCAGCCATTACGGTCAATGGGGTGCGGAGTTCATGTGATGCATTAGACACAAAGCTGTTTTGAATGAACAAAGCGTTTTGCAGGCGTTCCAACATCCGGTTAAAGGTTTCTGCCAATTGGGCGATTTCGTCTTTTTCGTTGCCAGCAATTACCCTTTGTTTGTGCAGGGTGTCGAGTTCAATTACCTCCACCTGTCGAATCACTTCAATAATGGGTTCCACAACGGTATCCGCAAATATCCAACCGGCAACAATAATGATAAAAATGCCAAACAGACAGCCAAAAATCATGATGCGCGTCAAAAAAAGCATTTTGCTTCGCCCGTAGGTGTCTATCGCGGAAACGACGACAATGAGTTTTCGGCGCGAGTCTTGAATAAATTTATATAGTATTTCACGCTCCCCGTCTTGTATTTGATATTCAATTTTATTAAGCGAAACGCCCCACTCTTTTTGTTCTTTGAGCTTGCTTAAGGTTTGAGAATTGAATTTCAGGTCTTTCTCTTGGCTATCGTAGAGTAAATAAAAATGGTCATCCAGGACGGTAACGCGTTCCGAAAAAAGGACTACGCTATCTTGTTCTTCAATCAGACGCAAAGTCTCGGTACTGGTTTTTTGATCAATTTCGGCCCAGATCCGTGCGGTAGTAGTCGCTTTCTCCCTCAGGCGCTCGTAAAATTCGTCTTTCCGGTAACGATAAGACAAATAGAAAATGACTAAACAAAAGGAGATCAAAAAAACAGCTACTATTACTGCAAAAAGGAAGGTTAGTTTTTGCCGAATTTTCATGACTCAAGTTGTTTTTGACCTGGTTTGAGTTGCTCTCTGCGCGGAGTGTATTGTTTTTTCAACTATTCTTTCATGATGTATCCCATACCCACCACCGTATGAATCAACTTGTGATCAAAGTCTTTATCGATTTTTTTACGTAAAAAGTTCACGTATACGTCGATCACATTGGTGCCGGTATCAAAGGAGATCTCCCATACCTTTTCGGCTATTTCAATTCTAGATACTACTTTGCCTTTGTTGCGGATAAAGTACTCCAGCAAAGCAAATTCGCGCGCCGTGAGTTCAATCGGTTTGTTGGCGCGTTGTACTGATTTTTTATCGGTGTCGAGTTCTAGATCAGCTATTTTTAAAACTGCGGCGTAGTGATGATCAATACTGCGTTTGTGTAAAGCCCGAATACGAGCCACCAATTCTCTAAACTCAAATGGCTTAACCAGGTAATCATCTGCTCCAGCATCAAATCCAGCCACCTTGTCATTGGTCGTACCGAAGGCAGTAAGCATTAGGACTGGAGTTTTGATGTCTTCTTCGCGTAGTTTTTTACACAACTCTAATCCGTTGATGTGGGGGATGTTGATGTCCAGAATGATCACATCGTATACATTATCAAGCGCCATTCGCTGTCCAAGAAAACCATCGTAAGCTATTTCTACTTCAAAAGCTTGTTCTTGCAATCCTTTTTGCAGGAAGGATGCAATCTTGGGTTCGTCTTCTACCACCAGAATTTTCATATTGACTACTTGGTTTAAGCTTGGAAGCAAAATACCAATCTAAGGTATTTGTGACTGCTAAATTTATCTATTTTTTTCAAACTCAAATTCAAGTCTCCTCTTTTTTGGTTGGCGGCCAGGGTATAAAAACACTGGTACGCCGGGCATAGTCTTGAAATTCGGGATTGTTACGGTACTTAGCTTCCAACAATGGTACACCCGACACCCGAGTCAGCAACCAAGTAAGGACAATCGGACTGGCAATCCCCCAGATGGTATGTGGAAATTGCAGAGAAAAACAAAAAATCCCCCACCAACACAGGCTTTCACCAAAGTAATTGGGGTGACGGGAATATTTCCAGAGCCCAGTAGTGATTATTTTTCCTTGATTTATAGGGTTTTGTTTAAACTGCAACATTTGTAAATCAGCTAAACTTTCCACTATCCAACCCAGCAAAAATACCGTTAAACCAACCATACCCCAGGACGACCACCTCGTCACAGGCTGCTCGGCACTCAACAATATGGGTAAAGCAATGATCCACATAAAAAAGCCCTGAAGCATAAATACCTGCCAAAAAGTAACCCAAACCCAATTTTTTCCCCATTGTTCGCGCCAACCTCGATAGCGAAAATCTTCGGTTTTTCGGAGCCGATTCCGGAAATGCAAATAAACCGCCAATCGTATCCCCCAAAGTAAAACCATCGCCACCAGCGTTAGGTATACATCATTTGTACCTCCTTTTAAAAGTCCAACCAGCGCCAAAAGAACAAATCCCAATCCCCAGGCTACATCTGCCAAGCCATTGTCCTTGGCCATTACGGCAATGACAAACCAAAAACTCATGTAGGCAAAAACAACGATGGCGGCAAGTAATAGCATGATGTTGAATTAAAAATTGAGTTCAAGACCGCCAATCGACAATCCAGCAGCGGAGCCCAATAACAAGACTTTTGATCCAGCTTTTATTTTCCCGCTTTCAAACAACTCGGTTAGTCCAAGTGGGATCGAGGCGGAAACGCAATTGCCAAGACGGTGAAGATTCAAAATTACTTTTTCTGGCGCAATGCCATAGCGGTGAAGGAAAATTTCATTGCCAAACTTGCTGGTTTGGTGAGGAATGATGAAGTCATAATCTGTCAATTTTCGACCCGCGCGTTTTTCCCATTCTACTACAAAATCATCCAACATCCTCAAGGTCAAAGCAATTAATTTTCGGCCATCCATGCGGAAATAAAAGGCTTCGCGAGGTGTTTCGGGTGAAAAACCTGGTTGTTTTAATCCTCCTGCCGGAACCATAGCCAAGTCTGCACCTTCGGAATAATTAACAAAATAAGAAATTCCTGGTTCGTAAGCTTTGGCGGTAGAACGGTCATCGACTACTTCCAAAATGACGGCCACCGCTGCATCACCAAACAAGGTGTAGGTCTTTGAATCATTGGGATTGAGCGAGCTTGAGGGCAATTCGGCAGAGACAATAGCGATTCGACGGTATTTTCCACTTTGCAAATAAAGTTGGGAAACGTCCAAAGCGTGGATAAAACTTAAACAGGTAGAATCTACATCAAAACAGGGAAAAGGGGCATGGTGCGTATCCAGTGCTTGCTTGATCAAACAAGCATTATATGGAATAGGATGATCAAACGAGCCACCCGCAAATAAGAGCAAATCAAGTTCTTTTAAGTTCATTCCAACTATGTTCAAAGCCCTTTGTAAAGCTTGGGAACCAATTGAAGTTACGGTATCGCCAGCATCAGACCAATAGCGGGTAAGTACGCCGTTGTTTTTCTCTGTCCAGCCCTTTGGCAGTCCAGCTTGTCGTTCAAGATCATGGGAATCAACTTGTTTTCCAGGAAAAAAAGCAGCGCAGGATTTTAGGCTAATTTTCATATTTGACTGTTTTAGGGGATCATCAAACCAGTGAAAGGCAGAGTAAAAAGGGGCAAGCTAATGCTCAATATCTTAAATATTCCCCTTTTTCTCAAATTGTTTGGTAACGTACAATTCGTCGTAATTTCTCCCCAGCATGAAAGGCCATACCCGAAATTACGGAAAATTCAACTTCTTGGATATTGCGCTCCTGCAAAAGGGAAAAAATGGCTTCTTGTATTTGCTTAGCCGTACTTTGGAAGTCTTCAGGGGAGGTTTCTAGTTCTAGTTGCAAAACATTGGTATCCAGCTGAGTGAGTCTATATCGACGAAATAGATCGGTTCGCTGGGCGATGCGGCGGCAGATCAAGTCGGGAAATATTTTTTCAGTTCCGTTGATGGTCTCAAAAAGTAGCACATCATCTTCGCGGCCTTCAATTTGCTCGATGGCCAAAAACACCGAACCACAAGGACAGGGTGTTTTTCGCTCCACCAATACATCATTCAATTCATAGCGAATCAAGGGTTGCGTGCTGCGCGTAAAATCGGTGATAATCGGAACAAAACGATCTGGCCCAACATAGCGTTTTTTCAAAAAAAAGAGGTCTTCATTGAGGTGCATAACACCCTCGCGGCAGGTCACCCCCAAAAAACCCTCAGTGCATTGGTAAACCTCGGTTAACGGGGCTTTAAAAGTAGTTTCAAAAAAAGCGCGGTCATCCGGCCAAAGTACTTCAGCAAATGAAATGAGCTGTCGGGGTTTAAGTGCAAGCAATTGACTTGTTTGTGCCATCGCCAATTCCGCCATAACCGAGGGCTGCGCTGCAATAACATCGGGTTGAAAAACTTTTATAGCCTGGATTAATTCCGGTATGGGTTGAAAGATGTCAAAAAACTGAAATTCCAATAAATTCGATTGTACCGAAGAATAGAGATTGCTGTTGGCCCTTAAAAAAAAGGCGACCTTCTGTTTTTTCCTAAAATCCATTTTTAGCACCCTGCTCATCACCAATGCTGCCCATTGTGCTCTTTCGATTTCAGATACCAAAAAAACACCGCGTTTCCCACTAGTTCCGGTAGACAAGCCGACTGTTACCCCTTGAAGCGTGGGTTGAAAGTCGCGTTTTTTTTCCGCCTCCAGTGCCAATTCGAGTGCGGTTTCCAATTGAATTCCACGGGTATTGATTTGCGAAAAATGGGTCATAAACCCTGGCTTGTCCATCAAAGGATAGGCGTTAAGATCAGCGTTTTTGCGCGCAAAGGCTTCGTAAAAAGGAGATTGGGTCAGTGTTTTTTTTACAAAATACCGCCATTTGCCCTGTTGAAAACGCTGTAAACGCCGGACAGAATTAAATTTTCCCCGCAAAGTAAATTGGATAAAATACCAAACGATGCGGAGTTTAAACATCGCTGCTGTTTATTTTAGCAGCCACTTTTTGCTCGTTAGCAATTGCCTCCTCGGCTACTTCTGGACTATGTGTAAAGTAAATTTTTATCTCGGGGCGCTCTTGGGAAAAGCGGCGTAGTTTTTCAAAAGTCAATTGGTAGGCCAACCAATCATCAAAAAACAATTTCACCAAGGGTCGCGGTAAGATGTTGCGCTCAAAGGTGTTTTTGTTCCAGCTGGCATCCGCGGCCAAAAGAACTTCGCCAGCCTCGGTTTGCACCAAAGCACCCATTTGCCCGCGACCATGACCTGGTAAAGCTACCAATCGGATCGAATTGTCACCAAAAAGGTCGAAATAAGTGTCTGGCGTTTTTTCCAATTGCCCCAATTGTTCATCGGGAATGCTTTGGGCAATTTGCGCTAGATCAGGCGGCAAAAGCTGAGGAACAATACCGGAAGCCACGGCTTGCCAGCCTTTTAGCGTTAGTGCTTGTTGTAAAGCCGAGGAACTACAGTAGATTTTCACCCTTGGAAAATCCAATAAGCCAGCAATGTGATCCGCATGGAAGTGTGAAATAATGATGCCTTGAACAGCAGCAGGCTGGTAACCCATCGTTTTTAATTGTGCAACGACCGATTCATGAGGAGCCAGAGTAATTGGCGTCAACAAGCCATAGAGCTTAGCGGGAAAACGCTGGGTGGCCGTTCTGAAACGCGGTGCATAACCCGTATCAAAAAGCAACAAACCCTTCAGCGGATGTTCCAATAACGCCCAAGTTGCATAAAATTTCCACCGCCCTTTGCCATCAAGGGGGTTGATGATGTGAGCTGGCGCGGTACAATATCCGGATTGAAAAACGCGAAGCCTTATTTTAGCTGTTGTTGATGCCATGTCACGAATTCTTGGATGCCTTCAAAGGTCGTTTGGATAGGGCTGTATCCCAGTTTTTCCTTCGCTTGTGAAACATCCATGGTGAGAGAATTGGCCAAATAACTGATGCCCATGCGAGTAAGGGCGGGTTCTTTTCCACGACCAAACCATTTGGCCCACTGTTCCATCAGCCCTGCTATACTCATTGCTACCACGGTTGGGAGTTTTGTGGTAACTGACTTGAGATTCAACAACTCAAGCAGGTAGTTAAGTGCAGTCCACAATTCAATAGGCGCATCATTGGAGATGTTATAAGCCCTGCCGAGCGCAGAATCGGGGGCGACCAAACAACAACGCACGGCCTCCATGGCATTTTGCACACAAGTTAAATCTACTAGGTTTTTTCCTGAAC
>JBBRGN010000103.1:0-15198 GCA_038240665.1 Chitinophagales bacterium | reverse complement strand
GGATCAAACTTTTTGCATTTAATAAAAAAGACATGCCATTCTATTGGCGCCATTGGTTAGGGATATTGCTGTTGGTTTTTGGCGTTGCTGTATCGGCTTTCGCTCAGAACAAACCCGCTATTACGCCCCCGTCAATTGATCCCAACGCAAAAAGGGTAGATGTGCGATGGGCGGATAATTTGCGGGTTTTGCAGCAAGAAGGCAAACAAAAACAGGATGTCCAAAAACTCTTGGGACATGTGTTGATGAAACAAGACAGCGTGTTTATTTCCTGCGATTCGGCCATCATCATCAATGGCGTTTACGTGTATGCCTACAGTAGGGTAGTGATTCAGCAGGGCGATTCACTCAATATTTTTGCCAATGAAGTGGAATACGATGGACTGACTAAGCTGTCCAACCTCATGGGCGATGTTGTACTTGACAACAATGGGCAGCGATTGTTTACCAACCGCTTGGATTATGATGTAGCCAAACGCATCGCGACGTATAAAAATGGCGCCACTTTAGCCAATGATTCCACGCAATTGACCAGTAAAAAAGGGGTTTACTTCGTCAAAAATCACGAAATATTTTTTGAAGACGATGTAAAAGTGGTCGATGCCAAATTCAATCTAAAAGCTGATACCCTCAAGTACAATACGGAGCGCAAAATCATTTTTTTCCACGGACCTACGTTGATCACCACCGATAGTAGCAAAATTTACTGCGAGGCGGGATATTATGACACCGTAAATAACCTAGCAAAATTTGCCAAAAACGCCCAATACACCAAAGGAACCCAAGAGGCAGAAGCCGATACTATCCGTTACGAAGCGGCTACCAAATTGTATACCCTAGATGGAAAAGCCAGGATTCAGGATACCACCCGTTTGGCTATAGCCGATTACATCCGGTACAATGAATCTCAGGATACCTTGTTTATGCGAGGCAAAGCCAAATATCAAGAGAAAAAGCAAGACATTACTTCGGAAGTGATTCGGTACAATCGTAAAACGGGCACTTTCGCTACCCGAGGGCGCTCCAACATCAGCAACCCTCCGCAGATATTAATGGCTGATCAAGTCGATTTTGGAGATCAAAGCGGAGTTGGCTTGGCAACTGGAAATGTTTTTTGGCAAGATACCTCTTCCAAAGTCTCTATCGAATGCGCCAAAGCGCTGTACAACAAAGATACCGACTACCTGAAAGCCACCGGTGGTATTCATGGTCGACCGGAAATGATCTCCTTGGTTGATCAAGACTCCATGTTTGTTTCTGCGGATACGCTGGTCTCTTTCCGAACCATTGTGTCAAAAGCCAAAAAAGACACTTTAAACAATAGTCGGGATTCGTTGACTAAGAAAAAGAACTGGAAAATCCTGGTATTGCGGGATACGCTTTCTGCGGAAGTAGTGCAAAAAAACGTGGTTCAACGGCTGAATGAAAAAATCGACTCGATTACCCACTTGCCGGTTTTTCAAGATAAATATAAAAAATACCGAGCTAAAACAGCGCGTGATACGACCAAAAAAGATACCAACCGTGTCTTATTGGCTTTTCATAACGTACGGATTTTTAAGAAAAACTTTCAATCGATTAGCGATTCCTTGTCTTATTCTTCGCGCGATTCTCTGTTTACCTTTTTTAAAAAACCTGTCATCTGGTCAGATACCAGTCAGTTTACTGCTGATACGCTCAAAGTCCTCTTGAGCAACAAAAAAATAGACCGTATTTTTATGCGGACCAATGCCTTGATCATCAACCAAACCGATGGGGAATTCTACAACCAAATCAAAGGGCGGAATATCCTAGCCCGGTTTTACGATGGTAGCCTAAGGCGAATGGATGCCTTTGGGAATGCCGAAGTGGTCTACTACATCAAAGACGACAAGGGCGCTTATGTCGGGGTTAACAAAACCTCGTGTAGCGAAATGGTAATCCGGATTGCGCCAGGCAATCAGATTCAAAAAATCACCTTCATCACTACTCCTAAGGCCGTATTGACCCCAATGCGCAAAGCCGATCATGAAAAATTAAAGTTAAACGGATTTAGGTGGGAAAGTGACCAAAGGCCTCGGAGCCGGGCTGATATTTTTTTAACTGGAAAACCAGTTGTGATAACGGCTCCGCCACCCTCATCACTGCCCAAGCTCAATTTGAATCGTTGATTAATGCTTAAGAATAACATGAAAGCTTACATTTTTCTGGGTTGGTTGTTATTGATCGGTTTGATGCTCCAGGCGCAAAACCCTTCTGCCCAACTTGGTCAAGCCATGACGGCTTATCAGCAACAAGATTATGCCAAGGCAACCAAGATTTACCAGCAATTGCTGGTATCGGGGTATGACGATGCCGGTTTGTACTACAACCTGGGCAATTGCTATTTTCAGCAAAAAAAACGAGGAATGGCGGCCTGGTGTTACGAAAAGACCTTAATGCGGGACCATAATCATGAAAGGGCAACCAATAACCTAGCGGTTTTACGCTCCCAACTCGTTGATCAATTGGATGAAACGCTAGAACCCCAGTGGTGGGAATGGTTTTTAAACCCCCAATGGATGTTGTCGAGCAATCGATGGACACAAATTGGTTTGGTCTTTTGGTGGTTGGGTTTATTGGGGTTGTTGGTATGGCGTGTGGGAAAAAACCGAGTTCAAAGACGAGTTGGTTTTTTTGCTGGTGTGTGCTTGAGCATCCTCGCTATTTTGTTGTTCTTGCCAGCTTGGTTCAGTTATCGCAATGTGAATTTGAAAAAAACGGGCATTGTATTGGCTGTTGAAATTCCGCTCAAGCGTGCGCCCGAGACCGCAAGCATGGATGCACGCAAACTTCATGAAGGGGTCAAAGTGTACATCGATGATGAGTTGGCTGGTTGGTACAAGGTACATCTCTTCAATGGCGATAGCGGCTGGATTGCAACCCAAGGAGTTGCTCTGTTACAATAGTTTATAGAGCCGATTTGGTAAATACCAGGGCAGGGTTAAATCAAATAAAAAAAGCCCTATCTCTTTGTGGAGATAGGGCAAATTATAAAGCTATGAAAACTAAAATCTTATGACTTATTGGAGAGCGGCTCTGCCGACCCCAATAAGTGTCTAATCATATCCTTGGATTATTCTTTGCCGCCCTTGAGGTGGTCTTGATAAGCTTGTAGGTCATCCCAAGCGCCGTCGTTGGCCATTTGAGATTGTTTTGCCCAAGTAGCAGGGTCATGGATGCGGTAACGGGGACCAGCTTCGTCAAGGATGGCATTCAACTTATCCAAATCAGTATTAGCCAATTCAGCCCAAGTAGTAATTCCAGCTTGGTGCATCAACTCTTCGATTTTTGGACCAATACCTTCTACGATTTTCAAATCGTCCTGTTTCCATTTTTTGCCTGCAAAAACAAAAGTTGCAGCAGCTGAAGTTACAGATTCTGGAGCAACAGAAATAGGAACTTCCACCTCAGCAGCAGTTACCTTCTTCTTAGTCAGTACATCCAAAACTTCAGGAACGTCAGTAGCTGGCATTTGTGGAAGCGCAGCGCCATTTTTTGGAGCCAAAGGTCTAATGTTAACATACACGCGATCTTTTTTAGAGCGAGTGAACTCAACATGACCTTCGATAGAAGCATGAAGGGTAAAATCGCGGCTCAAGTATACGTTATCGCCAGGGTGGAATTTTGTACCACGTTGACGAACTAAGATGTTACCTGCTTTTGCGTATTGACCACCGAATAATTTCACGCCTAGGCGCTTACTTTTACTATCGCGGCCGTTATCGGAACTACCTACACCTTTCTTATGTGCCATGGTTGTTTTTCTTTTTTAGTTTTAACCAACGATGTTGTCGATCAAAATTTTAGTGAACGATTGGCGGTGGCCATTTTTTACGCGGTAGCCTTTGCGTCTTTTTTTCTTGAAGACAATGACTTTGTCGCCTTTTTGATGCTCCAGTACAGTAGCATTGATTTTTGCGTTGCCGACAAACGGTTTTCCTAGCTCCGTTTTACCGTCTCTTTCTAGCAAATTTACTTGCTCAAAAGTGATGGTATCGCCTTGGGCGGCGGCTAGCTGGTGGACGAAAAGCTCTTGCCCTTCCTCAACTTTGAACTGTTGACCAGCTATCGTTACGATTGCAAACATTACCAATATTTTTACTAATTAATAAATGAGGTGCAAATATAGATAGATCATCGGGAAAAACCAAAAGTAGGTCAATAAAATAAACGTGAAAAGTTGCTATAACACCACTTTTTTCAACATTCAGCGATTGAACTACAATGATTTATCCTCTTAGCCAGCGATCTACGGATCTTTGCACGGTTGTGAGCAGTATCGGAATGATCGCGGGATGGAATTGCTGCGGCCACCAGGGGAAAAACAACAGCACAACAATGGTAGAACCTCCGAGAACCAACCACCAATATTTTCGTTTACCGCCCAGAGAGCCTAACGTAAACAAGTACAGTGGATTGGCCCACAATAGGTTCCAGTTATTTTTGGTCGCAATATGATCCGTACCCAACCACATAAAAAGTAAAATACAACCTGCTAACCCCAGGGTGCTAAAAAAGAAGGCATCGGCACCTTTTTTTATTTTTTTTGTCGCCAAAAAAGTAAGAGCAAGGAAGAGTGCTGCCAAAAGACTAAAAAACAGCCAAGGTTTCGGGAATTTGGATCGGAATGGTGAAGGAGGTAGCCCTTTTAGCAAGGTTTGGGTGGGTAGGGCGATTGGCTTGCCTTGATATTGGGCCTTGCTGAGGTTTTTGGCCAGGTAATCCGGTAAAAACATTTCGTTGCGAAAAGTGCCCAACTGATCTGTAGGCTGACCAAGTACGAGGTCGATGCCAAAATCAGACCAGGGCATAGTTCCCAAATATTCGTCCAGCAACTGTCGCAAATGCTTGATTTTTCGAACCGTATCCTGTGGCGGATACACGATGGGTAGCGATTTTTCGACTACGTCACGAATGCGGGTAGCGCAGTTGTCAAAGAAAAAATCGTACAGATATTCTCGGTTTTCGGGGCGGTAGTTGTTTTCCAAAAAAAGCAAAAGCTTGCGTTTGGCAGCTAGAGGTAGTGATAATTTGGTTTCCGTAACGGAGCGTCCCAGGTATTGGTACTCGTACATAAAATCGCTAAACGATTGGAGCCCCATTTGGTATAAGAGCTTGCCCCGCATGAACTTGAGGTAAAAATTGGGCGTATGGAAGTCAAAAATACCATAGTTAAAAACCACATCCCGATAGCTGGCCCGATCGGTAAGCCTTATCCCGCTGTGACCAAAAGTACTGTAAAGGTCTTCGCCAGGCGAGCAGGTTAAGAGGCTGATTTGGGTGTTGTCGGAAAAAGCACCCAAGGCTGGTTGAGCAAAGCCTTGCGAATGAAGCGAAATAGCTCCGCAAAAGACAAAAAGACATAGACCCCAATATTTTAATTTCATTGTGAAAGGATTCGTGTAACGTAGCAATTTTTAGGTTTTTTGGGTGCAGACACAAGATAAAACCAATTTAAAAATCAGCAATTTTAATTTCAAGAATCATGGTATTTCTAGGAAAGCAAAGACTTTTCTCCGTACGTCCAAAAGGCAGGTATAAAAATTGCTTCTTTCGCTAATAGTTGTAAATTGCCGCTGGACAAGAATCAGTTTTGGGACTTTGTTGCCTGTTTATCTAGCTCGATTAGAACGCGAATAATAGCGCTAGGTGCATGTAAATCAAGTCCTAATTTTGAATAAACGTGGCAGAAAGTTAAGAAAGCAACAATGAGAATAGGAATATTATCCCGTTCGCCAGAGCTTTATTCTACGCAGTCGATGTATCGTGCTGGTATGAGTAGAGGGCATATTATGGAGGTCATCAACTCCAGCCAATGCAATCTGGTGATTGAACATGATCATGCCGAGGTATACTACAAGGATCGACCATTGAGTGACCTGGATGCAGTTATTCCAAGAATTGGCACCTCGTTTACTCCAGAGGGTGCCGCCTTGGTTACTCAGTTTCAGCTGATGAAAATTTTTTCCACCCTCAATCCTGAAGGTTTGCTGTTGGTTCGCGACAAGCTGCGCTGTTTGCAAAAACTGCGACTTGCTGGAATTGAAGTCCCTGCTACCGCCTTTGTAGCAGAAGGGCAACAAGCGGGTGCATTCATTGATCAAGTTGGTGGATTACCAGTGGTCATTAAAATGGTGGAAAGTACGCATGGCATCGGCGTGGTGTTGGCAGAATCCTACCGCAGCGCAGAATCTACGGTGGAGGCATTTTTAAAACTCAAAGAACGGGTAATCGTTCAGGAGTTTATTGCGGAGGCTGGCGGTGCTGATATCCGCGCTTTTGTAGTGAATGGCAGGGTAGTTGCCTCGATGAAACGCCAGGCAAAAGAAGGCGAATTCCGCTCTAACTTACACCGTGGCGCGACTGCGCAATCAGAACCACTGACTGAACTTGAAAATTTCGTTGCGTGCAAAACCGCACAAATGGTCGGTTTAGACATCGCTGGAGTAGATATCCTCCGCTCTAATCGTGGCCCCTTGGTGATGGAAGTCAATGCTTCTCCAGGTTTGGAAGGCATCGAATCTTACACTGGCATCGATGTAGCCGCTAAAATCATCGCTTTCGTGGAGCGTAAAGTGATGGCTAAGAATAAAAAGAAATTAAAAGCGACTGTCTAAGGAGGATTTATTCTAGGGATTGTCAATGAAGATTCGGTTAAAGAAATTTTCATCGGCAATCCCAGCTTTTTTAATCCCTTAACCGTAAAATGTCTCAATTCATTAAAGTCTACAATACCATTGTTGAAGTTGGACAAAACACTATTGTCAAAATTCCGGTAGGACGTATTCCTTCAGGTAATGTAATTTCCATTAAAGCACACGTGTTCCGTGGGCCAAGACCCGGCCCTTGTATGGCGGTCACTGGCGGCATGCATGGTGATGAGGTAAATGGAGTAGAAGTGGTAAGGCGAGCGATAGAACAAGGCATTTTTGAACGCCTGTACGCAGGAACGGTAATAGCAATCCCTTTGCTCAATGTCTATGGATTTATCAATTATTCGCGGGATGTACCCGATGGCAAAGACATCAACAGAAGCTTTCCGGGTAACCCAAATGGATCTATGGCTGCACGGGTAGCCAGTATTTTTACCCGACAGATTTTGCCTTTGGTAGATTTTGGGGTTGATTTTCATACGGGAGGGCGTAATCATTACAATTTTCCACAGATTCGGTACAATTTTGAACACCCGCTTAGTCGGGAGTTGGCGCTAACTTTTGCTGCGCCGTTTACTTTGGCCAGTAAACCGATCCCCAAGTCGCTGCGCAAGACCGCCTTAGATGTCGATAAAGCGATCATCGTTTTTGAAGGCGGGGAAAACCTGCGGTTCGACGATTTCTCTATCTCACAAGGAATCAATGGATTGCGTAGGGTTATGGTAAATAGGGGGATGTTGGCCGATGCGCCGCCGGCAATGCCCACTGAAACGCTCAACCGCTCCAGCTGGGTGCGTGCCAATAGATCGGGAATTTTTCGCTGGATAAAATGTTCTGGCGAAACCATCGTCAGAGGGGATACATTAGGCACGATCAACGACCCTTTTGGCGAAGACAGTTATCAAGTGAAAGCTAAAAAAAGTGGCTGGATCATCGGTCATTCTAATTCGCCGGTAGTGACCCAAGGAGATGCCCTCTTCCACCTTGGCTACAATAAGAAGCGGTGATTGTAATGATGAATCATTGGTGGATGAACAACTTACCTGCCTTTTTAGTCTTCTGATAAGATGTTACAATCAAATGGTTTTGGGTTTTTTAAAAATTTATGGAGCAATAGGATGGGTGTCAAGTCGTTTTCTGGCTTTTCGGCGATCAGGTTGTACAGTTCATTGTGTATGGCTGATTTTTGGGTATGGGCTAGAATGTCAATCCAGGCTTTTTCTAAGTCGCTGGGACTCCCTCCGCTGCACAATTTTGTAAAAGCGGGAATCATTGAAGTCGTTGAGATATTCGACTCTAAGATCTTTAAATTCCTTTGAAAAGTTTTTTCCAATTTTAGATAAGCAGGATTACCGAGTGGTAAATTTTGGAGGTTGTTTTCCGAAAGGCGCAAAGCCAATTGAGTAGCGCCATCGGATAATTTCTTGATCTGGGGAGAGGAATTGGCAGCATCTAGCCGTTTCAATGCTTCAATGATACCAAATTGCGCCTGTAGCAATCCGCTGATGGCGTTTTCTTTTTCGCGGGCTAATCCTTTGGAAATTGCGGCCTTGGGATCGGTTGCAGCATCATAAGCAGCACGGTAATAAAATTCCGCAGCACGAGCCAGCAGATAACCCCGCCAAGTTTCGTTTGTTCCTGCTTGCGTTAGTAGTTCCTGCATGCGTACCAGCAACAAGTCGCCAAATAAAGTATATGTTCGCGGCAATACCCATCCCGTACCTGGATCTTCTTTAGCAGGTGGGTCAAAAGCCAAAATTTGCAAGTTTTGGATGATTTTCCGTTGCAATAAAGGGCTGTTTCCTCTCATTTTTCGCAAACTATCCAGCAATACCTGTGCGTAAAGTGTACGGGCATTCGCGTCATCAGAGTGGTCGATTATCAATCGACTAAGGATTTTTTCAGCTCCTTTAAGGTCGTTGTTTTGCAATCCTTGATAGTAGGCATTAAGTGCCTGTTGGTAAGGACTTTCAATAACGCGGGTATTTTTTCGGTTACAAGCTGTAGCAAAAATGACAAGAAAGAGGAGGAGGTATATGGGCGTTTTCATGATCTTGGATTGAGTTTTTTAGATAAGAACAGCATGGCGATATTGAAAATTCATCTTTATTTAACGGAAGTTACTAAGGAAGAAATTTTTTGTTTCAACTCACCCAATTGTTTGACACGGGTGTTTATTTGATCAATCTCGGGCTTCTTAATGGGATCTACAGGAGGTGCAGACAAGGATTTTAACTTATCATTGAGTTCCGTTACTTGGTTGTTGATGACCAAGGTACGCTCCTGAACCAAAAAATTGAGGGTAAGATTGATGGTGTTGTTGCTGCCGCCGGTCATCATCTGCCAGCTGAGGTCGCGGATCTGGTTGTTGAGTTCCAATAAATTTTGTTCGCTGATGGTCAAAATCTTGTAGCGTTCAGATCGCAACATCAATTCGGTATAGCTGGGCATGAGATCGCGCCATTCGTTTAAGGAAAAAGAATCATCAGGAATCAATTTAGCGATTTGTAAGGCCAAATCATGGTATCGAACACCGCTGGGATCTTGCCAAGCCCCAATTAAATCTTGCAGTTCAGGAAATTCATCCAACTGTTTGTTGTTCATATAATGGTGAATGTAAGTACGGGCAATGCGGAGAAAACGTAGATTTTCCTTCCACTGCGGATCATCGAGGTCATTAAGAATGGCCAACTCTTTCTGAAATTGTGTAGCTGTTCGCGGATATAAAATTTGACATTCGCCATTAAAAAAAGTACTGATTTCAGTTACAGTAAGGTCAATGCTGATGGGGTTTCGAAAAATACCTTGGGCGCGTACCTGCGTATCCAATTTTCCAGTTTGCTCTTCTACCTTTTGTCGAATCATTTTTCCTAAACGGATGAAACGAAAAAGCAATTCCGCACCAAAGGAAATGGCCGTGGGTAACAACTGAGCAGCACCGCCAAAAGTGGAAGCGGTATGAAAAACTTGATTGAAAACGCCCTTGAAACGTTCAAGGGATTGGGTAGGGTCTTGAGCCATGGGTATAGATGTTGAAAATTGGATAAATAGCTGAACTAAATTTTACTAATTAACGACCTAAATATAAATTATACTTACCAATAAATCCAATGAAATCTATTCTGCTTCAAGGAATTCAATTCCATAGCGGGCATCGGAAATTTCACCCATGATAAACCAGTAAAAAGCGTTTTCAACAAACGACTCTTGGTTCGGATCCGCCGCAAATCCACATCCAGCGCCAGGTAATACTGCCGATAGCGAGGCTGATCATTAAGGAAATAGACATTACCCCGCGGATCGGTATAGGCATTTCCGTAAGCGCCGTAAACGTTCTGAGCGCCATATCCAAAAGCAACATTAAGCCAACGTGGAAACTTACTTTCCGGTTTTAAATGCATAAATGCGGAAGGATTGACAGAAGCCCATACCGTCATGCCATTATAATCTTTGATGAACGCCTCGGAGTAGGTATTGCCAAACAGACCATGGGCGATTTGTTTTTGGGTGAGCGCTCCCGATGGATTCCCCCTGATGATGTCGCTGTTGTAATTGGGTCGGCTATTCGAGACTTTGATCATGATCCGCTGATCTTCCCACAGCAATTCTTGCGCCACAAAAACACCAGTACCCAAGGTATTGAAAGTAACATCAGAAAGAGAAAACCCCCAGCCGCTGGAAAAACCATCCATCACTTCAATGGTGGATTGTAGCAGCGTACTTACCCCTGCGCCGATCAATACAGCAGGTTTGTGGCGAATACCAATCCAGCGCGCACCGTTAAAAGCCAAATTTGATTCAAAGTAGGAGGTGAAAAAATGTCCGGCTTTGTCCATGTGTTCCCACTCGCCAAAATCATTAAAAATATGGAATTTACTTTGTGGATAATCTTTGTACCAAATGGCGTACAAGCCCACCGATGCTGCAGTATAAGCTGCCGCACCGGTACCAGCCAGCAGCCAAAAACGTTGGCGATTAAAGGTATCGGAGGGTTCAAGGAATTTCCAGGCGTCGCGTTGTTGACCCCATCCCTGCGTAGGAGCTTGCAGTAGAAAAAGGAGAAGTACCAAAATTTGGTAATGTTGCGTGCGCATGTTAATTTGGAGATCAGTTGAGTTAAGTTCAATGAGATTTCAAAACAAAGATACGGAAACTAACGAAGGAATGATTCAACAACGCTATAGGGAAAACGCATGAAATGAGTACTGACCTCTGATAGGTCTAAGGTTGGTAGGAATAACCGGTTTTTCGCGACCAAAAGCCCTCGGAGAGATCTAAGATTTGTGTGTTGGAGGCATATTACAAACGTTAGACCTCTCCGAGGTCAAAAACACCTACAAACGCGCCAATTTCTACCAACGTTTGACCTCTCCGAGGTCACTTCTGGCATTCTTGGGTTCGCCCTGACAACTATACAATTGACTCATTCCTAAACACCAAAACCAATGGCAAAAAAGCATATTAATTGGCTGTTTCAAGAAATCCCTAATTGGGTGAAAAGCGGTATCATCGAAGAAGAACAAGGGCAACGCATTTTATCGCAATATTCTGCAACACAAGAAGAAAATACTTCAGAATCCTGGAATCCAGGGATCATTGCCTTAAGCGTGCTGGGAGCTTTGCTTATTGGAGGCGGGTTGATGTTGATACTTGGGTATCAATGGGACAAGCTGTCCCTTTTTGCAAAAAAAATCCTGAGTTTCGTTCCGGCCATCTTAGGCCTCAGCGTTTTTGTTTTTGCTTATGTCCGGCATTTGAAGAGCATGGCGTGGCGAGAAGGTGCTTCCGGTTTTTTCATGATCATGATTGCAGCTTCTTTGGGCATGGTTAACCAGATTTTTGAGCTCCATATTTCCAACAGTAACATCATTTTGTATTGGTTGGTATCTAGTTTAGCGGTTGTCTATATTCCCAATTCTAGCTTAGCGGCCATTATCTATCTTATTGGTGCAGCTTTCTGGCAAGTAGATGTCATCAGGGATGAAAAAATGATTTATTGGTTGCTTTTTTTAGCGATCATTCCCCATTTGTGGTTGAATTGGCGCTTGCCCATCCAACAACCCATTCGCCGACATTTATTGGCGCTGGTAATAATTTTGACTTGGCCCATTGTATGGTTTCCAAACTTCATGACAGGATTTCCTGAATACACCCTGCTTGCACCCAGCATTGCGCTCTGTGTTTTTATATTACTCAATAATTGGGTTTTTCCTAATGACCAACGATTTTTTCGCCGCCCATTTTTTTTAATGGGATTTATCGGCGTATTTGTGTACACGCTCGCATTAAGCGGAAGGACTTACGTGCAACCGTTTAATTTCACTGAATTGTGGAATGGGACTAAGAACGATCAATACGGGGGTTGGTTTTTTTTGCTGCAACTAGCAGTTTTTACCCTTGGTTGGTTGGGACTATTGATCTTATACTTTGGTAAAAAACACCACCGTACCATAGGAGAAACGCTTTTGGTCATTTTCCCCATCTTTGTTTTGGCTTACATGACCATCTATCGACTTAACCCCAGTGATGCTTATTCCAAGCCAGTTTACATCAATTATATACCCGTTATTTTGGCCAATCTTTATGGCTTAGCAGTGGGAGCAGCGTTTATACGTCAAGGTATTGCAAAACCTAGTTTAGTGGAACTTAATTTGGGTATGTTGTTTGTTTTAGGACTAACCGCCGCCCGTTTTTTTGACAGCAATTGGAATGAGTTTTACAAGGGTTTGGCATTTGTAGTGCTGGGGGTCGTTTTTTTATTTGTCAACTTGCGAATGAGTAAAAGACTGGTTAAGTCCTGACAATTATTGTATAGGCTTCATCGTTTGCAAAAAAAACTTAAATCTATTCACATGAAATCATCCCTTGGGGTAATTCTTTTTCTCTTTGCTTTTTGGAGCTTAGGCGCCCAAGTTAGTTTTATTGACCTCCGGGTGACCGATACCCTTGCGATAAAATATAAATCAATTACCTATCAAGTCCGGGCAGTAGTGCCGCGGGAATTAGAAGGTTCGGTAGGGGAGAATGCCGATTACCAAGCACAGGAAAAAATCATGCAATCGATGTTGAAAGACAGTGAAAAACAATTACGGGCTTTTTTGGATGAAAACAAATTGACCTACAAACCCACCGAAGACGCTTATACCATCAATCAATTGGGTTTGCAAACGCCCTATTTTGAGATGAAATTTACCAAGGAGGAGGAGCTGAAAAAATTTGTCAAACTGTTGGGTTCCCACAACTTTGCCGAAGGAAACATTTGTAATGTGGTCTACAATTTTTCCGATGATTTTGATATTAAATTGCTGGAAAGGCTCAGCAAAAAAGCACGGGATCGCGCTGCTAAAATCGCCCAATTGGCCAACGCAACCTTGGGTAAGGTGCTGGAAATCGAAGAGATTCCTGCTGCCGCAGCAACGGAAAATTCTTATGGCTATAATGTGGAAGAAGGAGGAGTGCGTAGTCCCTATGAAAATCCCAACTCGCTCAGCCTTACCAATTATTATTCCAAGACGCTGCGGATGAAATTCGAGCTGATTGCGAAGTGATGATAGCCCTTAGTTTAAAAAATGCGGGTCTGGATATTCGAGCATGTCCAGACCCGCATTTTTTATAGGTAGCTACCGACTTGGATTGCGAAAAACGCTATTCTTGAACTTAATCGCTGCGACTGCACCTCTTCTATTCCTTGGCTTCGATTAGCGGCAATTGTTTTTTGTACGCTTCTACATTCCAAGTGAGTTTCCAGTAAGAGACGTATTCTTGAAGCGTTCCTAGGCCAACTTCGGCGCGTCTTTTATCCACATTGTCAGGATCTTGGAGGGCTTGTACATAATATTCACCCGTTTTGGTATCCCGGCCAATCTGGCTGCCGTAAATCTGTTTTTTACCTTGACGGATTGCAACCCGATCTTCCAGTAACGCCAAATTATTGGCGTTGGCATTTCCTTTTTTGACCGCCTCACGCATCAGGGGAAGGTACTGTTCTTGGGTCTTTAGATCAGCATGTTGGATGACCAAAAAAAAGGTAGCATTCCCTTGCCGGCCAACGATGTCAGCCCCCAGCCAGCCCCGAGCATCCAATATTTTTTTGACCTTGACGAGGTTAATGGAGTCCTTTTCATTGATGAGTTTCCAGTGCGCATTCATTTGAGCAGACTCGAGGCCGTACTTTTTTTCGATTTCGTCTATTTGTACCCGGTATTGCTGATCCTCCTGATAAATCTCGTTCAGTTGAGTCGCCAGAGGTCGGTCTAGGGTAGCGTCCTCTTTTTCTTTGTTGACTTTAACTAGGGCTGTTACTTCCTTCCAGCGGGCATCCGCATACAGCGGTTTTAAATCAGGATCGGTAGTGAGGTGGCCATAGTCGGTGTAGCTGCCGTTTTTGGCGATTTTCAATAGCTGTGCAAAGGCAGAATCAGCTTTACCTGCTAGCGCCCAGGAGCAAGCAGCGTTGTAGCGATCGGTCATGTAGCCCTTGTTGCCCCAAGCCGCAAAAGCTTCCGCATATTTTTGAGCCGATTGAAGATAAGCTTGTTTGTCGTAAAGGTTGTTGGCTTCGCTGGTCAAGGCATCGTATTTGGCTTGATCCTGGGCAAAAAGCCAGGATGTAAAAAAAAGACTGACTAGAAAAACGAAGGTTTGTTTCATATTACATGCGTTTTGGTAGGGACTAAATTAATTTACCAAGCATAAAGATATAAAACTTTAATATCTAAAAAAGTTAAATTATTTGCTCTTTCTTGCTTAAAGGCAGTCTAAATCGGCTTACTGCGATGAACCATAACGAGTCATTAGGCCGCGCCAAAATACCATTTCAATCCAGCCAGAATTTGACCAGGTAATTGCTGATAAGTATCGGTCTGAATAAAGATTGGGTTGAATGACGGAATTTTTTTAACTGAGAATTACTTCTAGCCTTTAAGCAATTTGTGAATAATATTATCTATATTATAAATAATTAATTTTCTAGTATAAAGAAGACCAGAATACCTTAAAATACCATGTTTGTCAATGGCAATTATAGTTGGGACACCTGTAAAGCCAATTTCATTTGAAATTTAATCGTAGTTTTGAAGACTTAATGCAATAGGGAATTTGTAATTTTTACTTTTAATATATTTATTGATTATTTTATTTCTTCTAGAAACGGAGTCTCCGGGAATTGGAAGATTAACTGCAAATAAAATAACTCTTTGGTCTTTTTTTATTTTTTTATAGAAAGTATTTAATGCCGAAAATTCCTCAAAGCAAGCACCGCATCGAGTAGTCCAGAAAGATAATATTAAAACTTTACCATTTAAGCGGTTAATATCTATTTTAGATGAATCTAAAAAATCAATTAGCTTTAAAGGCATTATTTTTTCATTCCTAAAGCGGGTTTTATACTCAACCGCAATAGGATTTGTGCAAAAGGGGATGCAAAAAAATAGAGTAAGCAATGTAAATTTGAGTCGACCAAGACATACAAATCCATGCTTACTCTTCATATCAGCGAAGCCGATATAATGACGGCAAAATACGA
>JBBRGN010000102.1:0-15246 GCA_038240665.1 Chitinophagales bacterium | reverse complement strand
CCTGATCCGAAAGGAGTCGTTTTACGGCCTTGGCTATGGTTTCAGGTTGTAAGTCGTCGAGTAAATAAAATACCTCCTCCAACTGATTGATGGCTTGGTACTCGGGAAAATTCATTTGCAAAGAAGGAAGTCCAGCTTGGATGTAATCAAAAGCCTTGTTGGCTAAGGAGTAGTAATAACTTAAGCCACGGTTCTCAAGGAGGTTCAAACCAAGGTTAGCTTGTAGGGTAAGGGTTTTTAATTCGTCTGGCAATACATAGCCTAAAAACCGGACGCGGTGGCTTAATTCAAGTGATTCAGTCAATGTTCTAAGGGCCGCTGAACAATCGCCTTCGCCAGCCAACCACAATTCTACGTTTTCCAAATACAACATGGCTTGTAGGGCTTGTTCAAGTCCGCGACCTTCGTTGAGCATACCTTGGTAAAGCAAAATACTTGGTTGGGTTGGGTTAGGGTCGATGATTGCAGTGGCGCGATTGGGGACATTTCTAATTACTGCAACGTTACAGCGGTATTTTTGGGCAAAAACTTGTGCTAGACTGCTGCAAACGGTATAAACAGCATCCGCTCTGGCTACAGTCATCTGCGCTACGAATTCCCAAATGGCCTTGGTAATGGGGCGATCTACAACTTCCGGTACCTCGGTAAAGTATTCATGTAGGTCCAAGAACCATTTTTTTCCCTTTAAGCGAGCAGCAATACCAGTCGGTAAAGCCGTATCTAGGTCAATTCCACAGACCAGATCAAATGGCTCGCGCAGCAAAAACCACAGCAAACGCAGGTTGTATTCCAGGAAAAATAGTTTGCCTTTTTGGAAGTAGCAGCGCAAACGGAATTGTTGATAAGGACGTTGACTAAGTTTGACAGAATGTGGTAATTCCCGCCCCACCAACAATACCTTCCTACCAGATTTGGCCAGTGCGCTACAAATGCGGATCATGCGCTGGTCGTAAGTAAGGTCATTGGTGACGGTGAATACCAGTTGAGGCATGAATGATGGGTTTGATTGTTCTATTTTCTGATCCAACGGCATTTTCCGTCTTGTTCTTCCAAGTCGCCTTCACCTTGGAGGAATTGCAGCGCTTCCAAGATTTCGGTTTTCATTTTGGGTGCAAATGATTCTAAGATTTCCTGCGGCGTCAGCGGCTCGTGGAGCAGGATGCGTTTGATTTTTTCTTGTAACCGGGCAAAATTCTCGGCGCTCAAGCCTTTTTTCTTTTGCTCCAGACAAACATCACAAATTCCACAGGCGGGTGCGTCTTTTTCTCCAAAATAATGCAACAGCTGCTGGCTGCGGCAAATGTTGTCTTCGCAGTAAGCAACGGCTTTTTGAATGCGCTCTAAGAATCGGTTTTTGCGAAAATTATACCGCTTGATGTCGATCGACAAATGATCGGCATCCAACCGATCAGCCAAAAAAGTAAGCTGGGGTTGATCGTTTTGTGGCAGGTATTCCAAGATTTGATCCTGCTGCATCATGAGCAAGGCTTGTTTAAGTTGGGCGGAAGGGATTTTAAGAAATTCCGCCAACTTCCGTTCATTGAGGTAAATAAAGTCGCTAAAAGCTCCTTGGTACGAGCGAAGGATGGCTTTGAGCACTTTGTCCATCTGTGGATGCCGCAACTGGTAATCGTACAACTGATCTTTGTTGACGTTGATGCGCAGTGTGGAAGGGGTAAAAACGGCTTCGGATAAACTGATCCAACCTTCCTGTTCCAAAATACGCAAAGCATTGTAGGCCAAGATGGTCTCCAACTGAAAATGTTGGGAAAAAACGGCAATGTCAAAATCGTAACTTTGCCCTTTTCCTCCGCCAATGGCCAATTGCAAGTAACTCCCCAGTGCACGGTATACTTTCCGAACCTCTTCAAGTTCTGGAAATGCTTGGGCATATTGGCGTTCAAGGTTGCGCTTATCACCTTCGTTGTACACCATAACTGCAAAAGATTTTTGCCCATCACGCCCTGCCCTACCTGCTTCCTGAAAGTATGCTTCCAGACTATCCGGCAATTCCAAGTGCACCACCACGCGCACGTTGGGTTTGTCGATCCCCATACCAAAGGCGTTGGTACTCACCATGATGCGGATTTTATCATTGATCCAAGCATCTTGTTTGGCCGAGCGGATAGTCATCTCCAAACCGGCGTGGTAATAATCCGCTGAAATGCCTTTTTGACGTAAAAAATGGGCTATTTCCTTGGTACGCCGACGGTTGCGCACGTATACAACCCCCGACCCGGGAACATTTTTAAGGATTTCGAGTAACTTTTGCTCTTTGCCTTCTTCTTTGCGTACGATGTAAGCTAGGTTGGAACGAGCAAAACTATTGCAGAAAACTGCCTGGTTTTTGAAAAGGAGTTTTTCCTGAATATCGCCTACTACTTCGGGCGTGGCAGTGGCGGTAAGCGCCAAAATGGGAACTTTAGGAAGGAGTGTACGAATATCTGAGATTTGCAGGTACGGTGGCCGAAAGTCGTAACCCCACTGCGAGATACAGTGCGCCTCATCAATGGCCAGAAGGTTGACGGGCATTTGCCGGATGCGTTCGCGTGCCAGATCAGTTGCCAAGCGTTCTGGAGATAAATATAGGAATTTGACTTTACCGTAGACACAGTTATCGAGCAATCGATCAATTTCTTTGTAATGCATCCCAGAGTAGATGGCCAGCGCAGGGATGTTGCGTTTTTGCAAATTTTGTACCTGATCTTTCATCAATGCAATGAGCGGCGAAACAACGATACAAATGCCTTCTTGTGCCAAAGAGGGAACTTGAAAACAAATGGATTTTCCACCGCCAGTTGGCAATAAAGCCAACGTATCTTTCCCGTTCAGTACAGATTGTATGATTTCTGACTGAAGGGGTCTAAATTGATCATAGCCCCAATATTGCTTTAATATCTTTTGTGGATCCGTATGGGGCAAAATGGACGTTTGTTTTGGTCAAAAGTATAGGTAAATATAAGCCATAAAATAGGACAATATGAATTGGATTGATTCATATTGCCCTATTTTATTACACTAAATCATATAATGGACGAAATCCGATCGCCAGTACGGTCGCTGCGGATGCCGTCAAAAGGGTCGTCCAAAATCAAGTGGGCAATCAAATCGCCGATGGCGGATGTACCCAATGGGTTTTTGAGGTTCAACTCGGGCGTGCCCGTACCGCTTTCTAGGGTATGCCGCACCACGTCACGAATCAAAGTAGCCTCGGTAAACATCTGCCAAGATTCCAACATCATGGCCGCTGACAAAATGGTCGCCATCGGATTAGCAATGTCTTTTCCAGTAGCCTGCGGATACGAACCGTGGATCGGTTCAAACAGCGAAGTTTTTTCGCCAATGGAAGCCGAAGGCAAAAGCCCCATAGATCCCGTCAACACGCTGGCCTCATCAGAGAGGATATCGCCAAACATGTTTTCAGTAAGCATTACATCAAACTTCGCGGGCCATTGGATGAGTTGCATGGCGGCATTGTCGACAAACATGAAATCCAGCTCCACTTCTGGGTAGTTTTTGCCCAGTTGCGTTACCTTTTCACGCCATAATCTAGACGTTTCCAGTACGTTTGCTTTGTCAACAAGCGTCACCTTTTTGCGGCGCTGCATGGCTTGTTCAAAAGCCAATTTAGCGATGCGCTCGATCTCAAAATCGTAGTAAGTACAAGTATCAAAAGCGCCGTTTTCGATGCGGCCTTTGTCTCCGAAATAGATGCCGCCCGTAAGCTCGCGGTAGATCACCATGTCCACACCTTGTACGCGATCTGGTTTGATCGGCGAAAGATCAATCAGCGTAGGGTAAGCGGTTACTGGGCGGATGTTAGCAAAAAGCCCCAGGCTTTTACGCAATTTCAGCAAACCTTGTTCTGGGCGTACTTTAGCGCTTGGATCGTTGTCGTACTTAGGGTCGCCGATGGCCCCAAAAAGTACCGCATCCGCATTCAAACACGCTTCAATGGTTTCGTCGGGTAGTGGATTTCCCGTTTTGTCGATGGCGATGGCGCCTACATCAGCAAAACAGTATTGGAAATTGTGCCCAAAACGTTCACAAATGGCATCCAAGACTTTCATCGCTTGGTCGATAACTTCAGGACCGATGCCGTCTCCAGGGAGGACAGCGACTAATTTTTTCATGGGACTGATTTGGGGCACTTGGCGGTTGGCCTTTTACTGTGATTATAGGACTGATTTAAAGGTGTCGAAAAAAAAGGCAATTAGGTCATGACTACCTCTTTTTTTCAGCTACCTGGTACAACAACAGTTAGTGGCTTCCAGCTAATTGCCGGTTTTCGTATGCTTCGATTAATGTTTTTTGACTCAAAAGATAGTCAATATCGTCATATCCATTGATCATACAAACTTTTTTGTAAGGATCTATGTCAAAATGTTCGCTTAAATTTTTACTTGGAATCGATAACGTCTGTTTGTCTAAATCTATTTCCAATTCTACTTGCGGATTTTCTTCCACCGCCGAAAAAATTAGATGCAAAAAAGCATCAGATACCTGAACAGGAAGCAAACCATTGTTCAGTGAATTGCCTCGGAAGATATCGGCAAAAAAGCTCGACACCACTGCTTTGAATCCAAAATCGTGGATCGCCCAAGCGGCATGTTCACGGCTAGAACCACAGCCAAAGTTACGCCCTGCAACCAAGATTTGCCCCTTATAAACCGGATTATTGAGAATAAAATCGGTTTTAAGGGTATTGTCTTGGTTATAACGCCAGTCGCGAAATAGGTTTTCGCCAAAACCTTCGCGGGTAGTGGCTTTCAAAAAACGCGCGGGAATGATCTGATCAGTATCCACATCCTCGATGGGAAGGGGAACGACGCGGCTATGCAGTTTTACAAATTTATCCATTGTTGATAAGCATTGTTTGGGTCACAAGGTCTCCCTATTCCCATTTTCTTAATTCAAATATTCACGAACATCAACGATGTGTCCGGCAATTGCTGTAGCAGCGGCCATCAGCGGGCTTGCCAAAATGGTGCGCGCGCCAGGACCTTGACGACCTTCAAAGTTGCGGTTGGAAGTGGATACGCAGTATTCACCAGTTGGAACTTTGTCTTCGTTCATCCCCAAGCAAGCCGAACAACCGGGTTCCCGAAAATCAAAACCTGCGGCAGCAAATACTTTGTCTAATCCTTCTTCAATCGCTTGAATTTCCACTTGTTTAGAACCAGGAACGATCATTGCGTTGACGTTGTTGGCTTTTTGTTTGCCTTTTACAAAATCTGCCACCAAGCGTAAATCTTCAATCCTCGAGTTGGTACAGCTGCCGATGAAGACATAATTGATGGTTTTACCAATCATTTTTTCACCTGCTTTCAATCCCATGTAATTGAGCGATTTCTCGTAAGTCTTGGGGTTGTCGGCAGTTTCTGTAGCCGGTACATGATCGGTTACGGCGATGCCCATGCCGGGGTTGGTGCCATAAGTAATCATCGGGGCAATGTCCTCGGCTTGGTAGAAAAATTCTTGGTCAAAAACAGCATCCGTATCGCTGGGTAAGGTGCGCCAGTAAGCCGCCGCTTTTTCAAACTCCTCCCCTTGCGGAGCAAACTCGCGTCCGCGTACGTACTCGATGGTGGTTTCATCCGGAGCAATCAATCCACCACGAGCACCCATTTCGATGCTCATGTTGCAAATCGTCATGCGGCCTTCCATCGACAAATTACGGATTGCCGAACCGGCGTATTCTACAAAATAACCGGTTCCGCCACTGGCGGTCAATTTGGAGATGATGTACAAGATGATGTCCTTAGCACCAACGCCTTTTTGCAATTCGCCATCCACGGTGATGCGCATGCGCTGCGGACGGGATTGGAGCAAACACTGAGTAGCCAAAACTTGTTCGACCTGACTGGTACCAATACCAAAAGCGATACAGCCAAAAGCGCCGTGGGTAGACGTATGGCTGTCGCCGCATACGATGGTCATTCCAGGCTGAGTGATGCCTAATTCTGGTCCGATTACGTGAACGATACCTTGATAACGGTGCCCTAAGCCGTAGAGATTGACCCCGAATTTTTCACAGTTCTCGGTCAGTTTATCCACTTGAAAACGGGAAAGTGCTTCCTTGATGGGGAGGTGCTGATCTTTAGTCGGCACGTTGTGATCGGCAGTAGCGATGGTTTTGTCGGTTCTAAACACCGGGATACCGCGTTCTTCCAAGCCCGCAAAAGCTTGCGGACTGGTCACTTCGTGGATGAAATGGCGATCAATGTACAGCACTTCCATGCCGCCTTGAACGGAAGTCACCACGTGGGAATCCCAAATTTTATCAAAAAGCGTTTTGCTCATCTTTGGTCAACGTTAAAAAGGACTTAATCAATTATAGCAGTACCAGAACTGCAATTAGGCAGTAGCGGTAATTTTGCTCAACAGTTCATGAAGGTCTTCATTATCCACTTCTTTTTTGCGATCGGCAACCTCCAAGAAACGCTGGTATACCACGTCCAATTCGTCTTTTGTCAAATCAAACCCAATCTGTTTGGATCGATATGCCAAAGCTGCCCGACCGCTGCGGGCAGTCAGTACAATCTTGGATTGATCTACACCAACTTCCATTGGATCGATAATTTCGTAGGTTTCGCGGTTTTTGATCACCCCGTCTTGGTGGATACCTGAAGAGTGCGCAAAGGCATTTGCTCCTACAATGGCTTTATTGGGTTGTACTGGCATCCCCATGCTATCGCTCACCAAAATACTGATGGGATTAAGCATTTGAGTTTTGATGTTGGTAAACGTATTGAGATGGGGGTGCTGACGCATGATCATCACTACTTCCTCCAATGCGGTATTCCCGGCACGTTCACCGATGCCATTGATGGTACACTCGATTTGGCGCGCGCCATTTTGAACCCCAGCAATGGAGTTGGCAGTAGCTAAGCCCAGGTCGTTGTGGCAATGGGTGGACAAAATCGCTTTGTGGATGCCGGTTACATTTTCGTAGAGGTAGCGAATTTTAGCGCCATACTCTTCCGGTAGACAGTAGCCCGTAGTATCCGGGATATTGAGCACCGTAGCGCCCGCTTTGACTACCGCCTCGATCACGCGTGCCAAATATTCGTTGTCGGTACGTCCGGCATCTTCAGCGTAGAATTCAACATCCTCCACAAATGACTTGGCGTACTTTACCGCCGCTACGGCACGTTCGATGATGTCTTCGCGCGTTGTTTTGAACTTGTGCAAAATGTGTGAATCCGATGTGCCAATTCCGGTGTGGATACGGGGACGTTTGGCATATTTCAAGGCCAAAGCCGCAGTTTCGATGTCTTTTTCCACCGAACGTGACAACCCGCACACAATGGGATCTTTCAACACTTTTGCAATGGCCTCCACCGAAGCAAAATCACCAGGACTTGAGATGGGAAAACCGGCCTCAATGACGTCTACACCTAACTTTTCTAGGGCGAGAGCGATCTCAATTTTTTGGTCAGCATTCAGCTTACATCCAGGCACCTGCTCACCGTCACGCAGTGTTGTATCAAATATGAAAATCCGGTTGTTACTCATTGAGGTGGATTTTTGTATGTTTGTTAACTTCAAAGATATTTTGTTGGGTATGCGGCGTAAAATCAAAATCGAAATTTAGTCCAAACCTGGAATAACAATATGAATTTACAACGCACTGATCTTTAATTAATTGGCAAAAGCAAAATTACAATGCCTAAACAAAAAACGGACGACCTAATTCAACTGATCCGCTCGCTTTCGCGGGCTGAGAAAAGGCATTTTAGGTTGTTTGTCAAGCGAAACCAATCATCGGAAGACATTTTATTTTTACAATTGTTTGATTTTTTAGAAAAAAAAGGAGAATACGATGAAGATACCATTCTAAAAAAACTACCGGAGATCAAAAAATCTCAGATGTCCAACCTCAAAGCGCATTTGTACAAACAGTTGTTGACGAGTTTGCGCTTGCTGAGTACCAAAAATGTAAATGATATTCAGATTCGCGAAATGGTGGATTATGCTCGGGTGCTGTACAACAAAGGCTTGTACCGTCAAAGCCTCGATATGTTGGACAAAGCCAAGCTGCGCGCTGATGCGGGTAATTACCATGCCCTAAGCCTGGAAATTTTAGAATTTGAAAAACACATCGAAGGCCAGTACATCACGCGCAGCATTGAAGGCCGTGCTGATGCGCTTGCCGAGGAAACCCTACAGCTGGCACGAACCATTGAGCGTGCTCATCTTTTTTCCAACCTCTCCTTGCAGTTGTACGGTTTGTACCTTAAGGTGGGTTACGTACGCAACCAAAAAGATTACAACTTCGTTAAGGAGTTTTTTCGCGCTAAATTGCCCGACATTGCTTATCCAGAGTTGGATTTTATGGGCAAAATCCACTATTGCCAGGCGCATGTTTGGTATTACCACATGATCCAAGATTTTGCTTTCTGTTTTCGTTATGCTCAAAAGTGGGTGGATCTGTTCAAAAATGATCCGGAAAAAATTGAACTCCATGCGCCACTCTACCTCAAAGGACTGCATAATTTATTGAGTACCTTGTTCAACATGCTTTACCATGATCGGTATGTGGAAGGACTTAAAGACCTTGATCGATTTCCGGAGCAATACGATTTGGAACGCAGCAACAACATTGAGGGGCTGTATTACCTCTTCAAATACATCCATGCCATCAAAATGCATTTTTTGGAAGGCACCTTTACGGAAGGAACCAAGTTGATTCCTGAATTAATGGGGATCATAGAATCCGAGCGTTTCAATTGGGACAATCACCGGATTATGGTATTTTACTACCGCATAGCTTGCTTGTATTTTGGTAGCGGAGATAATGATTCAGCGATTACCTACCTCAATTTGATCATCAATCAAAAAAATCCTGACTATCGAGAAGACATCCAATGCTTTTCCAGAATTCTCAACCTCATAGCGCACTATGAACTAGGAAACGCCCAATTAGTAGAATATCAGGTAAAATCAGTTTATCGTTTTTTGGCCAAAATGGATGATACAGGTATGGTGCAAAAAGAGATTTTCCGCTTCCTTCGCCGCATTCCTCGCATGCGCGAGATGGAGGTCAAAGCTGAGTTCATCTACCTGAAAGAAAAGCTTTTGAAAATAGAAAGTGACCCTTACGAGCGGAGGCCATTTCTTTATTTGGACATCATTTCGTGGCTAGAGAGCAAGATTGAAGACCGACCAGTACAAGACATTATCCGTGCAAAATATTTGTTGCGGCAAAAACAAGCGCGGTCTTAATCTTCTGTTAAACCAACCAACTATTCTTGGGTTTTTGACCACTTTTGAAGTACTTGCTACAAAATCAGTAAATGTTTCCGACAATCACCCGAATCAGAAACCCAAACGTCAATTACTATGAAGCGACTTTTATTAAGTTCTGTTCTTTGCATCCTTTTTGCCTTGTCCCTTCAAGCGCAACTATCCGGCACCATCGCCGATAGTCTGGGCAGACCCCTTCCTTTTGCCAGCGTCTACATCAAAGGGACAACAATAGGAACCAGCGCCAACTCAAAAGGTGCATACCAATTGAGTTTAGCGCCGGGTCGCTATGAAATCATTTTCCATTACGTTGGATTTGAACAAAAAATGGTTGTGGTCGATATGGGTCAAAAAACGCAAGCACTTAGTATAAACCTGAGGGAGGAAGCCATTCGTTTGAGCGAGTTTGTGCTCAGTTCCAATGCCGAAGACCCCGCCTATCCAATCATCCGTAAAGCCATTGAAAAACGGACTTTTTTCCGCGATCAAGTACCCGAATTTATCTGCAACACTTATGTAAAAGGGAACATCAAGATGGTGACCGCCCCAAAAAAAATAATGGGTCGGGAAGTAGGAAACCTTCGAGGCATACTAGATACCAACCGTCAAGGCATTCTTTACTTATCGGAATCACAATCCAAACTGTATTTTACCCGCCCCAACAAGTTCAAAGAGGAAATGATCTACACCAAGGTGAGCGGTAATGACCAAGGCTTTGGATTCAACCGGGCTGAGCAGATGAACTTTAGCCTCTACGATGCCTATTCCGAACTGGGACGCAACATCGTTTCGCCCATCAACGACAATGCTTTTGCGTATTATAAATTTCGGCTGGTCGGTACGATCACCGACAACCCAAAATTCAACATCTACAAAATCGAGGTCATTCCCAAGCGTTCGGAAGATCCTGTTTATCGCGGGTTCATCTACATCGTCGATGGGAAATGGAACATTCAAAGTACCGACTTGCTCCTGACTGCCGGCGCGATCAAACAACCCGGTATGGATACCCTGAACATGAAACAAGTTTATGTTCCTATTGCTGGAAGCGAAGATGTTTGGCGCGTTTTTTCCAATAACATCAATTTTCGGGCGGGCGCTTTTGGGTTCAAACTTGGCGGAAACTTTACCTGCGTGTACAGCGGCTACAATTTGGATCCCAAACTCGGAACTAAGTTTTTCAGCAATGAAGTTTTCATCGTGCACGAGGGTGCCAATGAGCAACCATTGGCTTTTTGGGACAGCATACGCCCCATTCCATTGACTTTGGAGGAAAGCAAGGATTACATCAAAAAAGACAGTTTGCAAAAAAAATGGGAATCCAAAAGCTACATGGACTCCCTTGATGCCAAAAGCAATAAATTTAAGGTAATGAATATCCTCACCGGGTATTCGTATAACCAGACTTACAAAAAACAGTATTTCCGGATCGATCCTCCGCTTTATACCATTCAGTTCAATACCGTTCAGGGCTGGAACCTATTTTTGAATGGCTCCTACCGCAAAGAATACGACCGCTACAACATGCGCTGGTGGTCGATAAAACCGAAGTTGAATTATGGTTTTTCGGATAAAAATTTGCGCTACGCGGCCGAGTTCACTTACCATTTTGATCAAAACCACAGTACCGAAATGCGGGTATCGGGTGGGCGCGAAGCCACTCAATTCAATGGCAACAACCCCATTACGCCAACCTTAAACTCGCTGTACACTTTATATGGGCGCAACAACTACCTGAAAATATATGACAAGTCTTATTTGCGTACCTATTTCCAACGCGAGTTGATCAATGGCATCTTCCTGAGCACTTCTTTGGAATATGCCAATCGTGCTGCGTTGAAAAACAACAGCAATTATAGTTTTAGCGACGAAAAACGACGAAATTACACTTCCAACGATCCTCAAAACCCCCAGAATTTTGATGCTGCTTTTGCCAACAACAAAGCTTTGATCTTTGATGTAGCTTTGCGTTTTCGCTTAAAACAAGAATACATCAGTTATCCTGGTCGCAAATACATCGACGAAGTCAAAGGCCCAGATTTCTTCTTGGCTTATACCAAAGGGATCAGCGCTTTAGGCAGCGCCGTCAATTTTGACTTATTGCGGCTGCGCATCCAAGAAAGCAATTTGCGATTTAAGGCCTGGGGATACAGCGAAATACGCGCTGAAGCGGGACTGTTTTTAAACAAGAAATCGGTATTTTTTACTGATTATGTACATTTCAATGGCAACCAAACCAACTTTGGATCAGCCAAAGAATATTACCGCAGTTTTCTCCGGCTGCCTTATTATGCCTATTCCACTCAGAACCGGTTTGTACAGCTCCACTGGCAGCACCATTTTGAAGGCGCTATCTTAGACCTCATTCCGGGAGTTAATAAGTTGGGTTGGAAACTAGTCAGCGGCGCGCATTTTTTGGCTACGCCTACATTGCCTCGGTATTTAGAACTGACTTTAGGCATTGAAAACATTGGCATTAAAGTGATTCGACCGCTAAGGGTGGATCTTGTGGCTTCGATTTATCCAAACAATAGGATTCTGTTTGCACCGGTTATTTCGATAAGTTTGTAAGGAAGGAGTCAATAGACCATAGTGTTGGCTCAACTGAAGCGTAATTCCTGCAAAAATGGCGTTTGTTTTTGAAAAAACAAACGCCATTTTTTCCTAAACTCAACCCACAATTAGTAGCATTCTCTTTTTTTAAGGCAAAAAAAATATTTTGAAATTCGCGTTACTAAACCTACCTTTGTAGTCATTAGGTATGTCCACTCAGTCGTGCTGGAATTTTTTTTCGAAAAAAATTCTATCCTGCATTTGCAAAATTCGTTGTAGAAATCTCTCATGAAAAATTAGTCGCTTTAAAGCTTTGCAACTGTGAAGGTTTAATTTTTTTTTAATTTTTGTCATAATCCCTTGAACATGAAAAATTTAGTACAGCCATTACTGTATGAGGTCACTCCTTTAAATTTGCTTAGCCAAGCAAACCTACCTCCTGTATTTTCCCATTTTTTTCGACCCAAAGCTTTGCCGTCTTTATCTGATTGAGCGCTGCTTCATCGGCAGCTAAAGGCATTTTTATTGGCAAAAAAGGTTGAAAAACCGCTTATTTTTTAAGGCTATCATACACGTTCTGACAACTATCTTATGAAAAGAGTACTACGGCACTTTTTACTTCTCGTCCTAATTTTGGCTGGATCCCTACCTGTTTTATTATCCGCTCAAAATTGCGCCCCCGGAGGGCCTTCGGCAATTGCCGGATCACCAAATCTTGCCAATTCCCTACAGTGCCCTTTGGACACTTTTTTGGTGGTTGTGACTGGTCAAAATCAAGATCCAAATTTTAGCACCCATATTTTAGTAACTGATGAAGATGGCAATTTTGTCGTCATTGGAAATACCACTGGGAAAATCGGCGGACTAAAAGCCGGTAAGTACCGGATTTACAGTTACAATTTTTTGATCAGCAACCCGCCCAGTACGGCGCCCAGTTTACCTGGTACTCTGGGCCCGGTTTTGACTTCTGCTACGGGTTGTTTTGACATCAGTACCGCCCTATCATTGACCATTGGCGATACCCTTGCGCCGATATTAACCTGTAGAACGGACACCCTTAATATCTACCTGGATAGCCTAGGTTCGGTAGGTTTATCTTTACCGCTTTTAGGGTTGCAAGCGACAGACAATTGCCGTCTGGATACCGTTTTTTTTGAACCCCAAAAACTTGATTGCCAAAAAATAGGTCTACAAAGCATCCGCATCATCGCCGTAGACCAGGCGGGTTTAAAAGATACTTGTTTGGCCACCATACGGATCAAAGATACCCTTGCTCCGGTAATGAAATGCCGGCCAGATACCCTCTATTTGGCAATGGATGGAACCGCTGTCCTTACCGCTGTGATGATCAACAAAGGCAGCAAGGACAACTGTGGAATTGCCCAACTCAGCTTAAGTCAAACTCAATTCAGCTGCCAGGATTTAGGGAGCAGCCAGATCACGCTCACCGGTTTTGACCTAAGCGAAAACAGCAGTACCTGTAGCGCCTTGCTTACGATTTTGGATACAATCAAACCGAAAATTCAATGCCGCAATGTCACGGTCTATCTTTCGAAAGAGGGAGTTGCTACGCTCACTGCAGCAGAAGTAAATACAAACAGCTCTGACAACTGTGGAATTGAAAAGCTAACCATCAGCCGTTCCAGTTTCAATTGTACTGACCTAGGGGAACAAAAAGTAACCTTGCGGGGAACGGATTTGAGTGGTAATGCTGATTCGTGTGTTGCGATGATCACCGTAAAGGACACCATCAAGCCGATTGCGACCTGTAAGCCGCTAACGGTTTTCTTAAACAGCCAAGGACAAGCTACAATCACCGAAAACCAGATTAATGCAGGATCGAGCGATAATTGCACCACGCTGACGTTTAAGCTTTCGAGTACCAATTTCGCTTGCCAGCAGCTCGGCGATAATGTTGTAGTGTTAACTGCCCTCGATGGCAGCGGCAATGAAAAAGCATGTCAAACCACGGTAACGGTTAGAGACACCATAAGACCGATCGCTACTTGCAAACCGCTTAATATCTACTTGGATGCTGCTGGTAAAGCCAGCATCACTGCCGCACAAATCGATCTCAGTACAGACAACTGTTTGATGAGCAAACAACGCAGTCTTAGTCTGAGCAACTTCACTTGCGCAAATGTGGGGCCGAACGCAGTTATCCTCACCGTGCAGGATAGTTCGAAAAATCAAAAAACTTGTACTTCTATTATCACCGTTGCCGATACCACAAAACCCGTGGCCAAGTGCAAAAATGTAAACCTGTTTTTGAATGCCCAAGGCGAGGCGACTTTATCGGCTGCCCAAGTCGATAATGGCAGCACCGACAATTGTGTTTCTTCGCTTCAACTTAGCCTTGATCGTACCCTATGGACATGCGATCAGCTGGGTTTCCAACAAGTAACCCTTACCGCCAAAGATCAAAGCAACAACCAAAATAGCTGTGTGGCGCAAATCATGGTGTTTGATACGGTTTTGCCGAGGGTAGTTTGCAAAGACCTGACCATTTACCTAGATGCTAGCGGAAAAGCCAGCGCCAATCCCGAACAAGCCGATGGCGGTAGCACCGACAATTGCGGTTTACTGCGCAATAAATCTTTAAGCAAAAACCTGTTTACTTGCGCCAACTTGGGCAAAAACACAGTATTATTTACCACTGAAGACGCTAGCAGTAATTTCCGTTCTTGCTCCTTGACCATCACCGTTTTAGATACCTTAAAACCAAAAGCGCAATGCCGCAACATCAATGCCTACCTCAATGCCAATGGCGTAGTCAGTGTTTCCGCTGATTCTGTCAATAACGGCAGTTTTGACAATTGTGGTAAGATCAAGAGCATCGAACTTTCGGCTACGCAATACACTTGCGCCAATGTAGGGCCCAATCCAGTCACCCTTACCGTGCGGGATTCCAGTGGAAATACCAGTACCTGTAGCGCCATCATTACCGTTGTGGATACCATACGTCCCCAAGCCAATTGTCGCAACATTACTGTATTTCTTAACAGTCAAGGTCAAGCAAACATAACGGTCAACGACATTGATAGCGAGAGTCGAGACAACTGTGGCGCCATTGTAAGCCGAGAACTGTCGCGTTCTAGCTTTGGTTGCGCCGATCTAGGCGTACAAAAAATAACGCTGACGGTTACCGATCGCAATGGCAATAAAAGCAGCTGCAATGCCCAAGTTACGGTAAAAGACACCATCAAACCGCTGGTAAAATGCGGCCCTACGTCCATTTTCTTAGGCTCTGACGGTTTAGCTTTATTGACACCCGATCAGATCAATCGCGGCTCAAGCGACAATTGCAGCAACCTGAAGTTTAAGTTGAGTAAGTCGGAGTTCAATTGTTCCAATCGCGGCAAAAACAACATCAAGTTGTACGCCATCGATGGCAGCGGTAATGTGGACAGTTGTGAAACGGTTTTAACGGTGATTGACCAAGTT
>JBBRGN010000101.1:0-15279 GCA_038240665.1 Chitinophagales bacterium | reverse complement strand
TAGTTTCAACACCGCTGAAGAAGTGACCCGATTAGCACCCCTGCTAAAAAAGCACCAGTTGGCAATGCCCTCCTTGTATGTTGGCAGCGTACTGCACCGTCCCGAAGAAGCTTCAAAATCGGTTGCTAGCATCTTAGCCATTGCCGATGAGGCCAAAAAACTGGGAACCAAGATCATCGTTACCAACCCGAATCCAATCCGTTGGGGAGGAGAGGAGCTAAAATCCGATGCCGAGTTGATCCTGCAAGCCGCTAATTTGGATCGTTTGGGCGCCGAAATACGTAAAAAAGGCTTGACGCTGGCTTACCATACCCACGATGTAGAGCTAAAAGCAGGTGCTAGGGAGTTCCATCATATGCTGTTGAATACCGCGCCACAAAATGTCTCTTTTTGCTTTGATGTACATTGGGTATACCGGGGTTCACAGAACTCGCAGTTGGCGGTCTTTGATGTACTCCAACTTTATGGAAGACGGGTGGTAGAACTTCACCTTCGACAATCAAAAAATGGTGTTTGGTCCGAAACTTTTGGTGAAGGCGATATTGATTATAGACGATTTGCGGAGGCATTAAAACGCTTAAATCTTCGTCCAAATCTAGTCATCGAACAGTGCGTGGAAAGTCAAACGCCCTACACAATAGACGCTGTAGAAGCACATATTAAAGACCTGGCAGCCGTAAAATCAATATTTAAACCAATTTTAGTCTAAAATATTTAAACCGAATTGACTTTAGTTGAAATCCTATTTTTTGGCTATTTTTAGAACTTTATTTTTTAATAAAAAATACGTAATTTAATGATAATCAAGTTATTAAATACATTTAACTTGCCCTAAAAATAGGGTAAAATAGATACTTCACAACCAATTATTCCATGGAAATTAAGGCCTAAAGACCCCTTGACTGCCAATTATTTCTAGCACTAGCAATATTTTTTCATTTCGCTTTATTTTTTTTTATAAATTGGATTGATTTCTTTCATCACTTTATTTTTTAGAAATGAATATTTTTGTTGCAAAATTAAATTTCGGGACTTCAAGCGAAGACCTGAGAGACGCATTCGAAGCTTTTGGGGAAGTTGATTCAGCGAAAGTTATTATGGATCGCGAAACTGGTAAATCAAGAGGGTTTGCCTTCGTTGAAATGTCAAAAGATGACGAAGCACAAGCCGCCATTGATGGATTGAATGAGACTGATTTTGACGGTAACACCATAGTAGTAAAGAAAGCTGAGCCCCGCGAAGGCGGTGGTGGCGGCGGCGGCGGTCGTAGTGGCGGCGGTGGCTACGGTGGCGGTGGCGGTGGAAATCGTGGCGGCGGTGGCGGTGGCTACGGCGGCGGCGGCGGAAATCGTGGCGGCGGTGGCGGTGGCGGTGGAAATCGTGATCGCGGCGGTTATGGCGGCGGTGGCGGTGGCGGTTACAACCGTGATCGTTGATCCTAAGCTGGATTTTACCGATTTTTTGACTTGCTAATGGATCATCCATTGTGAGTTAAAAAAACAAGCCCCGATTTTTTTCAAAATCGGGGCTTGTTTTTTGCACTAAGCAAAAACTAGATTATCCTCCAAACTGACGTAAATGGTGATCCAGGTGTTTCCAAATCATCCGTCCCCACTCTTTTTTGCTGAGTTTACCTAAAAAAGGATGTGCCAAAAAGACATTGGTATGTTGTATTTCATCCAATAAAAGCTGTAACGCTGCCTTCCCAGCGGCAACTTCTGGTGGGGAAACAGCATTTATTTCCATGTTCATGTCCGCAGGTGTAGCCGATCCTTTGGGCCAAGGAATAGCCGACAAAACAATCCAGCGACCCATTGCGGTTCGAAAAACCGCAGGGCCTTCGGTTGGTCCTTCAGGAATCAATCCCAGCGCTTTTTTTAATTGAATACCACAGTGCGTCAGCATTTGCGGCAGGTTCATTTTGCCCCATTTACCCGCACTGTTATCATCCAATTGTTGGATACGGGTCAAGATTTCGGCGTAATGCTGGGCGTCAAAGATATTGGCAGCCATTTTTTTCTACAAATATAGCTTTTTTGAAAAAATCAGCTACTCAATTAAAAGCTTTGTTTCGAAGCCACTTACCTGGCGTTTTTCCGGTCAGTACCCGATTATTGATTACTAAGGTTCCATTAATCAAAAGATAATCAATCCCTTCTGCATACTGTCGCGACTGGATATAAGTGGCTTTATCCTGGATACGGTTTTTGTCAAAAACCACTAAATCCGCAAAACAGCCTTGTTGAATGCGCCCGCGTTTGGGTTGTTTAATTTGGTTGGCTGGCATGGAAGTCATTTTTTGAATGGCCTGTTCCAAGGTCAATATTTTTAGCTCGCGTACGTAGCGCGCCAGCACCCGCGGGAAACTTCCAAACGATCGAGGATGAGGAAAATCATTTCCATTGGGTTTTACCAAATCCCCATCAGTCTCAATCATAGCGTAAGGATACTTTAAAATATCGATCACATCTTGTTCATCCATTTCGTGGTAGATGGCCAAAAAACCGCCCTGTACCTCCAGATCCATCACCGCTTCTAAACCGCCATCCAGCGTATTGTCATACCCCTTAGCCAGGATATAATCTTGTAGTGTTTTTCCATTGAAGCTGGTATCCACCGGAAGGCTATTGAACTGGATGCGGCGCAAATCTTCGCCGGTTTCATCTTGCATGATAATGTCGCGCATGGCAACTTTGATTTTTTTTCGCAGTTCGGGATCCTTCAAACGCTTGATCAATTCCTTGGTTCCGCCATCGAGCGCCCAAGCGGGAAATAGGATGTAGGAATAGGTATTGGCCGCTGTGTAAGGATATACATCGATGGTGATATCAATACCCGCTTGTCGAGCAGAATCGACCAGTGCTAGACCCTTTTTTGCCAAACCAAACTGCGCCACGCCTGCTGCCTTGAAATGATTGATTTGCACCGGTATATGCGCTAATTTCGCAATGCGAATGGATTCGTGGATGGAAGCCAACAAACCGCTGCTTTCATTGCGCATATGGGTTGCAAAAAGCCCGCCGTGTTGGCTGGTAACTTTGGCGAGTTCAACGATCTCAGCAGTGCTGGCATAGAGTCCGGGAACATAGATTAAACCAGCCGAAAACCCCACCGCACCTTGTCGCATGGTTTGATCTACATAATATTGCATGCTGTCGACATCATCCCAAGTAGCCGGTCGATTTTCCAAGCCCATCACCTTTTTCCGAGTCCAGTTCAATCCCGCAAAAAAAGCTACATTGGGAGCTACTTTAAGAGCTCGAGCATATTGATCCAGCGGCCAAGGCTGATCGCCAGCGTGTAAGCTGGCACAGATGGTAGTAATTCCTTGGCGCAGAAAATTTTCGGGTTGCGGAAATTCGTGGATGGTAGTCTGAATATGTGCGTGCGAATCGATGAAACCTGGCGCTATAATTTTACCCTTTACATCAATGACCTGTTTGCCCTGGCTAGCACGCAATCGTTTTTTAGAGATGATGGCAATGGTATCCGCATTGATGCCAATATCGGCGCGATAAGCGGGAGTAGCCAATCCATCAACGATAACACCATTGATGAGTATAAGATCGTAGGTGGGTGCTGCAAAAAAACAATATGATACCAGGTTAGCGATAAGAAGAACAAATACTTGAATCATGTAACATTGTATTGCATTAAGGAATGATGCGAAAAATAAAAAACCAAGGGTCAAGTTGCATCTGTAAGCCATTCGAATTGCACAAGTTTAGACCAATTTTTGACTTCAAATTGCTAAATAGTGCTTTTTTCAAAATACTCGTGTCGCTTATTTTTAATCTTATTGGCGATTTTAATTTTTTGATTTCCTAAAAACCATCAATCACTATGAAGCGTTTGTACAGTTTTCTTTTTATTTTCCTTTCATTTCTCAGCATTAATGAGCTACTTGCCGGCAACAAAAGCGGCAAAATTTTCATGTACGCCCGTCTAAGCGGAGCCAACGAAGTACCAGCAGTAACGACTACCGGCAAAGGCTTGGTTACTTTTTCCTTGGACGAAGACTATAAAACCTTGTCGATCAATGGTGTCTTTGACAAACTTAGCGGCGCGGTCACTGCCTGTCATTTTCACATCGGTTTTCCAGGTTCGAATGGCTCGGTAACCGTAAATTTATTTTCTTTGGTAAAAGGCAACCAAATCGAAGGAAAAATCACGGTAACCAAAGCATTATTGGCTGCCATCAGCAATTTGAGCATTTACATCAATGTTCATACTGCTGCTAACTCTAGTGGCGAGATCCGTGGACAGGTATTTCCAGAATCTGATCTACACTTTAATGCCTTGCTGTCCTCCGCAAATGAGGTTCCTACCAATACTTCCACCGCTCTCGGCTTAGGTAGTTTTGTACTCAATTACAGCGGCAATAAGTTGGAGTACAAAGTTCAGGTAACGGGTTTGACTGGCGCGATTAGAGCTGCGCACCTTCATACTGGTAAAGCTGGAAAAAATGGACTTGTGGTTATTCCACTGAGCTTTTCTGGCACTACGCTTTCGGGTACAGCTGACATCACACCTGCTTTAGTCGATAGTTTATTAAACAACAAAATATACGTAAATGTCCATACCGTTGCCAATGCCGGAGGCGAAATCCGCGGACAATTGACTTTCTCAGGACTTTATACTTTTGATGTTGAAGGAAGCGGTGCCAATGAAGTACCCGCCAAAGTTTCCCCCGGCAAAGCGCTAGGAATTGGTGTAATGAATGGAACATTGGATACCCTTACTTATAGTGTTTTGTATGATAGTATTGTCCCAACTGTAGCGCACTTTCACGCCGCACCAGCAGGCGTTAACGGATCTGTCATCATCCCATTTACAGTGGTTCCGGGATCAAGTTTTCTATCCGGTCGAGTTGCAGTTGATGCCACGAACTTAGCCAAAATCTTTAAAGGAGAAGTTTAACTAAATATCCACACAACAGCGAACATCAGCGGCGAAATCCGAGGTCAAGTCAACACTGTGGTACGCGAAGGAATGATATCCAACCTTTGCAGCAAACAAGAAATACCCGACAACAGTTCGACTGGCGTAGGCGCAGGATTATTAACGATTGACCGGAGAAAAACATTGGCCCACATTGAAGTAGTCACTACTGGTTTGAGCGGAGGTGCTGTAGCGGGGCACATTCATTATGCCGCAAAAGGCGTTAACGGTCCCGTTATTGTCAACTTAGGTATTACTGGTGCTAATAACAACCAAGCAAGCGGTATTTTGACGATCCCTCGCACTACTTTTGCAGATTCACTCAGCAGCGGCAATGTCTATTTTAACGTACATACTGCAGCCAACACAGGTGGTGAGATCCGGGGACAAATTGCCAAGGACATCCAGTCAGAGTGTTCCCTAGCAACGGGGATTTCCGAAATTGGTGGCGAAAAGCTTGCGGTTAAAGTATATCCTAACCCGATGTACGACCAAGTAAACCTTACTTTCGATAGCCCTGAAGGATTTACAGCACAGATTGTAGTTTCTGACTTAATTGGTCGTCAGCATCTAGCTCAAAAAACGGCTGTCTTTACTGGCGCTAACCAAGTCAATTTAGATGTAAATGAGTTGCCGGCTGGTATCTATTTGGTACAGATTCGAAATAGTAACGCCATTCTGTTCACGGGTAAAGTCGTAAAGGAATAAGCGAAATTTAGTTATAAAACTTGGAGTAAGGGTTCAATCGCTAGGCGGTTGAACCCTTTTTTTGGCAAAATGATCTTGTTTTCCATCATTTTGGAAGGAGTATATGAATAGGTAGCCCTTTGGGCTAAGCCCATTATGGGAACAACATCTCCAGAATGATGCCAACACCGTTTTAGTCAAAAAAACGAGATAGATTTAAGTCAAATGAGTTACGAAAAACGGAGACCAAATATTAAACTTTAAAGGGTTGTTTCAGTGATAAGTCAAGCTTAACAATTTAATCCAGCATATTATACCTTCACGGAATGCTTACACCAATTCAACAATTTTTTTTACGAGCCATCCTCTTGATTGTGCAAAAAACCGGCGGGGCTAGTACCTATACCCAGGCACAAAAGATGTCAATTAAATCAAATCCAGATTCCAATCCCAGTTAGAGGTTCAACCAGTAGGTCCATTTTACCACCAAAGCCCGATTCTTAATCTGCAAGGCGTTCACCTGCCGATTGTCCTCCGTATTGTTGTAAGCAAAGTAATTATCCGTATAAACAATATACAAATCGCTAACTGGCCGGTACCGCCATTGCAAACGAACATTGGAATTGATGTTGTTGATCTGGTTGTTGTACTGGATATAAGTCGTCAAAAACAACTTACGGGTAAAGGAAAAATCAAACTTTGGCCCGATTAATAACAAATCAGAACTGTTATAAGGCTGAGGTAAACGGATCCGTGAATAATTAAAATCCAGCGAAAAAATCCCATAAGGCTGCCAACGGTAACTCCAGGTACTCTGTAATTGTAGAATTTTCCCATTAAAATATTGCCCAACCCGCGCCGTAGCCTTGTAAAAAAGTGGGTGCCGTAAATTGGACGTAAAGGTAATTCGACTGGTGGTGTATAAATAGGAGGTATTGATCGGCAATTGTTTGCCGCCGGTGTTGGTGGGGTCAAAGGCCGAGTACAAATAGGTGTAATCATAGCGCAAAAACAACAAATCAATTTGCGACTGATTTTGCAACCCTACACTCCCATAAATTCCGGCATCCCAGTCGACAAGCCGACCCTGAATTTTGCCGTATAAAAAATCCCAATCGGGCCCAAAGGCAAAACGGTTAATGATCTTTTTTATACCGCTCTTGGGGAAAAAGACAAAATTGCCCTGGCCGGAAGTGCGCAATAAACTCTGACGGGGTAAGAATCCCATATCGAGTTGATGATGATCGCCAATATCAGATAAATTCAATTCTCCATTGAAAGAAGGGCGGTCATAAGCCAAGCTAGCGCCCCAGGCATACTTGCCCTTGAGCTGATCGGGGGTGAAAGACCGGTGGTAAAAAAATTTTCCTTTTAACTGATTGTTTTTGGAAGCCAACCGGTATTCCAAACCCGCAACGCGATTATAATTAGCCGAAATATCTCCGGGTCTGACGCCAATGGGGTCTTTGTTCACGATTACGGCGCTGATATTGGAACGCGTAAATACCCGTCGCTGCACCGCCAACATGGAATAGTTGGTTGAAGGCAGGGAAATGGTATCAGCAAAAGCGGTACGTTGCGTTTGCATGTCGAGAAAACCGATCCGCCAGTCTTTGTCCAATCTACCGCTCAGGCGTACCCCGCCCAGGATGGGGATTTTTTGGTTGAAAGTGGTTTGTGGGTTGCGGTACAGCCCAATTCTACGGGAGAAAAAAGGATTGATGCTGGGCGTACCAAAAGAACCAAAAAGGTCATTGTTTTCCAGAAAAAACTGTCGCCGTTCGGGGAAAAACAACTCAAAACGGCTGAGGTTGGTCACTTGTTGATCCACTTCGACTTGGGCGAAATCGGGGTTGACTGTAATGTCGAGGTTAAGCGAGGGCGTAACGGCAATCTTGGCGTCTCCTCCAAAGTTTAAGCTGTTTTTTGCAGGCTGCTCATTGAGCACATCGCGGGTACTTTGTCCTAGGGCATAAGGAATAACCGACACATTGGCGCCCGGTATTGGGGGCGGCTCATCCCAAATCATTTCACCTGCAAAAGCCAGCGCGGAAGGGGAGAAGTTGCGAGGAATGGGTGTCCATGCTGAACTTTCATTTTGGCGAAGCGAGTTGCGAAAAAAATTGACATGCCAAGCATTTTTCAAATCCTTGCGCCGATAACGTAGGGTTTTAAAAGGAATCGCCATTTCGATGTAAAAAAAATCTTCGTCATTGCTTACCGCGCTGAACCATTTATTGTCCCAGTCAATATTCAGTTCATTGCCATTGACAATCAAGCCTTCGCGTTGAACACCCAAAGGGGAAACGGCAAAACTAAATCCGTTGAGTTTGTCTTTAAAAGGATCGAAGTTGACGCCGAAAATATCCGAAGTACCGCGACCAAAATCGCGTTTCAGGGATGATACGACATAAGTGGAGCGTTTTTGCCGACAGATTGCTGCGACGTAAATGAAGTTATCGTCAAAAGCAACCATGGCCTGGGTTTGAAGTTTGGCTTTGGCCGTATCAAAAGGGTAAAATTGCCAAAAATCAGTGGCTTTTTCCAAATTTTGCCAAGCTGCCTCATCGAGGTGTCCATCCACGGTGATCTTCGAAGTTGCCCGTTTGATGTGAATGTGGTATTTTTCTTCGTTTACTCCCAGTTGCTGAGCAAAACTAGAGTAGGAGATCAATAGAAAAAAAAATAAAAAACGCAGATCAAATGCCTTCATGTCGGTGTAAAGCGAGAGTAAATAATTAGAGGGAATCGAATGGGCTCAAAAATAGAGTTTTTTCCTTGTTTTATGCTACACGAAAAAATTGTCAAGGCGGACGTAGGAAATTGGTACTGACTTTGGTGAGGTCACTTTTGGCATTCATGAGTCGGGTTTGAAAAAATTTTAAGCAGGTAGTGTTTACTATGCCCCTGTTTTATCTTGAGTGTTCGCTAGGAAAGTGAAGCTACCTTAAAACTTTACAATCTACCAATGAAAAAACACCTTTATCTAGTCAGCATCTGGGTCACATTGCTGACTTAGACAATGAATACCTTTTTGGCGCGGATATGTTGGTGGCGCCCATTTCCGAAGAAGGCAAAAAAGAACGCGACGGGTATCTACTTGTTGGCGAATGGGTCGACTATCAAAGCGGAAAAACCTACCCTGCTGGTTGGCATCATATCGCAGTAGGTAATATTGAAGCCATAATTCTGGTGCATTCAGGCAGCATCATCCCGCACATGCAGGTGGCGCAGTCCACCAAAGACTTGGATCGGAGCAAAATAGAGTTAAAAGTATATAGTCAGTCTGCTCAGGCGCAGGGATTGTTTTGTTTGCCCAGCGACAACGCGCTACAAACGCTAATAGCGGTGAAAAAAGGGAAGGAATGGACGTCGTCGTCTGCCAAAGGCAAAGTGCAGTTTAGTTTAATACCTGCTTTTAAATAAGCTTTTACCCTTGATCAGTACGGAATAGCCTAACTTTTCAGGGGTACCGCTCACTAAAAATCATTTTTTAGACGAACTGTCGTAAAATGGCAATTTTTAAAAAAAATGTTATAAAAAATATTTGTAAATATTTGGTAATGATGTGTTTAGTGATATATTTTTGAAATATTTTTTTTGTTTTTAAGGCAAAAAATGCCCATTTTTGGCCCTTTTTGCCGACAAATTTCATTTGATATCAAGTATTTTTAAATTATTTCCCACCTGCTTCGATTATTATGATACATTTGTACTTCTTTTTAAGTGGGGTTCAATCCGATTGGTCCGCTGCTTACGAGCATAATTTTTTTCATCCTTTTATTTTTTTCAAATGAATATTTTTGTTGCAAAACTTAATTTCGGGACGCAAAGCGACGACCTGAGAGACGCATTCGAAGCTTTTGGAGAAGTTGATTCTGCGAAAGTTATCATGGATCAAGAAACTGGAAAATCGAGAGGGTTTGCCTTCGTCGAAATGCCAAACGATGACGAAGCACAAGCCGCAATTGACGGATTGGATAATACTGAGTTTGACGGCAACACAATTGTAGTTAAGAAAGCGGAACCACGTGAAGGTGGCAATCGCGGCGGCGGCGGTGGAAACCGTGGCGGCGGTGGCGGCTACGGCGGCGGCGGCGGTGGAAATCGTGGCGGCGGTGGCGGTGGCGGTGGCTACGGCGGCGGCGGCGGAAATCGCGGCGGTGGCGGTGGCGGCTACAGCGGCGGCGGCGGCGGCGGTTACAACCGTGATCGTTGATCTTAACAACAACTGTGGTACCTGAGCGTCTTTATGACGATCTGACTACTTTGTAAAGGAACAACAACAAACCCTGATTGCGCAAGCAGTCAGGGTTTGTTTGTTTTCGGGGGTAGGGTAGTCCGTAACCCCGAAACATGTGCGCTGAAAACTTCCCTGCTCACTGTTTGAACCGCAACCCAAACACCCAAGTCTGCGTCAGCGGATACCGACCACGATCTAAGTAGTCAAAATTGCGCGGATAGCCAAAATAATTTGGATTCACAATTCCAGGAACCAGTCCCGTTCCAAAATTTGACAACCTCACCTCGGGGTCATTGCCATTAAAGGAACTAATGGTCAATAGATTTTGTACGCTGACATAAAACTGTATGCTTTTTTGTTGGTGGGCTGCTTTACCAAAAGGCAGATCGTAACTCAAACTTAGATTTTCCAAACGAATGAAAGAAGCGTGCTCCAGAAAATAGTTCGAGATCGAGTAAGTAGGATTCTGGAGCGCAGAGAAGTCTTTGGTAAGCGCCACGGCCGGAATGCTGTATCCTGGAGTTTTTAGGATTTGTGGGTTAGCGTAAAACAGGTTGAAAGTATTGAACAATCGGTGTCCTAAGGCGCCGCGCCAAAATACATTCAGCGAAAAACGCTTCCAACTGAGGTTGTTGTCCCAGCCGTAAGTAAGTGCTGGTTGCGCATTGCCAGTAATGGTTTTATCTTCGGTGGTTAACCTTCCATCTTGGTTCAAATCCCGAATTTGTAACTGCCCGTTAACGATGCCGTCGGCCTGATAAGTAGAAAATTGGCCAATTGGTTTTTTGTTTTCGATCACCTGTAGCCCCCCACAACAAAATCCTGGACCACCTACATTGCCTACTTCTAATTGATTTTCCCCGCTTTGACCAGGCACGTTTACCGGGAAGGACGCATCAAACAAAGTCCGATTGTGCGCAAAATTTAACCTTGCTATCCACGAGATGGCAGAACGGCCAGTAACATTGACGTTGATTTGTACTTCAACCCCTCGATTAACCAATGCGAGGAGGTTTTCAAATTTAGCATCGAACTGACCATCAATCTGTTTGTATAAATATTGCCAGAGCAACGTGCTGGAACGGCTGCGGTAAAATTGTATTTGACCGCTGACTCTATTTTTAAGTAAATGATAATACAAGCCAAGATTCCATTCTTTGCGGGATTCTGGGCGCAATTTAGTATTCGGCGTGCCAGAGAATTGAATGCCTGGGATGTATTGCCCATTGCTGTAAACATAGTTACTGGGCAATAACAGGGCATGGGTCGCGTAGTTTTTAGGCGGAATATTGCCGGTTTCGCCATAGCCCAATTGAAAACTAAGCAAATCGATAATTTTTTTCGATTGTATAATCTTCCCCCCGACTACCACCGCCGGATAATTCGCCCATTTATTGTCCCCCAGACGCGTAAAACCCTCTCGGCGTATACTGCCCTGGGCAAACCAATTGCCTTGGTAAACATATTTAGCTTTTGCATATACTGCGGGCATCAAGTCGCTTTCTTGGTAACGATCTTCATAGATAGTCCAGCCTTTGCTGCGCCAATTGTCGGTAATTAATGGTTGATAAGCCGGAGGCGTGACATTGAAAAAATTAGCCTCCCGGGTCAGCCCTCGGCCCTGCCAATTTTGTTGGGTATAGCCCAATTCGGTTTCTAAGTGCCCGTGGTTTAAGTCGTGTTCATATTTCAAACCTGCATTGACATACCAATGATACAAACGGCGTTCGTCCCAGGTTGCACTACCGGTTTTTTCGTAAGTCGTATACTGTACCCCCGGTGTCTGCACCCACCCATAGCCTTCGCGATTGTATTGGTAGCCAATGTCGACTTTACTGCTTAGACGGCGGGAAAACTGTTGTTCCCAATTGAGTCCGGCGCTAATGGTGTGGTAGTTTTTCTCAAAGGTTTGCTGATCCAGTTGCGCTACTGGATTGTACAGACCATATACATTGGGCTGGAAATAACCGCCGCTACGGGTGGCTGTATCAGAAAAAACAGGGGCAGTAGGGTTGAAGAGCGCAGCATTGCGAAAAATGTCGGCATTGACTTCGGAGGTGCTGCGATTGGTAATCGAAAATAAACCGCCCAATTTACCTTTGTTTTTTCCCAAGGTTCGTTGAAAATTAAAAAGAGTGTTGAACTGACTCAAACCAGATCTTTTGGCAATGCCGTTGACCTCGCGAAGATTAACCGAAAGACGGTAAGCGGTTTTTAGGGATGATCCGTTTAAGACTAAGTTGTGTGCATGGCTAAACCCAGGGCGACTGATGGCTGCATACCAATTGGTAGTGGCGCCAAGATCTTTACCAACGCCTGCGTACTGACCACCTGCTCCGGTTAAATTGCGGTAAGTATCCGCACTGATGCCCAAATCAGGTTTTGACGCCTGGTCAAAAGCGACATAGCTGGAATATTGAACACCATTTTTGTACAATTCCCCTTTGCGGGTGGTAATTTGGATTGCGCCGTTGGCACCGCGCATCCCGTACGTAGACAAAGAAGCTGCATCGCGAATCACTTCAACGCTTTCGATGTCTTGTGGATCAACGGTGTTGAGCGCCACCCCCGGCATCCCGTCAACGACTACCAACGGTTGAGTAATTCCGAACTGTTCATTGTAGCCATTGGTAGTCGAAAAATTAGAAAAACCTGGGTAGATGGCCGAATGTAATCCGCGAATCTGCATCTGGTAGGCGTAATTAGGGTCTCCGCCAGGACGAGAGATCACTACACCGGGTATTTTGCCTTGGATCAGTTGGAGTGGATCGTAGCGGTTGCCCGGGGTGAAATTTTTTTCCTTTATGATTTGGTTTTTGTCAAAAGTTGGTCGAGTCCATAAAGCAACATTTGAATCCGCTAATGGGTTAGAACGATCAGAATCAAAGGTAATGCTGTCTTGTCCAGACCAGATAAAAGTAGTATCACCATAGTCGCCTTCGTAAATGAAGTGTTTCGAATAATCTAGCTCGGTAAGCCCTCCATCAGCGTAGGGATGTGGCTTCACCGTAATTGAATCTCCTTTTTCAGCTGGAATAAGGAAACGGCCATTGGATGTTGCAAAAGTAATTTTATGCCTGGTATGATTGATTATTGTTGCTGGGAATGAAAGTTTGCCATCAGAAACTTGCCCATGCCACTTCTGACCATGCAAAGATAGCGTCAACAAAAAAGAAAAAAAGAGCAGGAGGGAGTAGGATTGGAATGTCATATTGGCTTTTTTTAGAGGTTGTGCCTAAGAACATTATAAAATTACGGCTAAAACCCCAACAAATCAACGCCGTAATTGGGCGTTTTTAGTTAAATGGTGAACCGCTTACTTTTAGAGAGGGTGCAGGTGATCGGTTGCCAATAGTGCCAATAGGATAATCGAGGTAGCCTCATTTTACCATTAGGGCAAACGCATGAAATTTTAGATTTACCCAATTTTTTTAGAACTACATTTAAAATATTGTTTTTCAGATAGTTATAATTTTATTCTTCGTGCATGAGAACCCCAGACGGTAATGTCATTGACTTAACCATAAGAGTTACTCCAAAGGACGAATTTTAGCTGAAGCGTAAGCCCCGCCAGCGGCATAATAGGGGTAGAAACGATTTTTTAGCAGCAGCGTAAGCCCCAAGACAGGCAAAATAGGAGTAGAAGCTTCCACATCAAGTCCCTACAGGACTAAAACACCATTAAACCTGCTTGTCCTACCCATATTTTGCCCCTTCAGGGCCCTCTAACACCAATGTTCAATATTCAGGTTGACTCTTGTCAATTTCCTTAAGTCAAAAAATTGCCCTTTTAGGGGGCGAGGGCTGTTGAATTTTGTACCATTTGGGGGCAAGTACTCCAATTACGGAGACATTGCGTATTATGCCCTCAAAACTGGCAAGGAAATTGATTTTGTACTCAACAAATTCACGGCTTTTGAAGTCAAAGAGACTGCTGCCGAGACCGACTTAAAAAATACTGCTGCGCTTTCAAAAAAACTGGGGATTGAAAAAAACTACGTGATTGGTCGAATTCCCAAGCGCGTTTTTTAAGGGTTTATTTGGGGAGGAAGTATCCTTTGAAATTTATGTAAGCGCGTCATCGGTTGCACCATGCCTTTTTCTGAGACTAGTAGTAAAGCACCCAGCAAAACACAACGGGCTTAAGCAGCTAAAAAAGGTTGAAACCGTTATTGTATAAATATTATTTATACATAGTATATTAAACATTAATAAAAACTTATCAATTGTATTTCTGAGATTTGCGGCATCAAAAGATTCAACACTGGGCAGTAATGAAAATCTAAAATTCAGCCTCGTGTAAATTCAACGATCACCATTGAATAATCTAAAAATACGCATCTGATGTCACATCATCTTGTATCGCTGATTGCACTTCTTTCTCCTGCAGTTTTTGTTGCAACTGCCTTAGCCTCCTGGTTTCAACCGGGTTTCAAACCTAAACAACTCATAACGTTGAGCAAAGCTGCTTCCATTATAAGCCTATTTATTGCTTTATTCATTGGCATAAATGGTTACCAGCAACCCCTCATTGAATCGGCGTTAATTGGACTTGCAGATTTCGGTTTTAGCATACGACTTGATTCCCTGAGTATTATCATGCTCGGTATGATTTCCCTTCTTGGGTTTATTATCGTAAAGTACAGTATAAACTACTTGGATGGAGACCAACGACAGGGAGCTTTTATGGGTCGGCTAGCGGCAACCATAGCCTCGGTTCAATTGCTGGTAATCTCTGGAAACCTAGGCTTACTATTGATATCTTGGATTTTAACCAGTATCTCATTGCATCGACTACTACTTTTTTACAGCGACAGGCCAGGTGCGCAACTTGCTGCTAAAAAGAAATTTATCCTTGCCAGATTGGGCGATGCCTGTTTGTTAATCGCCATCGTTTTACTCTACCGTCAATTCGGTTCTGGAAATCTTGAAGTCATTTTTAAATCTATCAAAAGCAGCACTTTAACTTCGCCTTCCCTAGAATTGGCAGCCTTGTTTTTAGCGCTATCGGCAATGCTTAAATCAGCACAATTCCCCACCCATGGCTGGTTGATAGAGATTATGGAAACCCCCACACCCGTATCAGCCTTGTTGCATGCCGGGCTTTTAAATGCGGGACCATTCTTACTTATCCGAATGTCGTTTGTCATGGAAACCAGCACGTATACTGCTATTTTCCTCATCATTGTAGGTGGATTAACGGCACTCTTTGCTTCGGTAGCTTATTTGACGCAAACTTCAATAAAAACCGCGCTGGGATATTCCAGTGTAGGCCACATGGGTTTTAGTTTAATGACTTGCGGATTAGGCGTTTATTCCGCGGCATTGCTCCACTTAGTAGCCCATTCGTTTTACAAAGCCCATGCATTCCTATCTTCAGGAAGTGTAATTGATGTGGTAAGGGCTTC